>NZ_CP012070.1:2563833-2884312 GCF_001189535.1 Arsenicicoccus sp. oral taxon 190
ACGGCACCCCGCCCACGTCGCAGCTCGATGGCCCCCTCGTCGCGCAGCGTGGTGTAGGCCCGCAGGACGGTGTGCATGTTGATGCCCAGGCTGGCGGCAAGGTCGCGGGCGCCGGGCAGCTTGTCGCCCGGGCCCACGTCACCGCGCAGGATGGCGCCCCGGACCTGCGCCACGAGCTGCCCGTAGAGCGGCTCGGTCGACTCGGGGTCTATGGTGATCAACATGCCAACAATCTAGTTGTTCTAGAGCAACTCGAACAAAATAGTTCTAGAACTTTTGTCGGGGGCGCCGTCGGGCAGGCTGCGAGGGCGTATGCCGCAGGGCCCGCCCCTCGCGGGTGCGGGCCCTGCGCCGGTGTCGGCCTGGGTTCGACACGTCCGCCTGGGGTGCGAACCCAGGCGGAGGTGACTACCTGAGGGAGGTCAGGACTGGGCCTTGTGGACCATCTCGAGCAGCGCCCGGCGGGAGGCGAGGGACTCCTCGGCGGCCTTGATCTTCTTCTCGTCGCCGGAGGCCCTGGCCTTGTCGAGGGCCTTGTTCTCCTTCTCCAGGGCCCGCTCGATCTGCTCGGCGAAGGCGGTGGCGCGGTGGTTGACCTCCGGGTTGGACTTCTTCCACCGGGCGTCCTCGGCGTCCCGCACGGTCTGCTCGACCTTGCGCAGCTCGCCCTCGATGCGCCCCATCTCCGAGCGGGGGACCTTGCCGGCGGCGTCCCACTTGTCCTGGATGGTGCGCAGCTGGGCCTTGGTCGCCTGCAGGTCCTTGATCGGCAGCAGCGCCTTGGCCTCGGTGAGCAGCCCCTCCTTGACCTCCAGGTTGGCGCGGAACTCCTTGTCCTCCTCGGCCGCGATCTCGTCCTTGGCGTTGAAGAAGGAGTCCTGCGCCGCCTTGAACCGGGCCCACAGCGCGTCGTCGTCCTTGCGCCCCGCGCGGCCCGCGCGACGCCACTGGTCCATGAGCCGCTTGAACGCGCCCGCGGTGGAGCCCCACTCCTTGCTGGTCGCGAGCTTCTCGGCCTCGGCGACGAGCTTCTCCTTGGCCTCCTTGGCGTCGGACTGGGTGGACTCCAGCTCGGCGAAGTAGACCCGCCGGGCCTTGTCGAAGGAGTTGCGGGCGGCGGAGAAGCGCTGCCACAGGGAGTTCTCGGACTCGCGGTCGAGCTTGGCGGAGGAGCGCTGGTGCTTCTTCCAGTCCTCGAGGAGCTCGCGGATGCGCGCGCCCGAGGCCTTCCACTGCGTCTTGGCGGGGTCCTGGGCGGCGATCTGCTCGGCCTCGGCGACGATCGCCTCCCGCTCCGCGCGGGCCTGCTCGCGGGCGGCGGCCCGCTCGGTCGCCTCCACCTGCTTGCGGGCCTCGATCGCGGTGGCGATGGACTCCACCTTGGCGTCCAGCTCGGGCAGGTCGCCGACGACGTTGGCCTCGCCGATGTGCTCGCGCAGCGTGCCGAGGTCGTCGGACGCCTCCTTGGCGGACAGGCCCGTCTGCAGCACGCGGTGGTAGAGCAGGTCCGCGGCGGCCCACATCTCGTCGTACTTGCGCGCGAAGTAGGCCAGCGCCTCCTCGGCGGACGCCCCGGGGTAGGAACCCACGGGCTTCTCGCCGTCGGGGGTGCGCACGTAGACCGTGCCGTCCTCGGCCACGCGGCCGAAGCTCGCGGCGTTGCTCGGCGGCGCGGGGGTCGGGGCGGGTGCGGCGGCGGCCGGGGTGGCCGCCGGGCGCGCCGGGGGCCGGGGCATCGAGGCGGGCGTGGGTCGCGCGGCCGGCGGCGTGGGCCGGGCCGGCTCGGTGACGGGCTCGCTCGTCTCTGGGGCGTCGGCCGTGGGCTCGCTCGCCGCGGGCTCGCCTGTCTCCGGCTCGCTCGTCTCCGGTTCAGGGGTGGCGGGCTCGCTCGTCTCCGGCTCAGGAGTGGTGGGCTCGTCGGTCGTCACGCCCTCGCTCACGGACGTGGTCGCGGCGGGCTCGGCCTGCGCTCCCTCGCTGGTGGAGGTCTCGGCCGGCTGGTCGCCCGAGGTGGTCGGCTCGACCCCGGTCTCGGCGGGGGCCGCCTGGGGGGCCTCGGCCGACACCGCGGCGTCGGCCTCGGTGTCGACGGACGGGGTGGTCGGCTGCTCAGGCTGGTTGGACACGGTCATGCCTTCTTCTCTGTGACGGAGACCTTGAGGATGCTGATCGCGGTCTTCGGATGGCCGTCGCCGGGCCCGTTGGAGTCGTCGGACCCTGCGGCGGCGATGCGGTCCACCATATCCAGACCGGCGGTGACCTTGCCGAAGATCGTGTAGCCGCCGCCCTGCGTCGGCAGCTGGGTGTCCCGGTAGACCACGAAGAACTGGCCGCCGTTGCTCTGCGGGTCCTGGGTGCGGGCCATCGCCAACGTGCCGCGGGGGTAGACCCCGTCCGCAGGCGCGTGCTCGATGCCGAAGCCGTAGCCCGGGCCGCCCGAGCCGGTCCCCGTGGGGTCGCCGCACTGCAGCACGTAGATGCCGGAGGCGGTCAGCCGGTGGCACGGGCTCGGCGCCCAGTAGCCCTCCCGCGCGAGGTGCAGGAAGGACGCCACGGTCTGCGGGGCCGTGCGGCCGTCCAGCTCCACGGTGATCGGTCCGCAGGTCGTCTCGAGGGTGGCGACCCAGAACTTGCCCGCGGCGGTCGCGCGGTCCGGGACGGTCCCGAAGGTCTTGGGGGTCGCCTGCGGCGCCGGGGCGGGGGTGCAGTGCAGCCCCGCGGCGGTGCCCGTGCTTGCGGGAGGTCCTGCGGAGGCCGAGGAGCGGGCGTCCGGCATACGGGCATCGTCCTTGCCGCGCATCGCCAGGGCGACCCCGGTGACCAGGGCGAGCACGATCGCCACCGTCGCGACCACCGCGAGCAGCTGCCGGCGGCGTGCCGCCCGTTGCGCCTTGGCGACCCGCGCCGCCTGGACCTTCTCGTGGCGGCGCCGTGCGCGGGCCCGCTCCTGCTCTCTCGTCACCCGCACGAGTGTAGGGACCGGCCGACTAGGCTGACCTGGTGCTCGTACTCGCATTCCCCGCCCAGGCGTTCGGGACCAACTGCTACGTCGTCGCCCCCGCCGCGGGCGAGCAGGCGCTCGTCGTCGACCCCGGCATCGGTGTGGTCGACCAGCTGCGCGAGGTGCTCGCCGAGCACCGGCTCAAGCCCGCCGCGGTGCTGCTCACCCACGGCCACCTCGACCACGTCTTCTCCGTGACGCCGGTGTGCACGACGGGCGACGACGCGGACCTTGCCGCCTACATCCACGCCGACGACCGCTACCGCCTGCAGGACCCGGCGGCCTCCCTGGACCCGCAGCTGGTGGCGATGTTCGAGCAGCAGTTCGGCGCGGCGTGGACCTGGCGCGAGCCGCCGGTGGTCGAGCAGGTGCGCGACCACCAGCACCTGGACCTCGCAGGCCTCGGCGTCGACGTGCTGCACGCACCCGGGCATACCGAGGGGTCGGTGATGTTCACGCTCCCCGGCGCGCCCGACGGTGTCCCCGTCGAGGCCTCCAGCACCGTGCTGGCCGGGGACGTGCTCTTCGCCGGCTCCATCGGACGCACCGACCTGCCCGGCGGCGACCACGACGCGATGATGCGCAGCCTGCGCGAGGTCGTCCTGCCGCTGCCCGACGACGCCCTCATCCTCCCCGGCCACGGCCCCGCGACCACCATGGTCCGCGAGCGGGCCGCCAACCCCTACCTCACAGGACTCTGACACCACATGAGCACCAAGATCGCCCCGCTGTCCGGATTCCCCGAGTGGCTGCCCGCCGAGCGCGTGGTCGAGCAGGCGTTCCTCGACATCATCCGCGAGACCTTCGAGCTGCACGGCTTCGTGTCGGTCGAGACGCGCGCCGTCGAGCCCGTGTCCCGCCTGCTCGGCAAGGGCGGGGACGCCGACAAGGAGATCTACGGCGTCCACCGCCTCGCGGCTGACGGCGACTCCGGCGCCGACTCCGGCGCCGGCGCCGACGGCGATCCCGACAAGGCCCTCGGGCTCCACTTCGACCTGACCGTGCCGTTCGCGCGCTACGTCCTGGAGAACTCCGGCAAGCTGACCTTCCCCTTCCGCCGCTACCAGATCCAGAAGGTCTGGCGGGGGGAGCGGCCGCAGGAGGGGCGCTTCCGGGAGTTCACGCAGTGCGACATCGACATCGTCGACGCCGGCTCCCTGGCCGCGCACTACGAGGCCGAGATGCCGCTGGTCATCGCGGACGTCTTCAGCAAGCTGCCGATCGGCGACTACCGGATCCAGGTCAACAACCGCAAGATCCCCGAGGGCTTCTACCTCGGCCTCGGCCTCACCGACATCGTCGGGACGCTGCGCATCGTCGACAAGCTCGACAAGATCGGGCCGGAGGGCGTCACCGAGCTGCTGGCGGAGGCCGGCGCGACGGACGACCAGATCGGGCAGTGCCTCTCGCTCGCGGAGATCTCGTCGACGGACACGTCCTTCGCCGACCGGGTGCGCGCCCTGGGCGTCTCCCACCCCACCCTTGACGAGGGGCTGGCCGAGCTGACCGCGGTCATGGAGGCGGCCATGGCGCAGCGACCCGGCGTGCTCGTCGCCGACCTGCGCGTCGCGCGCGGCCTGGACTACTACACCGGGACCGTCTACGAGACCCAGCTGGTCGGCCACGAGTCCTACGGCTCGGTCTGCTCCGGTGGCCGGTATGACGCGTTGGCCTCCGACGGGCGCACCACCTACCCCGGTGTCGGGATCTCCATCGGCCTGTCCCGCCTGCTCGCCCGCCTCGTGTCGACCGGGGCGGTCCGGGCCTCGCGCCCGACGCCGACCTGCGTGGTCGTGGCGCTGGGTGTCGAGGAGGACCGTCCGCGTGCCCTGGCCGTGGCCGCCGAGCTGCGTGGGCGCGGCATCGCCACCGAGATCGCGCCCAGCGCAGCGAAGTTCGGCAAGCAGATCAAATTTGCGGACCGGCGCTCGATCCCCTTCGTGTGGTTCCTCGGGGCCGAGGGGGACTCGGACTCCGTGAAGGACATCCGCTCAGGGGAGCAGGTCGACGCCGAGTCGGCCACCTGGACCCCGCCCGCCGAGGACCTGCGGCCCGTGCTGGAACGCGTCGAGGGCTGAGCGTCCTCGCCCGAGTCGGGCGGCCGGGGCGACCACGACGTGCCCCAGGGGTGTGGTTGTGGTCGTTCTGGGGTGCTGGGGCGACCACAACCTGTCCCGGGGGTGTGGTTGTGGTCGTTCTGGGGTGCTGGGGCGACCACGACGTGCCCCTGGGTGTGGTTGTCGTCGGCAGGCGGTGATGAGGCCGGCGGGCGGGCGGCATACAGTGCCCGTATGACGATGTCCGGGGGGACGTGGCAGCAGCAGGAGCAACGACGCCAGGCCGTCTCCCGAGAGGCCCGCACCCTCCCGCGCGAGCCGTCGTCCTGGGGACCGCGGCTCGCGCTCGGGCTCGCCACCGTCGCCTGGCTCGCAACGCTCGTGTGGCTGGTCGCCACGCTGCCCGAGCGGGTGCCGACGCACTGGGGCACCGGACCGGCCCCCGACGGCTGGTCCAGCCGCGCGTCGGCGCTCGCGATGTCGGCGCTGCTGCCGCCGGCGGTCGCCTACCCGATGATCTGGCTGTCCCGGCTGGCGCTGGTCTGGCCGGACGGGATCAACGTGCCTCACAAGGAGTGGTGGCTGGAGCGGCCGCGGCGGCTGGTGAGGTTCGAACGGCTGGTGCGCGAGGACATGATGCTGGTGTCGGCGGCCACGGTCGGGCTGCTCGCGGCCGCCGACGTGCAGATCGGGGTCGCCGCGCACCGTCCCGGCGGCGAGGTGCCGGAGTGGACCTTCCCGGTGACGCTGGTCGGCTTCCTCGCGGTCATCGGCGTGGTCGTGGCCCGGATGGGTCTCGGACGCCGATACCGGCCCCGCGACGACGACCCCGATCTGGAGTGAGGGGCGGGCGGCCGGCGTCCGTCACGACGCCGCGGGGTCCCACACCTCCCGCCCGGCGGCGCGCGCCTCGAGGTCAGGGACGAGCCGGCCGTCGAGCTGCTCTCGCAGGATGTCGGCGTGGCCGGCGTGCCGGGCGAGCTCCTCGACCAGGTGCAGCATCTCGTAGCGCCGAGTCCCCATCATCGCCGGCAGCCCGTCCCACGGCGCGGGCGGCTGCAGCGACTCCTCGTCCGGGTCCGAGCGCAGCGTGCGCTCGCGGCAGGCCGCCCGCCAGTGGTCCAGCTCGGCCAGGACCTCGGCGAGGGTGTGCCGCTCGTCGAACGCGAACGAGTCCATGAACGCGTGGTAGCCCGCCTCGTCGATCTCACCGGAGCGCCCGCCCTCGGCATGCTGGCGCAGGACATAGGTGACGTGGCGCAGCAGTCCGCCCAGGCACAGCTCGCTGCGTGCCGGCCGCTGCCGCGCCTGGTCGTCGGTCAGGTCGGCCGCGCTGGCCCGTAGCGCGTCGACCTGGGAGTCGGCGTAGCCCGCGAGCATGTGGACCTCGGGGTCGGTCGTCGGTGCATACATCAGCGGATCTCCTTGTCGGTTAGGGTGTCTCGGTGGTCGTAGAGGTCTCGGACCAGGGCGATCTCGGCGCCGTGGGTGGATGGCTCCACGGTCTCCACCCATGCGGACACCTTCTGTCCGCGATCTCCGGCAGGATGTGCCGTATGGCGGACACCACCGCGCGGGCGCTGCGCCTGCTGTCCCTGCTCCAGTCCCGGCCGGTGTGGAGCGGTCGGGAGCTGGTCGACGAGCTCGCCGTCACCGACCGGACGCTGCGGCGCGACGTGCTGCGGCTGCGCGACCTCGGCTACCGGGTGGAGTCCACAGCCGGCTCCGGCGGGGGATATCGCCTGGTCACGGGGCGAGAGCTGCCGCCGCTGCTGCTGGAGGACGACGAGGCGGTGGCGCTCGGCGTCGCGCTGCGGCTGGCCACCCAGGCGACGGTCGAGGGCATCGAGGAGGCGTCGGCGCGGGCTCTCGGCAAGCTCGAGCAGGTGATGCCCGCGCCGCTGCGCGAGCAGGTGGCAGCGCTGCAGACGACGACGGTGACGCTGCCGGCCGGGGGCGAGCGGGTCGACGTGGGGGCCGTCACCGCGCTGTCGTCAGCGGCCCGGGGCCGGCTGCAGGCGCGGTTCGGCTACCGGACGCGGACGGGCCGGCAGGGGGAGCGGCGCGTCGAGCCCTACCACCTCGTGGTGGCCGGGCGCCGGTGGTACCTCCTGGCCTTCGACCTGGACCGGGACGACTGGCGCGTCTTCCGCGTGGACCGCATGTCGCGGATCCACGTCACCACCTGGCGGTTCGTGCCGCGCGACTGCCCCGACCCGGCCGAGCACGTCCAGCGGTCCATCGGCGTGGAGGGGTACCGCCACCGCGTCGTGGTGCGGCTCGCCGCCTCGGTCGAGCAGGTCCGCGAGCAGGTGCCCGCCACCATGGGCACGGTCGTCCCGGACGGGCCCGACCACTGCGTGCTCACCGCGGGGGCGGACGACCTGGCCGCCGCGGCCTGGCACGTCCTGCGCCTGGCCGACGAGGTGGAGGTGCGGTCACCGCCGGAGCTGCGCGAGCACCTGGCCGTCCTCGCGGCGCGAGCCGCCGGCGCGGCCGGCCCAGCGGCCCACAGACAGGTCACACCTGCCACGTCTGAGCGGATCTGACGTGGCATTCGTGACCGATCTGTGCGGGGCCGACGCTCGACGAGCCGGCCGGGCGCCGCAGCGCCAGCCGCAACCACAGCCGCCCTCCGGTCGCGTCAGCGCGGCGGGGCCGCCGGCGTGCCGGCAGGGGGCCGCAGCCCGTGGTGCGCGAGCTCCAACACGGCGAGCTGCCGCACCACCTCGGGGTCGCGCCGCCGCCAGGCGCCGGCCGGGTCGTCGCTGATCCGCGCCAGCACCGGCAGCGGTTGCCCGGCGATGGCCCGCAGCGCGAAGAGGTCCAGGTCGGCGTCGGCGTCCACGAACCGCTGCGCCGCCGCCGACCGCCGCGCGAACGCCACCCGGCGCCATACCCACAGCAGCCCCACCACGAGGATCGGGATCGCCGCGAGCAGCACGCCGAGCAGGGTGGCGACGTCGTGGATGCGCTGCACGAGGTCCGCGGAGGAGCGCGCGATGCCGTCCCCGGTGCCCGACGCCCGCTCGAAGGGCACCTGCAACCGGTCGCCGACCAGCGGGACGTCGCTCACCGACGCCCCCGCCTCCCGCAGCGTGCGGCTGAGGTCGGTGGCCCGGCCCTCGATCCCCACGACCGGCTCGGCCAGGGCCACCACCATGTCGTGCACCAGCCGGCCGACCCACACCCACACGGCGATCCATGCCAGGAGCAGCAGGTCGCCCAGCACCTGGGCGAGGCGGCGGGAGGGGGTCTCGGCATACAGGCTCATGCGCCCCAGTGTCCCTAGACCCACCCCCGATGGGCGCACGACATGGCCGTGGCTAGACTCGTGGATGCGAGGCACCTGGCCACCGCCACGGTGCAGGGAGCAGGAGCGATCGGGGCCGACGGCGTCCCCGGATATGACAGGAGCAGTCATGAAGGTTGGCATCCCCCGCGAGATCAAGAACAACGAGTTCCGGGTGGCCATCACCCCCTCGGGCGTCCATGAGCTGGTGGTGCACGGCCACGACGTCGTGGTCGAGAAGGGCGCCGGGCTCGGCTCGTCCATCACCGACGAGGACTACACCTCCGCCGGCGCCACCATCATCGACTCCGCCGACGACGTGTGGGCCCAGGCCGACATGATCCTCAAGGTCAAGGAGCCCATCGAGGCCGAGTACCACCGGATGCGCGAGGGTCAGACGCTCTTCACCTACCTGCACCTGGCCGCCGACCGGCCGCTGACCGAGGAGCTCAAGAAGCGCAAGGTCACCGCCATCGCCTACGAGACCGTGCAGCTGCCCGACCGGTCGCTGCCGCTGCTCGCGCCTATGTCCGAGGTGGCCGGCCGGCTCGCGTCCCAGGTGGGCGCCTACTACCTGATGAAGACCAACGGCGGCCGCGGCGTGCTGATGGGCGGTGTCCCGGGCGTGCAGGGCGCCAACGTCGTCGTCCTCGGTGCCGGCGTCGCGGGCCTCAACGCCGCGCAGATCGCCGTGGGCATGCACGCCCGCGTGAAGATGCTCGACATCAACGTCGCGCGGCTGCGCTACCTCGACGCGATCTACCACGGGCACATGCAGACCATCACCTCCAACGCCCTCGAGGTCGCCAACGCCATCCGGGAGGCCGACCTCGTCATCGGTGCGGTCCTGGTGCCCGGCGCCAAGGCCCCCAAGCTCGTGTCCAACGAGCTGGTCTCGCAGATGCGCCCCGGCTCGGTGCTCGTGGACATCGCCATCGACCAGGGCGGCTGCTTCGAGGACTCGCGGCCGACGACCCACGCCGACCCGGTCTTCACGGTGCACCGGTCCACGATGTACTGCGTCGCCAACATGCCGGGGTCCGTGGCCAACACGTCGACCTACGCCCTGACCAACGCCACGCTGCCCTACGCCGTCGCGCTCGCCGACAAGGGCTGGCGCGACGCGCTCAAGGGTGACCACGCGCTGGCGCTCGGCCTCAACACCTACGACGGCGACGTCACCTTCCACGGTGTCGCCGAGGCCTTCGACATGGAGTGCGTCGAGCTCGACGAGGTGCTGCGCTGACGCCGGAGCGCGCCATCCGCGGGTGGCTGGACCACCTGACCGTGGAGCGGGGCGTGTCCGCCAACACGCTCACGTCCTACTCCCGGGACATGCGCCGCTACCAGGACTACCTGCAGCAGCGAGGCGCCCCCGACATCGCCCAGGTGCGCGAGGAGGACGTTGCGTCCTTCCTCGCGCACCTGCGCACGTCGGCGCCGGGGGAGGGCGACGCTCCCGCCCGGCGGCCCTTGTCGGCGTCCTCGGCGGCTCGCACCCTCATCGCGGTCCGCGGGCTGCACCGCTGGCTGCTCCTCGAGGGGGTCACCGCCGTCGACCCGGCCCGGGAGGTGCGCCCGCCGGCGACCGGCACCCGGCTCCCCAAGGCGATCGGCATCGGCGAGGTCGAGCGGCTGCTGGACGCGGCCTCGGTGGGTGACCCTCCCGAGTCGTTGCGCGACCGGGCGCTGCTGGAGGTGCTCTACGCCACCGGCGCCCGCGTGTCGGAGGCCGTCGGGCTGGACCTCGACGACCTCCCCGGCGCGGACGTGCCGGACGACGAGGCCGTGGTCCGGCTGCTCGGCAAGGGCGGCAAGGAGCGGCTGGTGCCCCTGGGCTCGTTCGCGCGCGAGGCGCTCTCGGCGTATGTCGTCCGCGCCCGCCCGACCCTCGCGGCCAGGGGATCCGGCGGGGCTGCGGTCTTCCTCAACCAGCGCGGACGACGGCTGTCCCGACAGAGCGTGTGGGCCGTCCTCCAGGCGACCGCCGCCCGCGCCGGGCTGAGCGAGCACGTCTCGCCGCACACGCTGCGGCACTCCTTCGCGACCCACCTGCTCGACGGGGGCGCGGACGTCCGGGTCGTCCAGGAGCTGCTCGGCCACGCCTCGGTCACGACGACGCAGATCTACACGCTGGTCACCGTGCAGCGACTGCGAGAGGTGTATGCCGAGTCGCACCCGCGGGCCCGGTGAGGCGCCGCTAGCCTGAGGGGTGTGATGCTGCCCGAGTGGTTGGTGTGGTGGGCGCTGCCCCCGGCGCAGCGGTACCTCCGTCGCCGCTCGCCGATGCCACCGATGGGCACCGAGCTGCCGCGCGGGTCGGCGCCATACGTGCCGCTCACCGAGGAGCCGCTCGACGCCGCGGAGCTGGCCCGGTGGCAGGCGGACCACCCGATGCCCGAGCCGGACGAGGCGGACCTCGAGCGGGAGAGGCGTGACGCGGACGCAGCCCGTGCCCGCTGGAGCCCCCGGGCCAGGGAGTGTGCGGAGCAGGTCGTCCGCACCGGTCGGGGGAGCGTCGACGACGTGCCGGGGGTGGCGCTCGAGGCGCGGCTCGCGAGGTTCTGGTGGGGGAGCTCCGTGGTCGAGGTGGAGGCCTGGAGCCTCGACGGGTCCGCCGGGAGCAGCTGTGCCGCCGTCGTCGCTCGTGGCTCCGGTCCCGACGTGGTCGACGAGGTGGCGCTGCAGGTCGCCGTGGCGCTGGCGCAGGTCGCCACGTGACCGAAGTGTGATCACGCACCGTGGTCACGGTAAGGTCACGTCTGACTGATCTGCGCGACGCAGACCGCCGCACGAGCGTGGGAGATGATCGACCGGTGAGCCACCCGGACCAGACCCAGCCTCAGCCGAGCACCTACGAGTCGCCGCGTCACGACGTCCTCCCCGGGACCGACGGGGTCTTCGAGGGGACGATGGGCCCGACCGGTCGGCCGATGGTTGACTTCCCGGAGCCGCCGCCGCTGACCAGCCACGGCCCGGCGCGCGTGATCGCCATGTGCAACCAGAAGGGTGGCGTCGGTAAGACCACGACCACCATCAACCTGGGGGCGGCGCTGGCCGAGCTCGGGCGCAAGGTGCTGATGGTCGACTTCGACCCGCAGGGCGCGCTCTCCGTCGGCTTCGGGATCCGCACCAACGACCTCGACGTGACGATCTACAACCTGCTCGTCGAGCGGGGCCTGGACGTCCGCGACGTCATCCAGCCCACCCGCACCGAGGGCGTCGACGTGGTGCCCGCCAACATCGACCTGTCGGCCGCCGAGGTCCAGCTCGTCGGCGAAGTCGCCCGCGAGCAGATCCTGGCGCGGGTGCTGCGGCCGGTCATGGACGACTACGACGTCATCCTGATCGACTGCCAGCCGTCCCTCGGCCTGCTCACCGTCAACGCCCTCACCGCGGCGCACGGCGTCATCATCCCGCTGGAGTGCGAGTTCTTCGCCATGCGCGGCGTGGCCCTGCTCGTGGAGACGATCGAGAAGATCATCGACCGGCTCAACCCGCGCCTGCAGATCGACGGCATCCTCGCGACCATGTACGACGGCCGCACCCTCCACTCGCGAGAGGTCGTCCGCAGCGTCGTCGACCACTTCGGCGACGTCGTCTTCCACACCGTCATCTCCCGCACGGTGAAGTTCCCGGACGCGACCCTGGCCGCCGAGCCGATCACGTCCTACGCGTCGGCGCACAGCGGGGCCGAGGCCTACCGCCGGCTGGCGCGGGAGCTCATCGCGCGCGGTGGTGCCGCCTGAGCGTCATGACCGACGCCTCGGCCGCGAGCACCCCGGGAGGGGTGATCACCCGCCGCGCTGCGGCCACCCCCTTCGAGGTGCACCTCGCCAACTTCGACGGGCCGTTCGACCTCCTGCTGGGTCTGATCAGCAAGCACAAGCTCGACATCACCGAGATCGCGCTGGCGACCGTCACCGACGAGTTCATCGCTCACATCCGCGCCGCTCAGCGGGCCGCCGAGCAGGGCGGCCAGGACTGGGACCTGTCCCAGGCCTCGGAGTTCCTGCTCGTCGCGGCCACCCTGCTCGACCTCAAGGCGGCCCGGCTGCTGCCGAGCGCGGGGCCGGACGACGAGGAGGACCTCGCCCTCATCGAGGCCCGCGACCTGCTCTTCGCCCGGCTGCTGCAGTACCGCGCCTACAAGCAGATCGCCGGCACCTTCGCGGACCGTATGGCGACCCACGGCCGGATCACCCCGCGGCAGGCGGGGCTCGAGCCGCAGTTCGCGTCGCTGCTGCCGGAGCTGGTCATGACCATCACCCCCGAGCAGCTCGCCATGATCGCGGCGCGGGCGCTGACACCGAAGGAGCCGCCGACGGTCGGGCTGGCCCATCTGCACGCCCCCCAGGTGTCGGTGCGCGAGCAGGCCGCGCTCGTCGTCGGTCGGCTGCGGTCGCGGGGGACGATGTCCTTCCGGTCCCTGGTGGCCGACGCCGACTCGACCCTGGTCATCGTGGCGCGGTTCCTGTCGCTGCTGGAGCTCTTCAAGGAGGCCGTGGTCGCCTTCGAGCAGGCCGAGCCGCTCGGTGAGCTGGACGTCCGGTGGACCGGCGAGGACCGCGAGGACGTGCAGATCCAGGGTGAGTTCGACGAGGGGGACGAGCCGCCACCGGTGGTGGAGGGCGAGTCGGTGACGGACCGCGACGGTGCCCCGTCGGAGGACGAGGAGCGCGCGATGGCGGTGCAGTGGCTGCGCGACGGCGGCATACGTGCTGGTCAGACGACCGGAAAAGGTGAGAGGCATGACTGACTCTCAGGTAGAGGTCGACGGTCTGGAGGCTTCCGATCAGGCTCAGGTCGAGGTGGAGGTCGAGGCGCGGTTCGACATGCGGGACTTCCCGGCCGGGCTGCGCGGCGCGCTCGAGGCGGTCCTCATGGTGGTCGAGGAGCCCATCGACGAGCCCACCCTCGCCGCGGCCCTCGAGGTGCCGCAGGACCAGGTGCACGAGCAGCTCGTCGACCTGGCGCGGGAGTACGACGAGGGAGCCCGCGGCTGGCAGCTGCGGGCCTTCGCCGGCGGTTGGCGGGTCTACTCCCGGCCGGACTACGCCCCGGCCGTGGAGAAGTTCCTGCTCGACGGCCAGCGGGCCAAGCTGACCCAGGCCTCGCTGGAGACCCTCGCCGTCATCGCCTACCGCCAGCCGGTGTCGCGGGCGCGGGTCAGCGCGGTCCGCGGGGTCAGCGTCGACGGCGTGATCCGGACCCTCATGACGCGCGGCCTCATCACCGAGACCGGGCACGACGAGGCGACGGGAGCGGTGCTCTACGGGACCACCCCCTACTTCCTGCAGCGGATGGGCCTCACCAGCCTGGACGAGCTGCCGGCCCTGGCGCCGTACCTGCCAGACTCTGACATCCTCGACGAGATCGCAGAACAGGGGCGTTGACCATGAGTCCGCAGTCCAACAGGTCCTCCGGATCCGGCCAGGGAGGCCGTGGCGGCCAGGGAGGTCGCGGCGGCCAGGGTGGCCAGGGAGGGGGCCGGGGTGCCGGTCGCCAGGGCGGTCCCCGCGCCGGGGGCTTCCGGGGTGGCGGCCCGCGCCGCGGCACGGGAGCCGGTGGCCGCGTGGCGGGGCAGGGCCGTGGCCGGCCCCAGCCCGACCAGCGCGCGCAGCGCCCGCAGCGCCCGCAGCGCCCGCAGCGACCCGCCCGCAGCACCGAGCCCTACGTCGACGTGCACAACCCTGAGGGCACGCGCCTCCAGAAGCTGCTGGCCGCCGCCGGCATCGGCTCGCGGCGCACCTGCGAGAACCTCATCGCCGAGGGCCACGTCCAGGTCGACGGCCAGGTCGTCACCGACATGGGGGTCCGCGTCGACCCGGCGTCCCAGCAGGTGCACGTCGACGGCGTGCGGGTGATCTTCGACGAGACCAAGGTCTACCTGGCATTCAACAAGCCGCTCAACGTGGTCACCTCGATGCACGACGAGCTGGGGCGCGTCGACATCGGCGACTACCTCGGCGAGGGCCGCAAGCAGCGGCTCTTCCACGTGGGTCGGCTCGACCAGGACACCGAGGGCCTGCTGCTGCTCACCAACGACGGGGAGCTCGCGCACCGGCTGCAGCACCCGGCCTACGGCGTCACCAAGACCTACCTCGCCCAGGTGCCCGGGCCGCTGCCCCGCGACCTCGGCAAGCAGCTGCGCGACGGCGTCGAGCTCGAGGACGGCCCGGTCCGCGCGGACTCCTTCAAGGTCGTCGACTCCTCGCCCGGCAAGGCGGTCGTCGAGATCGTGCTGCACGAGGGCCGCAAGCACGTCGTGCGCCGGATGCTCGAGGCAGTCGGTCACCCCGTCATCCACCTCGTGCGGATCAAGGTCGGCGAGGTGGGCCTCGGCAACCTCAAGGCGGGCAAGATGCGGGCGCTGACCCGCGCCGAGGTGTCCTCGCTCTACGAGGCCGCCCAGCTGTGAGCGCGGGCCCGTCCCGCCGCGCCCGCATCGTCGGCACCGGCCTGATCGGCACGTCCGTCGGGCTGGCGCTGCGCGCGGCCGGGTGGCAGGTCAGCCTGCAGGACCCGTCGCCGACCGCGGCGCTGCTCGCCCGGGACCTCGGCGCGGGCGAGCTGGACGATTTGCCGCCCGACGTCGTCGTGGTCGCGGCCCCGCCGGACGTCGCGGCCCAGGTCGTCACCAAGCAGCTGGAGCGCTGGCCGGACGCCGTCGTCACGGACGTCGCCTCGGTCAAGGGGGTGGTCGCCGACGGCGTGCGCGCCCGGGGCGGCGACCTCAGCCGGTATGTTGGCAGCCACCCGATGGCGGGGCGCGAGCGGTCCGGGGCGGTGGCGGCGCGGCCCGACCTCTTCGAGGGGCGCGCGTGGGTCGTGGTACCCACGCCGGCCTCCAGCGACGAGGCCGTGGAGCGGGTGGTCGCGCTGGCGCGCGCGGCCCGGGGCGAGGTCGTGCAGCTCAGCGCCGCCGACCACGACGCGGCCGTCGCCACCGTCTCCCACCTGCCGCAGGTCATGGCGACGCTGACCGCCGCCCGGCTGCGCGACCAGGCCGAGGACGCCGTGGGTCTGGCCGGTCAGGGCCTGCGCGACGTCACCCGGATCGCCGCGAGCGACCCGCTGCTATGGACCCAGATCCTCGCCGGCAACGCGGCGGGGGTCCGCGACGTGCTCCGCGGCGTCCAGGACGACCTCGCCGTCACCGTGCAGGCGCTGGACCAGCTGGCGCGCGGCGAGGACGCCCGCGGCGCCCGGGCCGTGCTCGCCGGCCTCCTCGACGACGGCAACCGCGGCCGGGCCCTCGTGCCCGGCAAGCACGGTGGCGCCCCCACGACCTACGAGGTCGTCACCGTCGTCGTGCCGGACGAGCCGGGCGCCCTCGGGCGGCTCTTCGCGGCGATGGGGGAGGCCGACATCAACCTCGAGGACCTCCACCTGGAGCACGCGGTCGGCCACCCGGTCGCGCTCGCCGAGGTGTCCGTCCTCCCGGCGGTGGCCGACCGGCTGCGCGACCACCTCGGGTCCGCCGGGTGGCGCATCCACTAGAGTCCGGCCCATGACGAGCCGCCCCGAGCCCACCCTGCGTCCCCCGTCTCCTCAGGACCAGATGAACGGCCCGGACCTCGTCGTCGTCGCCATCGACGGACCCTCCGGCTCGGGCAAGTCCACCGTGTCCCGCCTCGCGGCGCAGCGCCTCGGCTACGGCTACCTCGACACCGGCGCGATGTACCGCGCCGCCACCTGGTGGTGCCTGCGCGAGGGGCTCCCGCTCGGCGACCAGGAGCGCGTCGCCGAGGCGGTGCTCGCGATGCCGCTGGCGATGGGCACCGACCCCGCGTCCCCGACCGTCGAGGTGGCGGGCGAGGACATCGGCATACCGATCCGCGCCACCGAGATCTCCACCCAGGTCTCCCAGGTCGCCACCAACCTGGCCGTCCGCGCGGAGCTGCGCCGCAGGCAGCGGGAGATCATCGGCCTCGTGGGCCGGGACCTCGGCGGGATCGTCGCCGAGGGCCGCGACATCACCACCGTCGTCGCCCCCGACGCCGACGTGCGGATCCTGCTGGTCGCCTCGGAGGAGGCGCGGCTGCGTCGCCGCTCCACCGAGCTGCACGGCACCGCCTCCGCCGAGGCCGTGGCCGCCACCCGCGACCAGGTCGTGCGGCGCGACCGCGACGACTCGACGGTGTCGACCTTCCTGACCGCGGCGCCCGGCGTGACCACCATCGACACCTCCGACCTGACCCTTGCCGGGTCGGTGGAGGCCGTGCTCGACGAGATCGCCGCGGCCATGGGGCGCATCCGTGACTGACTCGCTCCGCCCGCTCGCCGCCCGACCCCTCATGCGCCGTGTGCACCCCGTCCTCGACCGCATCTTTCGCCTCGCCTACCGCGTCACCGTGCTCGGGCAGGCGCAGCTGCCGACCTCGGGGCCGGTCATCCTCGTCGCCAACCACAGCGGCGTGCTCGACGGCCCGCTCGTGGCGTCGCTGTGCCCTCGGGTGCCGCACTTCCTGGTCAAGCAGGAGCTGTATGCCGGGCTCGTCGGTCGCCTCCTGACCGCGCTCGGCCAGATCCCGGTCGACCGCTCGACGGGGGACCGTCGCGCCCTCGCGGCCGCCCGGGAGGTGCTGGACGCGGGGGAGTGCGTGGGCGTCTTCCCCGAGGGGACGCGCGGCGCGGGCGAGGTCGAGTCGATCCAGCAGGGCGCCGCGTGGCTCGCGCTGCAGTCCGGGGCCACCGTCGTGCCAGTGGCCTGCCGCGGGACCCGGCCGGCCGGGCGGGGGGCGGGGGCGCTCCCGCGGCCGCGCGCGCGGATCCTCGTGGCCTTCGGCGAGCCCTTCGTGGTGCGGCCCGGCACCCGGGACGACGGTCGGCCCCTGCCCGGCCGGGAGCGGCTGCGGGACGCGACGCTGCAGGTGCACCAGCGCCTGCGCGACCACGTCGCCGCCACCCCTCCCCGCTAGCGGCCCCTCCCCGGTAGCCACCCTCCCGGGCGACCCATGTCGCAGGTCGGCCGCCGCCGCGCTCAGGCAGGCTGACCCCCGTCCGCTCTCTCCCGCCGGCCTGTGGTTATCGGATATGATAATGCTGTGGATGAGGATCTGGAGCGGGTGCTGCAGTCGGCCGCTCGGCTGCAGCTGCTGGTGCCGGACGCCGTCCTGGTCGGCGGAAGCGCAGCCGCGTACTACGCGGGTCACCGCGCGTCCTACGACCACGACCACGTCCTGCCCGACCTCGCCGAGCGATACGGCGCGGTTCTGGACGCCGTGGAGGCCAGCGACGGCTGGGCCACCAGCGTCCGCGCCTCGTCCCCACCATTCACCATCCTGGGGACCCTCGACGGGGTCGAGGCCGGCCTGCGTCAGCTACGCCGCTCCCGCGCCCTGGAGGTCGCCGTCGTCGAGATCGCGGGCGGCCAGCGGCTGACCGTGCCCACGATCGAGGAGACCCTGCGGGTCAAGGCCTACCTCGTGGTGCAGCGCAACCAGACCCGGGACTACCTCGACGTCGTCGCTCTCGCCGAGGCCATGGGGAGCGAGAGAGCGGTCCGGACCCTGCTCGGGATCGACGACTACTACATGGACCGGTCTGGTGAACCGGGGGCGGTGTCGACCATCGTCGCCCAGCGCCTCGCGCAGCCGGACCCGCGCGACACCCGCACGATCCGGGAGCTGCCGCGCTACAAGGGGCTCGTGCCCAGGTGGCACGACTGGTCCGTCGTCGAGCGGGCGTGCGGGGAGCTCGCCACGGCGATGCTGGAACGAGGTGCGTGATGCCGCTCGCCTTCCGCAACGTCGATGCCCGGCCGAGCGACCCGGTGGAGACCTGGCCCTACGAGGCGCTGGTCACTGCGGTCGAGCGCGGCGGCCTGAGCGACTGGCGGCGGATCCACAGCGCCGTCCAGGCCGACCCCTGGGGCCCGGTCGCACGATCCCTGGAGGACTACTTCGGCTACGAGCAGCCGTATGGCGTGACGCCGTTGCTGCAGCGATCCATCGCCGCTGCGCGCGCCGCGGCCGAGGAGGCCGAGGCGCGGGCGGTGGCCAGCGAGGTCACGAGCCTCATCGCCGCCAGCGGCCTGTCCCGGAAGGACTTCGCGGCACGCATCGGCACGTCGCCGTCCCGCTTGTCGACCTACGCGTCGGGCAAGGTCTCGCCCGCAGCGTCGCTGCTCGTCCGCATGAGGCGCGTGGCCGCGGCGCACGCCGACCGGCCGTCCTCGGGCCCGTCGTCACATCCCTCCCCGCCCGTCACCAGGTCGGGCGGTGACCGGGGATGAGGGACAATGGGAGGCCGGTGCCCGCTCCGCGGCATACGGACCAGACTGCTGAAGGACCTCTGACGTGACCGAGCACGACCACCCCACCCCCCAGGAGCGTCTCGACGAGACCCCTGTGGACTCGACCCTGGACGAGGGTGTGGAGCAGGCGCTGCGGGCCGGGCTCGAGGACTTCGAGCTGACCGACGAGGACCGCGCGCTCATCGACGCCGAGCCCGGCAGCCAGGACCTCGACGGCGCGACCGGGCCCCTGCCGGTCCTCGCGGTCGTCGGGCGACCCAACGTCGGCAAGTCCACCCTGGTCAACCGCATCCTCGGTCGCCGGGAGGCGGTCGTCGAGGACGTGCCGGGCGTGACCCGCGACCGCGTCGCCTACGAGGCCGAGTGGACCGGGCGGCGGTTCACGCTGGTCGACACCGGTGGCTGGGAGATCGACGCGACGGGCATCCACCTGCGCGTCGCCGAGCAGGCCGAGGTCGCCGTCGAGCTGGCCGACGCGGTGCTCTTCGTCGTCGACGCGACCGTCGGCGCCACCGACACCGACGAGGCCGTCGTCAAGATGCTGCGCCGCTCCGGCAAGCCGGTCATCCTCGTCGCCAACAAGGTCGACGACCAGCGCGGCGAGGCGGACGCGGCGATGCTGTGGGGGCTCGGGCTGGGCCAGCCGTGGCCGGTGTCGGCGCTGCACGGCCGCGGCTCCGGCGACGTGCTCGACGAGGTGCTGCGGGTGCTGCCCGAGGTGTCCAAGGTCGGTGGCGCCTACGAGCGTGGCGGCCCTCGTCGGGTCGCGCTGCTCGGCCGCCCCAACGTCGGCAAGTCCTCGCTGCTCAACCGCCTGGCGGGGGAGGAGCGCGTCGTCGTCGACAACGTCGCCGGCACCACCCGCGACCCCGTGGACGAGCTGATCCGACTCGGGGACACCACCTGGCGGTTCGTCGACACCGCGGGCATCCGGCGCCGGGTGCACCAGACCCGCGGCGCGGACTTCTACGCCAGCCTGCGCACCCAGTCGGCGCTGGAGAAGGCCGAGGTCGCGATCGTGCTGGTCGACGCCGGCGAGCCGCTCACCGAGCAGGACATCCGGGTCATCCAGCAGGTCGTCGACGCCGGCCGCGCCCTGGTCATCGCCTACAACAAGTGGGATACCGTCGACGAGGAGCGCCGCTACTACCTCGAGCGGGAGATCGAGCGGGAGATGGTCCAGGTGGCGTGGGCGCCCCGGGTCAACATCTCGGCCATGACCGGCCGCAACACCGGCAAGCTCGTGCCCTACCTCGAGACCGCGCTGGACTCGTGGGACACGCGCGTGCCGACGGGGCGCCTCAACGCGTTCTTCGGCGAGATCGTCGCGGCCCACCCGCACCCGGTGCGCGGCGGCAAGCAGCCCCGCATCCTCTTCGCGACGCAGGCGTCCACGCGGCCGCCGCGGTTCGTGGTCTTCGCGTCCGGCTTCATCGAGGCGGGCTACCGGAGGTTCCTGGAGCGGCGGCTGCGCGAGGAGTTCGGCTTCGAGGGGACGCCGATCGAGATCTCGGTGCGCGTCCGCGAGAAACGGCGGCGCCAGTCCCGCTGACGCCCGCTGCCGCCCGCGAGAGCCGGGCGGCCAGGCGGTGTCACGGCAAACGAGAAGGCGCGGAGCCGCTCCAAGGGGGATGAGGAGTGGCTCCGCGCCGGTCTGTGGGCCCTCGGCCCGTCACTCCTCGGCGGCGGGCTCGCGCTCGGGACGGCGGGCGATGACGCCCCGCAGGTCTCCGTGGTGCTGCTGGTGCTTGCGCAGCAGGTGGCGGGCGTCGGCGTAGGCCTTGGTGCGACGTGGGGTCATGGGTTCCTCTCGTAGGGCTTGCTGAACATTCAACGAGTCACGGGGCGGAAATGTTCCCGCGGGGTCATCAGTTCGACAAGAGCTCTTGTGCAACTACTCTTGTGGATCTACGCTGGCCGTATGACGCCTCCCACCGACCCAGTCGAGGCCCACCGCCTGACCCAGGCCACGGCGCTCGCGGCCTTCGCTAACCCTGCCCGGTCGCGGATCCTCGACGCCCTCGCGGTCGACGGACCCTCCACCGCCAGCCAGCTCGCCCACCGCGTGGGCATGGCCGTGGGCAGCGCCTCCCACCACCTGAAGGTGCTCGCGGAGGCCGGCCTCGTCGAGGAGGCGCCCGGCCTCACCGAGGACCGCCGCCAGCGGCACTGGCGGCTCGCGCACGCCCACACCCGCTGGTCGCGCACCGAGATGACCGACCCCTCGGCGCGCGCCGCGGCCTACGAGGCCGAGCTGGTGACCCTGCAGCGCCAGTTCGACCGGGCCCGGGACGCGGTGCTCGCGACCGAGGGTGACCACGAGACCGACACCGGAGGGTTCGCCACCCAGCAGTGGCTGACCCTGTCCGCCGCCGAGCTGCGCGCGCTGTCCGAGGAGCTCTTGGCTGTGCTTCACCGCTGGCAGTACCGCGACCTCCCCGACGACGGCGCCGAGCGCGACACCGTCTTCGTCTTCGCCCGCGGGTTCCCGGCCCAGCCGTGACCCCGAGCGGCCGACGGGACCACCGCCAGCCGCGCCCAACCCCCACATCCGCACGCCGTCGGCGCACCCGCCATACGGCCATCTCGTCCTGCCCGAGGAGGGCCCCATGACCAGCTCGACCACCGCCCGCGGCCGCGACTTCCACCTGCTCTGGGCAGGGGAGGGAGTGAGCATCCTCGGCGCCACGACCGGCACGATCCTGGTGCCGCTGCTCGCCGTCCTGCACCTGCACGCCGGACCGGGGTGGATGGGCGCGCTGACCGCCGCCACCTGGTTGCCGTGGCTGGTCGTCGGCCTGCCCGCCGGGGCCTGGGTCGACGGCTGGCCGGTGCGCCGGGTCATGATCGCCGCCGACCTGGTGTCGGCGGCCTCGACCGCGTCGATCCCGCTCGCGTGGTGGCTCGGGCGGCTGACCCTGCCGCACCTGCTCGTGGCGGCCCTGGTCACCGGGACCGCCGCGGTGTTCTTCCGCACCGCCTACGTCAAGCTCATCCCCGCCGTGGTGCCCGACGAGCAGCTCGACTCCGCCAACTCCCGGCTCTTCGGGACCGAGGCGGCGAGCATGGTCGTCGGGCCCGGCGTCGCCGGTCGGCTCTCCTCGGTGCTCGGGCCCGCGCTGGGGCTCGTGGTGACCGTCGGGGGATTCATCGTCTCGGCCCTGTGCCTGACGGCGATCCGCGCCGGGCGCGTGGAGCAGCCCGACGAGGAGGAGCGGGAGGGTTTGCTCGCCCGGGTGGCCGCGGGCGTCCGGTATGTCGTGCACGACCCCTACCTGCGCTGGCTCGCCGTCATCGGGGCCCTGTCCAACCTCGGCCTGACCGGGTATGGCGCGCTGCTGGTGCTCTACCTCGTCGGGCTCGGCCTCGACGACGGGGGAGTCGGCACGTACTTCATGATCGCGGCCCTCGGTGGGGTCGTCGGGTCCGCCGTCGGGGCGCGCCTCGCCCGGCGGATCGGCACCGGACGCGCGTCCACGGTGCTGCTGCTCGGCGCACCCGCGGCCTTCCTCGTCGGGCTGCCGACGCAGCGCGGCCAGCTGTGGCTCTCGCTGCTCGGCTACATCCTGGTCGGGACCATGGTGGTGGCGGGCAACGTGGTCCGCGGGTCCTGGCGGCAGCGGTACGTCCCCCGCGAGATGCTCGGGCGAGCCCTGACCGCCACCTCGACCGTCAATTACGGCACGATGCCGCTCGCCGGGGTGCTCGCCGGCTGGCTGGGCTCCACGGTGGGGGTCCGGACGACGATCCTGCTGATGGCCGGCGTCCACGTGATCGCCTGCTGGCTGGTGCTGCTGAGCCCGCTCGCGCGGCTGCGCGCGCTGCCGCTGCCGGAGCCCCAGGTGGCTGCCGCCGCGCGCCCGGACTGATTGGGAATCCGGGTCGCTCGTGCGCTAAGGTGACGTGTCGCTCGCACGCGGGCAACGGGCTGTAGCGCAGCTTGGTAGCGCACTTGACTGGGGGTCAAGGGGTCGCAGGTTCAAATCCTGTCAGCCCGACCGAGAAGCCCTGGTGAGAGGTTTCCTCTCGCCAGGGCTTCGTCGTGCCCGGGGGTTCGTCGTGCCCGGGGTTCGTCGTGTCCAGCGGGACTCGGTCGCAGGGGCTAGGTGCGGCGCAGCTGCTGGGAGTAGACGTCCAGGACCTCGATGATCCCGGGGTGCTGCCAGACGCGGTTGCGCTGCTTGCCGGTGCGCTCCTGCAGCACACCGGCGTCAGCGAGCTGGGCGAGGGCGCGTTGGGCGGCCATCTGGTTGAGGCCGAGGGTGGTGGTCAGCAGGTTGGCGTTGAGCACGGGGTGCGCGACCAGGTGCGGGATCACGCGCCATGCCGCGGCCTGGGGTCGCAGCCCGTGGAGCTGCCGGCGGGCGTCGTCCACCTGGGCGGCGAGGTCGTCGACGAGCTGGGCACCGGACGCGGCAGCGAAGCGGGAGGCGTCGGCGAACCGCTCCACGATGGGGCGGGCATCGCCGGCGCGGTAGGCGGTGAGTCCGTCGACGTAACCGTCGGTGTCCCTGAGGAGCCCAGCGGACACCGGAGCGGTGGTGGAGCGGAGCACCCCCTTGGCGCGCAGCAACGCGTGCACGAGGGCGCGGCCGGTGCGGCCGTTGCCGTCGGCGAAGGGGTGGATGGTCTCGAACTGGGCGTGCGCGACGGCGGTCTGGACGAGCACCGGCAGGTCGTCGCGGCGCATGAACCGGACCAGGTCGCTCATGGCGGCGGGCACCTGCTCGGGCTGCGGGGCGACGTGGGCGGCGCCGCGCGGGGTGAGGGCGCTGGTGCCGACCCATACGAGACCGTCACGGTATCGACCTGCGTGCTGCTCCCACCCGCGTTGGCCGCGCAGCAGCTCGGCCTGCATGGTCAGGACCGCGTGCTCGTCCAGCTGGTCGGCGAGCTCGAGGGCGGCCTCCATGGCGCGAACGTTGGCGACGACGACGCGTGCGTTGCCGGAGCTGGGCTGGTCGATCTCGGCAAGGGCGAGCTGCCGTGCGCCGACGGTGAGGTTCTCGATCTGCGAGGAGCAGGTGGACTCGGTGCGCAGCAGGATGGACGACATCGGGTCCAGGGTGGGGGAGTCGGCCCCGAGCACGGCGCGGGCGTAGGAGTCGAACCGGGACAGCGCGGCGGTGGCCTCCTCCGCGTCGGCGGCGAGGTCGACCGGAAGGCGGGGGGCGTACACGGCGATCGCCGGTACGACGGCGGAACGGTAGGGACCCGAGGCAGCGGCCGTCCTCGCGCGCGAGGACATGCCGTCTCTCTCGGCGACCCAGGTGTGGTCCTCGCGGTCGAGAGCGGGGACCGGAAGTGTGTCCACGGCTAGCATGTTACTAACACTTCGGGGAGAAGTGTGAGTAACGCGCGCAGCTGGCGTGCTGTTGGGGATCCGGCCTGCGCATCGGGGAGGCCCCTGACGCTGCCCCCGGGTCGGTCGACGGCGCTCGGGTCAGCGGCGTCGCGCCAGCAGCCCGGCGACGGCCACGGCACCGGCGCCCCCCACCGCCCCGAGCAGGCCGTGGTGCTGGGAGGCCCACAGCTGGCTCGACCAGCTCTTGGCCCGCGCGTCGAAGACGCCGTGGGTGCCGAAGTCGCGGTCCGCGTCGGCCGGCTCCCACAGGTTGGCGGGCTGGTCGGGGCCGCGGTCCTGCTTGCTCTGCTGGGAGGAGAAGCCGGCCCATGCCAGGTAGCGGTCCAGCACCCCGGGAGCCGCGGCGTTGGCGGCGAGGGTGCCCATGGTGCTGCCGCCCACCCAGTACTCCCGCCGCCGCGGGTGGTCCGCGGCTTAGGCGACGGCCCGAGCGGCCACCTCGGGCTGGTAGATGGGGGGCACCGGCTGCGCGTGCTTGGGCAGCCGCGACAGCACCCACGAGAACTGCGGCGTGTTGACCGCGGGCATCTGCACCATCGTCACGTGCACCGGGGACTTCTCGTGCAGCAGCTCGCAGCGCAGCGCCTCGTGGAACCCCTGCAGCGCGTGCTTGGACCCGCAGTATGCCGTCTGCAGCGGGATGCCGCGGTAGGCGAGGGCGGAGCCGACGTGGACGATGGTGCCGCGGCCGCGCTGCTTCATGAGCGGCAGCACGGCCATCGTGGCGTAGACGTAGCCGAGGTAGCTGACCTCGGTGACCCGGCGGTACTCCTCCGGCGAGATCTCCTCGAACGGCGCGAAGACGCTGGTGAAGGCCACGTTGACCCATACGTCGATGGGTCCCAGCTCCCGCTCGACCCGCTCCACCGCCGCGCGCACCGCGTCCGGGTCGGCGACGTCGGTGGGCACCGTCAGGGCGTGCCCGCCCGCCTGCTCGACCTCGCGGGCGGCACCCGCCAGCCCGGCCTCGCCGCGAGCGATGAGGGCCACGTCGGCCCCTCGGCGGGCGAGCTCGATGGCGGTGGCTCGACCGATGCCTCCGGAGGCGCCGGTGACGGCGACGACGCGGTGACCTGTGCGGCTCATGGTGACTCTTCACGTGTGCGGACAGGTGGTGCCTCGGGATCGGCATACCCCGCGCCCGCGGGCTGAACCACCCGCCCCACCGGACGGGCCGGGAGAGCCGCCGTGCAAGGATGCTGGCTGGCGGTGCACCGGTGCCCCGCCGCGGGGAGGGAGATGGGGTCGGTCGGGTTCCTGATCGGGGTGGCGCTGCGCCGTGTCCGCGAGCGGCCGGGCGCGGTCCTGGCCGTCGTCGCGTGCGCGCTGGTGGCCTGTATGGCGACCGCCACCGCCCAGGTCCACGCCGCCGCCACGAGCACCGCCGCGCACGACCAGGTGATCGCGCAGGCGCCGCCCGACGGCCGCAGCGTCGTCATCAGCGGCACTCCCACCGCGGGGGTGGCCCGCACCGAGGTGGTGGTGCGCGCGCTTGCCGACCGGCTGCCCGGGGCGCAGGTGCGGCGGTGGGTGACGTCCAGCGTCTACGGCGTGCAGGGCGGTGAGGAGCGGCTGCGGGTGGAGCTGGCGCAGGCCCCGGACGCGATGGACGCGAGCACCGTCGTGACCGGCCGCTGGCCGCAGGAGGCGGCCGAGGTGACGGTCCCGCAGGTCGCGGCCGACCGGCTCGGGTGGCGCCCGGGCACCACGGTCCGGCTGCGGCAGCTGGTGCCCACCCAGCCCCCCGGCCCGCCGCTGCGGGTGGTGGGCACCTACCGACCTCGATCGGGCCAGGACCCCGCCTGGCGGGACGACCCGCGGCACGCGGCGGGCCTGACCGACGGCGACTTCCTCACGGTGGGGCCGGTGCTGGTGGCCCGCGACGCCGCGCCCGCCGCCGTCCCGGCGCTCGACCGCAGCGCCTCGGTGACCTGGCGGGTGCTGCCGCCGATGGGCGCGCCCGACCTCGCCGGGCGCGTGACCGACGTGGTGGCCGCGGCCGGGCAGGAGTCGCTGCTGGACGGCCTGCAGGTGCGCTCCAGCATCCCGGAGGTGCTGGCCCGCGCCGACGCGGACCGGGCCCGCACGTCCGCGGCGATCGCCGGCCCGACGGTCCTGCTCGGCGCGGTCGCCCTGGTGGGGATCGCCCTCACCGGCCTGCTCCTCGGGGCCCTGCACCGCGGCTCGGACCGGCTGCTGCGCACCCGCGGCGCCTCGGCCGGGCAGCTCGTGACGCTGGCCCTGGCCGGGGCCCTCGTGGTGCTGCCGGGCGCGGTGGCGGCGGTGCTGCTGGCACCCCTGGTCGCGGGGCTGCTGCCCGGCGCCCCGGTGGCCCGGGCCGAGATGTCCTGGCAGACGTGGCTGGTCGGCCTGACCACCGCCGCGCTCGGGGTGCTCGTCCTGACCGCCAGCACCCTCGGCTCCGGCCTCGACGAACCCCGCCGCGCCGGCCGGCTCGTCGACGCCGTCCTCGTCGCCCTGGCCGCGTTCGCCTGGTGGCGGCTGCGGTCGGTGGCACCGGCCGACCCGGTGACGGTGGCGGCGCCGGCCTTCGTGGTGCTCGGGGCGGGGGTGGTCGCCATACGGCTGCTGCCGGTGCTCGGGCGACCGGCCGCGCGGCTGGCGCGGCGCGCCCGGGGGCTGCCGCTGTCCTGGGCCGGCTGGACCTGGCGGGCACCCTCCCGGGAGGCGCTCGGGACCCGGCTGCTGACGGTGCTCACGGCCGCCGTCGGGGTGCTGACGGTCGTGCAGCTGACCACCAACGACGACGTGATGGCCCGTCAGCTGCTGAGGCGCTCGCCGGCGCCGGTGGTGGTGCGGCTCGACCCGGCTGCGGCGCAGAGCCCGGCCCGGCTCGCCGCCGTGCGCACCCGGCTCGGCGGCACGGCCACGGCCGCCCGGGTGAGCACCGTCGACGTCGGCGCCGCCGGCCGGGCGTCGCTCGTCGCCGTGGACCTGGACCCGGCGGTCGTCGCCGACCCGGCGCTGCTGGGGGCTCCGGGCTGGACCACCGCGCAGGGGCCGGCCTGGCGGGCCGCCCTGGCCGCGCTGCCGACCCGCGACGCGGGCGCGGCGCCACCGGTCCCGGCGGTGATCACCACGGACCTGGCCCGCACCCTCGCCGTGGGGCCGGGCGCCACGACCACGGTCCAGGATGCCGGCCGCAGCGTGGCGCTGCGGGTGGTGGGGGTGGCGGACCGCCTCCCCGGCCAACCCCTCGACGTGCCGTCGGCAGTGCTCGTGGACCGGCCGAGCCTGCAGCGCCTGCCGGGCGCGACGGCCGCTGCCCCCGACCAGCTGTGGTCCGACGGCTCGCCGGACGCGGCGGCCGCCCTGACCCTCCCGGGCGACGGCGTCCAGGAGGTCGTCCTGCGTCGCACCCTGGCCGCCTCCGCCGACGTCACGGTGCCCCTCGCGCTGCGCGGGATCCTGGTGCTGCTCGCCGGGGCGACGCTGGTGCTGTGCCTGGTGGCGGCGTTCGCGGGGACGGTGGCGGCGCTGTCCGCGGGGCAACGCACCCGAGCCGTGCTGCACGCCCTCGGCGCCCCGCAGCGGCACGTCCGGCGCGGCGTGCTCCTCGGCGAGCTCGGTCAGGTGGTGCTCGCGGTCGTGGCCGGGGCCGCGGTCGGGCTGCTGGCCTCCCTGGCCGTCGCCCGCCCCTGGTCTCCCGACGGCAGCGCGACCGGGCCGCAGCTCGCCTGGCCGCCGCTGCTGCTCGTCACCGCCGGGCTGGCGCTGGTGCTCTGGCTGGTCGGGTGGCTCGCGCTGCGGGCCCCGGCCCGGTCCTGGTCGTCGCTGCTGCGCGAGGGGGACCGGTCATGAGCTGGTTGCGTCTCGTGCGCCCCGCCGTTGCGCGCACCCGTGCCCTGACCCTGCTGCTGGCGGTGGTCGTCCTGGTCACCACCACCCTCGTCACGGCGCTGCCCGCGCTGACCGACACCGCCTCGGCCGCCTGGCTCGCCGACCGCTGGAGCTCGGCCCCGCCGACGGGCCGGGCGCTGCTCGTGCAGTCCGGCAAGGGGGTCTCGCTGACCGCGCCGGGGCAGGTCCCGGCCGGTGACCCCTACGCCCCGACCCGCGACGCCGTCCAGGGCGCCCTCCGCCCGGCCACGGAGCTCTTCCAGCCCGTGGTCACCGCGGCGTATGCCGTCGACCCCGTCCCCATCACCCCCTCGCCGCAGGGCACCGAGCGGATGGGGATCCCGGTGCTCAGCCCCGCCCTCGGACCACGGGTGCGGTGGGTCCAGGGCCGGGCCCCCGCACCGTCGACGCGGGAGGAGACGCGCACGATCACGTCCCTCGACGAGACGGGCAACGCCGTCGAGTCCTCCGCCACCGTCCCGGTGCTCGAGGTCGCCCTGTCCCGGCGAGCCGCCACGCAGTGGCAGGTCCGGGTCGGTGACCGGTGGCGGCTGCCGGCCGCCGCGGGCCTGACCACGCAGATCCCGATGGTGATCAGCGGCATCTACGAACCTCTGGACCCCGCGGACCCCTTCTGGCAGTGGTTCGGCGAGCTCACGGACGTGGTCCGCGTGGCCGGCAGCGACCCCAACGCCGGTGTGAAGCCGACGGTGGCCGTGGCCCTGTGCCCGCAGGACTACGCGACGGTGATGGTCACCGAGATGGCCAACGGGCTGGGCCACACCTGGATCTGGCAGGTCGACCCGGCCCGCGCCACCCCGGAGCGTATGCCGCAGCTGACGCAGGGGCTGGCTCGCCTGGCGCGGCAGCCCGACCTGGGCATCACCGGGGCGGCGCAGGTCCGCAGCTCCATCCCCGACACGCTGTCGGCCTGGCAGGGTGGGGTCCGCACCACGCGCGTCCTCGACGGCACCGTGACGACCGGCCTGACCGTCCTGGTGGCGGCGCTCGCGCTGCTGCTCGCCGGGCTGCGGGCGGAGCGCCGTGCCGCCGACGACACCCTGCTGCGGTCCCGGGGGGCGGCCGTCGGGCAGCTGGCCGCGCTCGCGGCCCTCGACGTGCTGCCGCCGGTGGTGCTCGCCGGGGCGGCCGGGCACGCCGCCGCGTGCCTGCTCGCGGGACGGTGGCTCGCGCCGTGGCCGGCCGTGGTGCTCGTGACCCTCACCGCGGCGGTCGCCGCGGTCACCGCGGTGCGGGCCGCCGGGCGCGACGTCCCCGGGCGTCGGACCCGGTTGCGCGCCGGTCTGGACCTGACCGGCCGGTTCCTGCCGCCGCTGGCGCTCGTCGGCATCACCGCCCTGGCGGTCGTCACGGTGCGGCAGCGCCCCGCCGAGACGCCCACGGCGTCGAGCGGGTCGCTGACCCGGGCGAGCACCGGGGCGCTCGTGGCGGGGGACCAGCCGGACCTGCTGCTGCAGGCGACGCCGGCGCTGGTCGCCGTGTGCGCCGGGATGCTGCTCCTGCTGCTGGTGCGCTGGGGTGCGGGCGCCGCGGCCCGGGCGGCGACGCGCCGGGCGGGCGCCGGGGGCTGGCTGGGGCTCGTGCACACCGCGCGGGCGTCCGGCTCGGCCCGGCTGCCGCTCGTCGCGATCACGGTGGCGGGCGCGGTCGCGGTGCTCACCAGCACCGTCGGCAGCACGCTCGCGACCACCCGCACCCTCGAGACCTGGCGCCAGGTGGGCGCCGACGTCGCCCTGACCAGCGACCGGATCGACCCCGGCGTCGTCGACGCGGTGGCCGCCGCCCCCGGCGTGGAGGCCGTCGCGCCGCTGGGGGAGCGCACCGGCGAGCTCGTCAGCGACCGGACCGGCGCCACCTCCCGCGCCCCGGTCACGGTCCTGGTCGGGTCCAGCGAGCAGGTGGCGCAGGTGCGTGCCGGCTCACCGGTCGCGCTCGACCCGGCGGCCGCCCGGGCCGCCGGCGAGCCGGGCCTCACCCTGGTCACCTCCGCCGACCTGCCCGTTTTGCACCAGCCGGGTCTCACGCTCGTCGTCGAGCGGCGGCGCCTCCCCGTGACCCAGGTCGTCGTGGACCCGGCCCTGCGCGCGACGGGGTCGACCACGCGGGTCCTGGTGCCCCGTCCCGTCCTCGAGCGAGCCCTCGACACCGTGGTGCCCCCCACCACGCTGCTCGTCCGCACCGCCCCCACCGGCACCACCAGCGTGGCCGGAGTCCGCGCCGCCACCGGCTCGGCGCGACTGCCGGTGCAGCTCACCGACCGCCGGGCCCTCGAGTCACAGTCCGCCGCCGGGCCGCTCGCCCGCCACGTCGCGACCGTCGTGACCCTCACCTGGCTGGCCGCGGCCGTGCTGGCCGCGCTCGGCGCCCACGCCCTGACGACGGCGACGGCGGCCTCCCGCAGGCAGCTGCTCGCGCGCGCCCGGGTGCTCGGGATGGCGGGGGGCGCGCGGCGTACGACCGTCCTCGTCGCGGTCCTGCCCGCCGCCCTCGCCGCCGTGCTCGCCGGGCTGCTCGTGGGCCTTGGCCTGCCGGCGCTGCTGCCGCGGCTGCTGGACCTGGCGCCCGTCGCGGGCGGTGGGCCGTACCCACCGTTGCAGCCGTCCTGGCCGGCGGTGCTCGCGGTCGCGGCGGCGCTCTCGGCCCTCGTGGTCGGCGCCGCGCTGCTCGACCTGCGGGCCACCGCCCGACTCAGCCTCACCCGCCACCTCAGGGCAGGAGACCACCCATGACCAGCACCGCGCCGCCGCCCGCGCCGCCCACCGGGCCGACCACTGCGTCGACCACGGAGCATCCGCTGATCAGCTGCGACAACGTCGTGCGGATCTTCACCGCCGAAGGGGTCGAGGTCGTCGCCCTGCAGGGCCTCGACCTCGCCGTCGACGCCGGCGAGCTGGTCGCGGTGGTCGGGGCCTCCGGCAGCGGCAAGTCCACCCTGCTGCGGATCCTCTCCGGCCTTGACCGCCCCACCGCGGGCAGCGCCCGGGTCGCCGGGCACGATCTCGTCGCGATGGGCCGCCGGGAGCGGCTGCGGTTCCGGCGCGAGACGGTGGGTTTCCTCTACCAGCAGGCGGCCGACAACCTGCTGCCCTACCTGAGCGCGGCGGACAACGTCGCGGCCCCCCTGCGGCTGGCCGGGCACCGCGGCCCCGACGTCGACGGGAGGGTCGACGAGCTGCTCGAGCTGGTCGGGCTCGGCGACTGCGGCGCGCGGCGTCCCGCCGAGCTCTTGGGCGGTCAGCAGCAGCGGGTCGGGCTCGCCGTGGCCCTCGCCAACCACCCGCAGGTGCTCCTCGCCGACGAACCCACCGGTGAGCTCGACACCCGGACCGCCGACGACGTCTTCACCGCCATACGGTCGGCCAACGCCGAGCTCGGCGTGACCGTCGTCGTCGTCACCCACGACCAGACCGTCTCCGGGCAGGTGCAGCGCACGGTGGGCATCCGCGACGGGCGCACCTCCTCGGAGGTGCTGCGTCGCACCGAGGTCGACGAGCACGGCCAGGCCGCGCACGTGACCGAGGAGTATGCCGTCCTCGACCGCGCCGGGCGGCTGCAGCTGCCCCGGGAGTTCACCGCGGCGCTGGACCTGCGCGACCGGGTGCGGCTGGACCTGGAGACCGACCACATCGGGGTCTGGCCCGGCCACACCCGGCGCCCGTCCGGACGTCACCGCAGGGAGGACACCGATGCGTGAGCAGGCCTTCATCGAGCTGCGGGGCGTCACCAAGAGCTTCGGCCAGGGGGAGCGCGCCGTGCACGCGCTGCAGGGCATCGACCTCACCGTGCGCCGCGGCGAGCTGCTGGCTGTGCGCGGTCGCTCCGGGTCCGGCAAGACGACGCTGCTGCACCTGGTCGGCGCCCTGGACGACGCCGACGCCGGGACGATCCGGGTGGGGGACCAGGACGTCCGCGCGCTCGACGAGCCGGGGCGGCTGGCGCTGCGCCGGGACGCCGTGTCCTATGTCTTCCAGTCGTTCGGCCTGGTCCCGGAGCTCTCGGCCGCCGAGAACGTCTCGCTCCCGCTGCGCATCGCCCGCGTCGCCCCCACGGAGCGGGACCGCCGCGTCGCCGAGATCCTCGACCGGGTGGGCCTCGGGCCCCACGCCAACCAGACGCCCCGCCAGCTGAGCGGGGGCCAGCAGCAACGCGTCTCGCTCGCCAGGGCCCTCGTCGCCGAGCCCAGCGTGCTGCTCGCCGACGAGCCCACGGGCCAGCTGGACTCGGAGACGGCGCGGGAGATCATGGGTCTGGTCGTGTCGTTGGTGCGGGACCGCGCCATGACCGCGGTCGTCACCACCCACGACCCGGTGATCGTCGGGTTCGCCGACCGGTCGTTGCAGCTCGTGGACGGCCGGCTGGTGGACGACCAGCTGGTGGAAGACCTGCCGTCAGCGTGAGGCCGTGCCCACCCAGGTCACCACGTCGACGGCCGCGAGGGCTGCCGCGCACCAGAAGGGCGTGCGACCACGGCCGCGCACCACTCCCACGGCCAGCGGTGCCGCCAGCGCGAGGCCGCCCAGGGTGGCTCGCCGCGACGGCCGGGCGCCGAGCAGCACGGCGAGCTGGGCCCCCACCAGCCCTGCGGCCGCCTGGGCCCGCAACGCTGCCGGGGACCAGCGGTGCGGGTATCCGCGCACCCCGGTCAGGGCGTCGTCGTCGAGGTCGGGCAGCACGTTGAGCAGGTGCGCCGAGCACCCCAGCAGGGCACCCGCCGCCGTCTGCCAGAGCGGCGCGGGCCCGGCAGCCGGCCCCCGCCCCCCGTCGGGACCGGCGCCGGTCAGATGCGGCACGTGCGGAAGCCCCCCGAACGCCACGGCGTAGGGCAGGATCGACAAGGTCGTGCGCTTGAGCCCGGCGTTGTAGGCCCAGCCCGACCCGACCACGAGGACGACATGGACGAGACCCGCACCGCGACCACACCACCGGGACAGCACGAGACACCCGACGGTGGCGCCGGCGAGCGCCATACGGACCTGACGGCGGGCCGCGGGGTCCTCGGCGAGGGGCTTGTCGAGCCGGCCGGCGACCCGGTCCCGCTCGGCGTCGACCAGGTCGTTGCCCCACCCGATGGTCAGCTGGCCGGCGAGCACCGCGCCGGCGACCAGGGCCACCCGGCGCAGCGGCAGGCCGCGCCCCGCGGCGAGCGCGGTGGCGAGGCCGGTGACCACCACGGTGGGCCCGGGGTGGCAGCTGGCCACCAGCAGGGGCAGTCCTCGACGCATGGGTCCACGCTAGAGGGCACCGGCGGGCACGCACGCGCTGCCGGCAGCGTCGTCGTCGCGGTGCGGGGGGCGCTGCCCGAGCACGTCTACCCGCAGGAGGAGATCACCGCGGCGGTCGCCGACGTCATGGGCGCGGGCGACGGGCCCAGGCGGCGGATGCTGACCCAGGTCCACGCCAACGCCGGGGTCCGGCAGCGTCACCTGGCGCTGCCGCTGGAGCGGTACACCGCGCTGCGGGACTTCGGGGAGGCCAACGACGCCTTCATCGAGGCGGCCGTCGAGCTGGGGGCCCGCGCCGTGACGGACGCCCTCGCCGCCGCCGGCCTGGCGCCGACCGACGTGGACCTGCTCGTCGGGGCGACCGTCACCGGGCTCGCGGTGCCGTCGGTGGAGGCGCGCGTGGCCGCCCGGCTGAGGATGCGCACGGACCTGCGCCGGATGCCCCTCGTGGGGCTCGGCTGCGTGGCTGGGGCCGCGGGCATCGCGCGGATCCACGACTACCTGCTCGGCCACCCCGGCGACGTCGCGGTCCTGCTCGCCACGGAGATGTGCAGCCTCACGGTCCAGCGCGACGACACCTCGCCGGCCAACATGGTGGCGAGCGGGCTCTTCGGCGACGGCGCCGCGGCCGTGGTCCTCGTCGGTCGCGACCGGGCGGCCTCCCTGCCGGGGGCGGCCTCCCTGCCGGGGGCGGGCGCACCGGCCGCGCGGCCGGAGGTGCTCGCCACCCGCTCCCGGTTCTACGACGGCACCGAGCGCGCCATGGGCTGGGACGTCGGGCCGACCGGGCTGCGGATCGTCCTCGGGGTGGAGGTGCCCGAGCTGGTGCGCAGCCACGTACGCGACGACGTGGACGGATTCCTCTCGGGCCACGGGCTCACCCGTGAGGACATCGGCTGGTGGGTCGCCCACCCCGGCGGCCCCAAGGTGCTCGAGGCGATGCAGGAGGCCCTGCAGGTGCCCCGCGAGGCCCTCGGGGTCACCTGGGACTCGCTGGCCCGCATCGGCAACCTGTCCTCCGCGTCGGTGCTGCACGTCCTCGCCGACACGCTGCGGACCCGGCCGCCCGCCCCAGGCTCGCTCGGGCTGCTGCTCGCCATGGGGCCCGGCTTCTGCCTCGAGATGGTCCTGCTGCGCGCTCCCGAGGGGCGCTGATGGACAGCAGGCGGGCGTATGCCGCCCTCGTCGCCGCGGTCGGGGTGGAGCGGCTCGCCGAGCTGGTGGTCTCGCGGCGCAACGCCGCCTGGTCGCTGGCCCGCGGCGGTCGTGAGCTGGGCCAGGGCCACTACCCGGTCATGGTGGCGCTGCACTCCGGGCTGCTGGTCGCCTCGGTCGCCGAGGCAACCTGGGGCCGCAGGGGATTCGGCCGCGGCGGGTGGGTCGCGCTCGGCGGGGTGGCGGCGGCGCAGGCGTTGCGGTGGTGGTGCATCCGCACGCTCGGCCCGCAGTGGAACACCCGGGTGATCGTCGTGCCTGGCGCCTCCCGCGTCACGACCGGCCCCTACCGCTGGCTCGACCACCCCAACTACGTCGCTGTCGTCGTCGAGGGTGTCGCGCTGCCGATGGTGCACGGGGCACGCTGGACCGCAACGGGATTCACGCTGGCCAACGCGCTGCTGCTGCGGCACCGGCTGCGGGTCGAGGAGGCGGCGCTGCGGCAGCTGCAGCCGCTCGCCTGACATGGACGCCGACCTGCTCGTCGTCGGCGGGGGCCCGGTGGGGCTGGTCGCCGCGCTGCACGCGGCCCGCCGCGGCCTGTCCGTCGTGGTCGCCGAGCCCCGCGCCACCCCGGTCGACAAGGCCTGCGGCGAGGGGATCATGCCGGCGGGCGTCGCCGAGCTGGCGGGCCTCGGCCTCGCTCCCGTCGGGCAGCCGCTGCGCGGCATCCGGTATGTCGATGCCCGGGGCCGCTGCGCCGCCGCGCCGCTCGGGCCCCGCCCCGGACTCGGGGTCCGCCGCACCGTGCTGCACCGGGCCCTGGCCGAGGCGGTGGCGGAAGTGGTGGCGGAGGCGGACGGGCGGGCGGGCGGCATACGGCTGGAGCAGGCGACGGTGACCGCGCTCGACCAGGGGCCGGGACACGTGAGGGCGTGGCTGGGGCGGACGCCGCTCACGGTGGGGCATGTCATCGCGGCCGATGGGCTGCACTCGCCGGTGCGCCGGATGCTGGGGCTGGATCGCCCGGTCCGCGGGGAGCGGCGATATGGCCTGCGCCGGCACGTGCGGGTCGCGCCGTGGACCGACCACGTCGAGGTGCACTGGGCGGCGGGGTGCGAGGCGTACGTCACGCCGGTCGCTCCCGACGAGGTCGGCGTCGCGGTGCTCACCCGGCGGCGGGCGCCGCTGGAGGAGCAGCTCGCCGAGATCCCGTGGCTGGTCGAGCGGTTGGTGGAGGCGGAGCCGGTCGACGACGTCCGGGGTGCGGGGCCGCTGCGGCAGCGCTCGACGCGGCGCGTCGCCGGGCGGGTGCTGCTCGTGGGCGACGCCGCGGGGTATGTCGATGCGCTGACCGGGGAGGGGCTGACCGTGGGGTGGCAGCAGGCCCGCGCGGCGGTGACGGCGGTGGCCGAGGGTCGGCCGCAGGAGTACGAGCGCGCGTGGCGCCGGATCGGGCTGGCCGCCCGGCTGCTGACGCACGGGCTGGTGGCCGCCACCCGTCACGACGTCGTCCGCGACCACCTGGTCGACGTGGCGGGACGGGCACCGCTGGTCTACCGCGGGGCGGTCCGGGTCGTGGCCGGCTAGACCGACCTGGAGGGGCGGGGACCGGGACGTGGGCCCGCCTTCCCGACACGCAGCAGTCCGGCGGGCAGACCCAGCAGCGCCGCGTAACCGTGGTAGTCGCCGACGAGCAGCAGGAACCCGACGCAGGCCAGGGCGCCCATGGCCGGCACGCGGGCTGCTCGCGAGGTGTGGCTGGACAGGACGTTGGTGGCCAGCGCCGTCGCCAGGATGAAGGTCGCCATCGAGTTGCCCGCGCCGACGGGGTACAGGCTGGGGCCGACGACGATGTTGGCCAGGACGGCCCCGACCCAGAAGGTCGCCCAGGTCCTCGCGGGCCGCCAGTGGTCCTGAGCGGCCAGGAGGACGACGGCGAGGATGACGAGGTTGAATGCCGTGCCCGCCAGGCCGCCGTCCTGGACGACCGCTGATGTGCCGAGCCGCCACAGCTCCCCTGCTTCGATGAGCGACCAGTCGCGACGCAGCCCGCTGAGCAGGGCTGGTGCCGCGAGCTGGAGCAGGCTTGGGATCGCGACGACACCCCAGAGCGCCAGCGACGGGACGCGTGGGCTCGGCAGGCGCGGCTCGTCGAGGGGATGCGTGTGCCGGATCGTGGCCAAGGCCGCCAGCATCGGGAGCAGCCACATCGCGACCATGGCGACGGCATCGAGCATGTTTGGACCCTACGGGACGCTCTCGCGCGACGTGCCCGGCGTGGGCGGAGGTCGCCGTGACAGATGCCGGGGCCTCTGGTGCGGCGTCATGCCGCGAGCGCTGCGAGCTGACCGGGTCGGTGAGCGCCGACACGAGCACCGGTCACACTGGAGACCGTGACCTCCCGCATCGTCGACGTCGACCTGTCCGTGATCGGACGCGCTCTGGCCGACCCGTCCCGGGCATCGATGCTCACCGCGCTCATGACCGGGACCGCGTGGACGGTGGGTGAGCTCGCCACCCGCGCCGGGATCGCCCGCTCCACCGCCAGCGAGCACGTCCACCACCTGGAGACGGCGGCCCTGGTCCGGTTGCGGCGGCAGGGGCGGCACACCTACGTGACCCTCGCCGGCCCGCAGGTCGCTGCCGCGTTGGAGTCGCTGAGCCTGCTCGCCCCGGAGCGGCCCGCACCGGCCAGCCTGCGTGGCGTCCGGCATGCCCGTGAGCTCACCGAGGGGCGCACATGCTACCGGCACCTCGCCGGCCGCATCGGTGTCGCCCTCCACGACCACCTCCTGGGCAGCGAGCTCATCACGCCCGGCTACGAGCTCACGGCTGACGGTCTCGCCTGGTTCGCCGAGCGGGGCGTCGATCCTCCCAGCGCCGGCGCGGGTCCGCGGCTGCGGCCCTGCCTGGACTGGACGGAGCGCCGGCCTCACCTCGCCGGACCCCTGGCAGAAGGCCTCGCCTGTCACGCCTTCGCGCACCGCTGGATCGAACGCGGCACCCACCCGCGCAGCATCCGGCTCACCCCGGGCGGCCGGGCGCACCTGCCGGGCTAGCTCGCTCGCGAGCGCCGTCGACGTCACCGTGAGGGGTGGGCGACGACAGCCAGGGCCGTATGCCGCCTCCCTCGCTCACCTACACCAGCGTGGCCGGGTGGTGCTCGCTGTCGGTGGTCGTCCCGGGCGTCCCTGCCGTGCCGGGCGCGTCCGCCGGGTCCGGGCCGAAGGACGGGTCGTGGCTGCCCACCTTGCGGGCCGCGGCCAGGTGCCCGCCCAGGTAGCCGGCGGCGCCGACGAGGCTGAGGCTCGCGAGACCGAGCGCCGCCCCCAGCCGGTGGTGGCCCGAGCGGCGGGCGCCCCACGAGGCGAGCTGCAGCCCGGCCCCGAGGCCGTTGGCCCCGGCGTGCACGACGGCGACGCGGCGGGACCGGCGCCCGCCCTGGGGGTACTCCGCCCATCCGGTGAGGGCGGTCGGCACGACGGCCAGCAGGCCGACGCCGGTGAGCAGCTGCGCGCCGTCCCGGGCACGCTCGCCGCCCGCGAGGTCCAGCACGGCCGCGCTCATCCAGGTCCCGATCGGCACCTCGACGAGCAGGGGGTGCACGGCGTGGCCGAGCCAGGCGCCCTGCAGCAGGTCACGGCGTGCCTGGTCGGCGACGAGCGCGCCGGCGGCCTGGTCGGCGGCGTCGACGACCGGGTCGAGGGTGCCGGCCTGCTCCAGCGCGTGCAGAGCGGGGGCGACGGGGGTGCGGTGGGCGGGGCGCCCGGGGGAGGTGGTCATGGCGGCTCCTGACTGTCGATGCTCGGGTGGCGCGATGCGCGAGTGGCGCGGAGGCTCGGGTGGTGGGAAGGGCGAGTGCTCGGGTGAGCGTGCGTGCCGGCGTCAGCGGATCCCGTGGCGGGACCGCAGCTCGGGCAGGACCTCCTTGCCGTAGACCTCGATCATGTCGGCGTAGCGGGGGCCCATGTTGGCGACATACACGTCGTCGAACCCGGCCTCCGCGAACGGCGCGAACGCCTCCACGTGGGCGGACACGTCGTCGCCGAAGGTCGCGGACCCGGCGAACTTCTCCCGCGTGACCAGCTCGGCGGCCTGCTCGAAGTGCTGCGGGCTCGGCAGCACCTGGCTGAGCTCGCCGGGCACCCCGGCGTTGGGCCACAGGCGGAAGGCGTCGTCGATGGCCTGCTCCTTGTCCGGGCCCCAGCCGACCTTGAAGCCGGCCTGGGTGGGGGCGTCCGCGCCCCTGGCCTGGCGGAAGGTCTTCACGCTGTCGGCGTCGGGCATGGTCGTCACGAAGCCGTCGCCGACGCGGCAGGCGAGGTCCAGGGCCTTGGGGCCGAAGGCGGACACGAAGATCTGCGGCGTCTCCTCGGGCAGGGAGTAGATCCGCGCCGTGTCGACGGTGTAGTAGGGCCCCTCGTGCGAGACGACCTCGCCGGTCCACAGCTCGCGGATCAGCCCGATGGCCTCCTCGAGCATCTCGAGCCGCTGGCCGGCGTGCGGCCAGACATCGCCGAGGATGTGCTCGTTGATTGCCTCGCCGCTGCCCACGCCGAGGGTGAACCTCCCGGGGCCGAGCAGGCAGGCGCTCGTGGCGGCGGCCTGCGCGACGATCGCCGGGTGCAGCCGGACCGTCGGGCACGTGACGGCGGTCGTGACGGGCAGGTCGCAGACCTGGCTGATGGCACCGATGGCCGACCAGACGAAGGCGGACTCGCCCTGCGCGTCGGTCCACGGGTGGAAGTGGTCGCTGATCCACAGGGCGTCGAAGCCCGCCTCGCCGGCGAGGCGGGCCTGCTCGACGATCTCGGTGGGGGAGTACTCCTCGCAGGACAGGAAGTAGCCGATGCGCTTCACGGTCGTGCCTCCTTCGTGGTGGGGGTGGCCCTCCCCATCCCACCAGGGCTGGTGGCCCGGGGGGAGGTTGGCGGACCCTCGACCCGCGGATCGGCGCGGTCAGCGGGCGGGCACCGTGCCGACCCGCTGGTCCTCGGCCCGGTCCGTGACGTAGGCCGCGAGGACGATGTCGGCCGCCGCGATCCCGAGGTTCAGGCAGACCAGCCGCCCGTCGGGGCGGGGCGCCCGGATCGCGTCCCCGGTCCACCCCGTCCCCGCCGGGTAGTCGAGCGCCAGCTTGGCCGGGGCCACCGCGGCCAGCTGCTCCACGTCGTCGGAGACGAGGGTGGCGGTGCGCGCCAGGTCGGCGCCGACGCTGCTGGCGTAGTCCAGCGGCAGCAGCAGCGCGTCCTCGCGCACCCACCCGGGCTCGAGCTCGAGCCCGCGCAGCCCGATGGTCAGGCCCCGTGATGACGGTGGCGGCTCCGCGGACGGCGGCCTCCCGGTCGTCGGTCACCTCCACCGTCACCCCCGGGACCGTATGCCGCGCCCAGGCCGCTACCGCGGTGCGTGCCTGCGGTCGTCGGCCGTAGACCCGCACGTCGGGGAACCCCAGCGCCGCCAGCACCTGCAGGTGGGAGCGGGCCTGCACGCCGGTGCCGAGGAAGGCCACCGGCAGGCTCCGGTCGGCCAGGGCGTCGAGGCAGGCCCCGGTGACTGCGGCCGTGCGGGCGGCGGTGGGGTTCCTCCTTGGACCGCCTGTGGTCGTGCCTCGGGCTTCCGCTTCTCGGCACGATCGCAACGTCCGACCATCGGCAGTTGAGTGCGGTCGGGTACTGACCGCCGCAGCCCACAGGAGTGATCGGCTCCGCTCGGGGTGCACGGACCTCGGGGCATGGCGACGGCCCCGCCGCGTGAGGGACGCGACGGAGCCGTGCGAGGGGGATGGGGTCGCTCAGCGACCCCGGTAGCCCGGAACCTCCGGGTTGAACGCGACGAGCGTCCACCGGTCGAAGGAACGGAGCCAGGTCTTGACGAGAGCCATGGGGTGACCTCCTGCTGATCGATCTGCGGGTACGAGGCACACCGTTGTGGCTGTTCCAGTATGACAAATACGGGTGGGGCAATGCAATCGGCATACGAATGAATCGTGACACGGTGAGGCGGCGGCGACGCGCGGCATACTGCCTGGATGATCCCTCGAGAGCTGCCCGGCGCCCTGGCGGACCTGCGGGCGCGCACCGCCGAGCGGATCGCTGACCTGGAGCGGGACCGGTCGCGCATCGTGGCGGCCAGCGCGGCGAGCAACGCCGACGACGAGCACGACCCCGAGGGCCAGACCATCGCGTGGGACCGGGAGCAGACGGCCGCGCTGCTGCGCTCGGCCCGGGCCCGGCTGGCGGAGATCGACGCGGCCGTGGCGCGCGTCGACGCCGGCTGGGACGGCCGCTGCGAGGTCTGCGGGGAGCCCATCGCGACCGGGCGGCTGCTCGCCCGACCGACCGCGGTGCGCTGCGTCCACTGCGCCTGAGCAACCTCGACCACCGGCGAGCCACCACGGGACGCCGCGCCGGACTAGCGTGGCAGCCATGGAGTTTCGATACCTCGGAAACAGCGGACTGAAGATCAGCGAGATCACCTACGGCAACTGGCTCACCCACGGCTCGCAGGTGGAGAACGACACCGCCAAGCAGTGCGTGCGCGCCGCCCTGGACGAGGGCATCACGACCTTCGACACGGCCGACGTCTACGCCAACACCAAGGCCGAGACGGTGCTCGGCGAGGCCCTGCAGGGGCAGCGCCGCGAGTCGCTGGAGATCTTCACCAAGGTCTACTGGCCCACCGGCCCCGGCGGCCACAACGACTGCGGCCTGTCCCGCAAGCACATCATGGAGTCCATCGACGGGTCGCTGCGCCGGCTGCAGACCGACTACGTCGACCTCTACCAGGCGCACCGCTTCGACACCGAGACGCCGCTCGAGGAGACCATGCAGGCCTTCGCCGACGTGGTGCGCCAGGGCAAGGCGCTCTACATCGGCGTGAGCGAGTGGACCGCGGAGCAGATCCGCGAGGGCCACCGGCTGGCGCAGGAGCTGCACGTGCCGCTGATCTCCTCCCAGCCGCAGTACTCCATGCTGTGGCGCGTCATCGAAGACCAGGTCGTCCCCACCTGCGAGGAGCTCGGCCTCTCGCAGATCGTGTGGAGCCCGATGGCGCAGGGCGTGCTGTCCGGCAAGTACCTTCCCGGCCAGCAGCCCGGCCAGGACACCCGCGCCGGGCACGCCGAGGCCGGGCAGTCCATGAAGGAGCTCATGCGCGACGAGGTGCTCGAGGCGGTCCAGGGCCTGAAGCCGATCGCCGCCGACGCCGGCCTGACCATGCCGCAGCTCGCCGTCGCGTGGGTGCTGCAGAACCCCAACGTCGCCGCCGCGCTCGTCGGTGCCTCCCGGCCCGAGCAGATCAAGGACAACGTCAAGGCGGCCGGCGTCACGCTCGAGGCCGACGTGATGAAGGCCATCGACGACGCTCTTGGCGACGTGGTGCAGCGCGACCCCGCCCAGACGGCGGCGCGCGCCCCGCAGGAGCGGCCCTGCTGACACCGTGACGGTGCGTATGCCGGGCGCCCCGGTCCCACCGCTCGGTGGGGCCGGGGCGCCTGCGTGGTCGGACCTGTCCTCGGTTCGTCGTAGGGCTGTCAGTCCGTCGTGGGGCTCTGGGAGCGCCGGCCCGGGTGCTCGGGGCCCTGGTCGCCCGACACGGCGTCCGCGGCGTCCTCGTCGGAGATGCGCACGCCGGCGAGCGGGCTGCCCGCAGCGGTGCCGCCGGGCACGTCCTCGGCCTCGTCCTGCTCGGCGGGGGTGCGCCCCGCCGCAGGGTAGTCGGCCGGCACCGGGCCGCCCGAGGACGCCCCCTGCCGGGTCTGGCTGGCCTCCTGCTCGGCCACGCGGGACTCGGCGTTGGCGCGCTCGTCGACGGGCTGGTCCTGCTGGTCCTGCTCGGACATTCGAAACCTCCTGGGGGGGTGGTCGGACTCGGCGATCGTCCCACCCTGTCATGGCGACAGGGTGGGGTGGGGCTTGCGCCCGGGGTCAGCCCGCGGAGGGGTGGGTCATGTCCATCGGCACGACCCACCGGTCGAAGTCCTGCTCGGAGACGTCGCCCGTCGCCAGGGCGGCCTCCCGGAGGGTCGTGCCCTCCTTGTGCGCCTTCTTGGCGATGGCGGCGGCCTTGTCGTAGCCGATGTGGCGGTTGAGCGCGGTGACGACCATGAGGTTGCGCTCGAGGTTGTCGGCGATCCGCTCGCGGGCGGGCTCGATGCCGACGGCGCAGTGCACGCGGAAGGACTCGCACGCGTCGGCGAGCAGCCGGGTCGACTCCAGCACCGCGTGCGCCATGACGGGCTTGTAGACGTTGAGCTGGAAGTTGCCCTGCGACCCGGCGAAGGCCACCGTCGCGTCGTTGCCGAAGACCCGGGTCGCGACCATGGTCAGCGCCTCGCACTGGGTGGGGTTGACCTTGCCGGGCATGATGCTGGAGCCGGGCTCGTTCTCCGGGATGGTGATCTCGCCGATGCCGTTGCGCGGCCCGGAGGCGAGCCAGCGCACGTCGTTGGCGACCTTCATCAGGGCGCCGCCAAGGGTGCGCAGGGTGGCGCTGACGGTGACGAGCGCGTCGTGGGCCGACAGCGCCGCGAAGAGGTTGGGCGCCTGGTGGAAGCCCAGGCCGGTCTCGTCGGCGATCCGCTGCGCCGCGCGGGCCCCGAAGTCGGGGTGGGCGTTGAGCCCGGTGCCGACGGCCGTGCCGCCGATCGCGAGCGCGAGGACACCCTGCTCGGCGTGGCGGACCTCGGCGAGCGCCTGGTCGAGCTGGGCGACCCAGCCACCGATCTCCTGGCCGAGGGTGATGGGTGTCGCGTCCTGCAGGTGGGTGCGGCCGACCTTGACGACGTCGGCGAACTCCGTGGCCTTGCGCTCCAGCTCGTCGCGCAGCGCGGTCACCGCGGGGTAGAGCCGCTCGGTCAGCTCCAGCGCCACCGCGATGTGCATCGCGGTGGGGAAGGTGTCGTTGCTGGACTGGCCGCGGTTGACGTGGTCGTTGGGGTGGACCGGGTCCTTGCTGCCGAGGGTGCCCCCGGCGAGCTCGATCGCGCGGTTGGACACCACCTCGTTGGCGTTCATGTTGGACTGCGTGCCCGACCCGGTCTGGAAGACCACCAGCGGGAAGTGCTCGTCGAGCCGGCCGTCGACCACCTCGTCGGCGGCGCGCACCACCAGGTCGGCGACGTCCTGCGGCAGCTCACCGAGCTCGGCGTTGGCCAGGGCCGCGGACTTCTTGAGGATCCCGAGGGCCCGGATCATGGGCCGCCCCCACACGAAGGTGTCGCGGCCGATGTCGAAGTTGCCGAGGCTGCGCTGGGTCTGGGCGCCCCAGTAACGGTCGGCGGCCACCTCGATGGCGCCCATGCTGTCGCGTTCGGTGCGGGTGCTCGTCATGGTTCCACCGTATGCCGCCCCACCGACAGACCCCCGGCCACACCGCCCGGGACCGCGCCACCCGTGGCACGGCCGTCACCGACGGTAGTCTGCCCCCCGTGACCACGGACCCCGTGCCGACCAGCGGCGCTCCCGACGAGCGGCACACCCGGCGGGTGCTGGTCTACCTGGCCGCGGCGCTGGTCGCGGGCGGCATGCCCGTCCACGAGGTCGAGGCCGACGTGCGACGGTGCGCCCGGGCGATGGGCCAGCCGGGCTGCCAGCTCTCGGCGCTGCCCACCGGTGTCTCGCTGTCGCTCGGCTACGGCTCCGCCGCCACCTTCGAGGCCGTGGAGGGGCCGCTGCGCCTCGACCAGAGCGCCGAGGTCAACGTCATCCAGCGGGGGCTGGAGTCCGGGTCGATGTCGCCGACCGCGGCCCTGGAGCGCCTGGTGGCGCTGCGGGCCCGCCCCCACCGCTACCGGGTGCGGGGGCTGTATGCCGGCGGCGCCCTCGTGGCCTTCGGGATCGCGATGATCCTGCAGCCGTCGCTGCGCAGCGTCGCCTTCGCCGTGGCGTGCAGCCCGCTGGTCGTGCTGCTGATGCGCTACAGCGGCCGGCACCAGCTGCTGTCGATCCTCTTCCCCAGCGTGGCGGCCTTCCTCGTCAGCCTCGCGGCCTTCTGGTGCGCCCGCGCCGGGTGGGTCCCCGGGCCGCTGCGCACCCTGCTGCCGCCGCTGGCGGTCCTGCTGCCCGGCGGCCTGATCGTGACCGGGCTGTCCGAGCTCGCCGCGACCGCGATGGTGGCCGGGACCTCCCGGCTGGTCTACGGCGCGAGCCAGCTGCTGCTCTTCGCCCTCGGGGTGGGGGCCGCCGCGGTGCTGCTCGAGGTGCCCCCGCAGATGCTGGCCAACGTCCGCGCCCACGAGATCGGCTGGTGGGCACCGGTGCTCGGGCTGCCCGTGCTCACGGTGGGGATGAGCCTGATGGAGTCGGTGCCGCCCCGGCTGGTGCCGTGGGTCCTGCTGATCCTGGCCGGGACCTTCACCGCCCAGGTGGTGGGGCAGGCGCTGGTGCCGAGCCCGTGGTTCGGGGCGTTCCTGGGGGCCGTGGCCGCGAGCTTCGGTGCGCGAGCGGTCGAGGCCGTCCGACCCCGGCTGCCCCGGCTCGTGGTCTTCCTGCCGAGCTTCTGGCTGCTCGTCCCGGGCTCGCTCGGGCTCATGTCGGTCACGCAGCTGGGCCTCGAGCCGGGGCTGGCGTCCTCCACGCTCGGGCTGTCCGTCGGCGTCGTCTGCGGGACCGCCATCGGCCTGGTCGTGGGGTCCAGCGTGGCCAGCGCGGCGTGGTTCCTCGGGCGGGTGTCGCGCTACCAGCTGCGACGGCGGCGACCCTCGCCGGGCAGCGACCCCACGGCAGGCTGACGGCGGGCTGACGGCCGCCGGTCGTCGGGTCGGGGCGCGTGCTCGAGGGGCGCCCGCGTCGCCGGCTCAGAGTCCCCGGGCGAGGTCCACGACCCGCGCCGCCAGCAGCGATCCCTCCGTCTCGCGCACCGGCAGGTCGCCGCTCTCCACGAGCTCGGCGAACCGGTCGATCTCGTAGCCCAGGTTGGGCTCCTCGCCCCGCACCTGCACGTCGCGGCGGGTGCCGTCGAGCAGCTCCACGACGAGCTCGCGGGGAGCCGCGACGTGGTCGATGGTCAGGGTGCCCAGCTCGCCCTCGACCACGCTCGGCAGCGAGGAACGCGTGATCTTGGAGTAGCTGAGGTCCGCGACCATCCCGGGGTAGGTCGCCAGCACGACGCCGGCCCCGTCCGCCCCGGTGGTCACCTCGACCTGCGCCATCGTGACCCGCTCCGGCATCCCGAAGAGGTCGACCAGCGGCCGCACGCAGTAGACGCCGAGGTCCAGCAGGGCGCCCCCCGCCATCGCGGGGTCGAAGACGTTGACGCGCTCCCCGGCCAGCACCCGGTCGTAGCGCGAGGACCGCTGGTGGTAGCAGAAGGACACCCGCCGCACCTGCCCGAGCAGCGGCAGCAGCTCGCGCACCGCCTGGGTGCCGGGGTCGAAGGCCGACCGCATCGCCTCCAGCAGCACCAGCCCCCGGGACTGCGCCAGCGCGAAGAGCTCCTGGGCCTCGGCGCCGGTCGGGGCGAGCGGCTTCTCGGCCAGCACGTGACGACCGGCCTCGAGGCAGGCCCGGACCTGCTCGGGGTGCACGGAGTTGGGGGAGGCGACGTAGACCGCATCCACGTCGTCGCGGGCGAGCAGCGCATCGAGGTCAGAGGTGGTGGCGGGCACGGCATACGTCCGGGCCAGGTGCGCGCCGCGCTGCGGGTCGCGGGAGTGGACGACGGACACCGCCACCCGCCCCCGCGCGGCACCGAGGAAGGTCTCGGTGATGACGCTCGTGCCGATCGTCGCGATCCGGATCATGCCGGCCAACCTACCGCCGACCATCGGGGGAGGACGTCACGCCTCAGAGGTCGACGACCACCACGGTGATGTTGTCGCGGCCGCCCTCGTCCAGGGCCGCGTCGACCAGCGCCCGGGCGGCGGTCTCCGGGTCGCCCTCGCCGAGCAGCCGGGCGATGGTCGCGTCGGCGAGCTCGCCGTTGAGGCCGTCCGAGCACAGCAGCAGCCGCCCTCGGGCGGGCACCGTCACGACGTCGGGCGTGGCGTCGCTGACGCTGTCGTCGGTGACGGCTCTGGTGAGCTGGTACTGCCCCGGGTGGGTGCGGGCCTGCTCCGCGTCGATCATGCCGAGCGCGAGCATCTCCTGGGCGACGTTGTGGTCGCTGCTGACCAGCATCAGCCTGCCCTCGTGCAGCAGGTAGGCCCGGCTGTCCCCGACCCACGCGACCCCCACCGTGTCGTCGCGGCGCCCGGCCACGACCAGCGTGGTCCCCATGCCCGCCGACGCGGGGTCCTGGCGGGCCCGGTCGACCACCGCGCCGCGGGCCCCCACCACGGCGTCGGCCAGCAGGTCGGCCAGGTCGGCGGGCCCCCGGACCGCGCCGCCGCCGGCGACGTGCAGGACGGCCTCGACTGCCACCTCGCTCGCGATCTCCCCGCTGGCGTGACCGCCCATGCCGTCGGCCACGACCCACAGGTCGTCGTCCAGGGCGAAGGCATCCTCGTTGTGGTCGCTGACCCGCCCGCGGTCGGAGCGGGCAGCCTGGCGCGCCGTCGTCGTCATGGCCGCATCCTGCCACGACGACCCGCGAGGCCCGCAGCCACCACCTGGTGAATCCCGCCGTCCCGCGGGGTGTCTGCCGCGACGCGCAGGGTGCCCACGGCCTAGCCTGGAGGGGTGGGTGAGCGGCGCGCGGAGGACCGGGTCCGGCCACCGGTGTCGGATCGCGTGCTCACGACGCCCAACGCGCTGACCGTGACCCGGATCCTGCTCGTGCCCGTCTTCCTGTGGCTGCTGCTCGGGCGCCGCGACGAGCTGGCCGCGTTCTGGGTGCTGGCCGCCTCGGCGGCCACGGACTGGCTCGACGGCGCGATGGCCCGCCGCTTCGGCCTCGTGTCGCGGCTGGGGCAGCTCCTCGACCCGGTCGCCGACCGGCTCTTCGTGCTGTCGACCCTGGCCGGGCTGCTGCTCGCCGGGATCGTGCCGTGGTGGTTCGTGGTGGCCCTGCTCGCACGGGACTTCTGGGGCGTCACGGAGCTGCTCCGGCTCCGCGGTCGAGGCCTGCGCCGGCTACCCGTGACCTTCGTGGGCAAGGCCGCGACCTTCTGCCTGCTGAGCGCCTTCCCCCTGCTGCTGCTCGGGCACGCGGTGTCCGGGCTTGCAGCCGGGATCGTCCGGTCCGTGGGCTGGGCCTTCGGCTGGTGGGGCCTCGGGCTCTACTGGGTGTCGGCGATCATGTACTACGTCCAGGCCCAGCAGGTCGTCCGCCAGGACCCGAGGTGACACCCCCAGCGAGCCCCGAAGGAGGCGCCGTGACCCCGTCCAGCCCCGCGCCCCCGGCGCGCCCGCGGCGGCCCGACGAGAGCATGACGCTGCTCACCGAGATGATGCAGCGCCCGCTCGACCCCGGCTACGCCGCCGAGGCCGATCGCCGGGAGGCAGCCGGACTCTCCCGCACCCCGGGAGGGCGCACCTGGCGTATGGCGCTCGTGCTGTTCGCCATCGGGCTGCTCGTCGCGGTCGCCGCCCAGGCGTTGCGTCAGCCCAAGGCGGCGGTCTCGCAGCAGAAGTCCGCGCTCATCGCGCAGATCGAGCACCGCCAGGCCGAGTCCGACCGTCTCGAGGCGCGGCTGGCCACCTGGGAGACCGAGATCGGGGCCGCCCGGGCCCGCGCCCTCACCTCCGCCGACCAGCAGCAGCTGGCGGCGCGGGTGCAGCAGGCCGAGCTGGCCGCGGCCACCGCCACGGTCCACGGGCCCGGCCTCGAGGTCACCGTCGACGACGCCCGCTCGGCCGGTGCCCCCAGCGCCGACGGCAACCCCCGGACCGGGTCGGACGACCCCGGCCGGGTGCAGTCCGGCGACCTCCAGCTCGTGGTCAACGGGCTGTGGCAGGCGGGCGCCGAGGCCATCGACATCAACGGCCACCGCCTCACCTCGACGTCGGCGATCCGCTTCGCCGGGGAGGCGATCCTGGTCGACTACCGACCGCTCCCGCGCCCCTATGTCATCCACGCGATCGGCGACCCGGCGTCGCTGCAGAGCCGGTTCCTGGCCACCGAGGGTGGCCGATCCCTGGATCAGCTCGGCCGCGGCTACGGCATCCAGCACGGCATCGCCGCCCAGCAGGACCTCACGCTGCGCGGCGACAGCACCGTGACGCTGCGCTACGCCAAGCCGGTGGCGTCGGCCATACCGACGCCATCACCCACGTCCCCACCCGCGTCGTCGCCGCAGGCGACGACGGCCGCACCGCCCACCACCACGACGGAGGCCCGCCCGTGATCCCCGCCCTCGGACTGCTGCTCGGCATCGTGCTCGGCGTCTTCCTCGACCCGTCCGTCCCGGCGTGGCTGCAGCCCTACCTGCCCATCGCCGTGGTCGCAGCGCTCGACGCCGTCTTCGGCGGCCTGCGGGCCGTCCTCGACGGCATCTTCAACGACAAGGTCTTCGTGATCTCGTTCCTGTCCAACGTGGTCGTCGCGGCGCTGATCGTCTTCCTCGGCGACCAGCTCGGCGTGGGCGCGCAGCTGTCGACGGGCGTCGTCGTGGTCCTCGGGGTCCGGATCTTCTCCAACGTGGCCTCCATCCGCCGGCACCTCTTCCACGCATGAGCGACGAGCAGCCCCGGACCCCGCAGCAGCCGACGCAGCAGCCGTCCCAGCCGCAGCCGGAGTCGCCCTGGCGGCGGCTAGCGCGGGTCGGGCGGCCCCGGCCCACCAAGGCCAACCTCGCCGCCACGGCCCTGGCGCTGCTGCTCGGCTTCGCCCTCGCCACCCAGGTCCAGTCGCAGAGCCGCAGGGGGCTGGAGTCGCTGCGCACCACCGACCTGGTGCGCATCCTCGACGACCAGAACACCCGCTCGGACCGCCTGGACGCCGACGCGCGCAAGCTGCAGGCGACCCGCGACGAGCTCGTCGACGGCTCCCAGCAGGGCCAGGCCGCTGTCAAGGCCGCCCAGGAGCGTCTCGACACGCTCGGCATCCTGGCCGGCACCGCCAAGGCCACCGGCCCCGGCGTCACGATCACGGTCAGCGACCCGGGCGGCAAGGTGACTGCCGCGATGCTGCTCGACGTGGTGCAGGAGCTGCGCGACGCGGGCGCGGAGGCGATCCAGGTCGGCCCGGCGCGGGTCACGGCCGGCACGTGGTTCGCCCCCAAGGACGGCGCGCTCTACGCCTCCGACGCCCGGCTGAGCGCCCCCTACCTCATCCGCGCCATCGGCGACCCGGCCACCATGGACGCCGCGATGCGGATCCCCGGTGGGGTCGTCGAGAGCATGAAGCAGGAGGGGGCGACGGCGACCGTGAGCAAGGCCGCTACGATCACCGTGGACGCGCTGACCACACCAGCGCAGCCACGTCACGCCCAACCCGTGCCGGCCCCGACGACGAGACCCACTCCGTGACACAGGCCTCGTCGGAGCCGTCGCCCGTCCCCACCGAGGAGCGTCATGTCGGAGCTGTCCTACCCCGAGAACCTTCGCTACACCGCCGAGCACGAGTGGGTCGCCGTCGACGGTGACCAGGCCAAGATCGGCATCACCGCCTTCGCGCAGGACGCGCTGGGCGACGTCGTCTACGTGAGCCTGCCCGCGGTGGGCGACACGGTCTCGGCGGGGGAGTCCTGCGGCGAGGTCGAGTCCACCAAGTCGGTCTCCGACCTCTACTCGCCGGTGAGCGGCGAGGTCGTCGCGGTCAACGAGGACCTCGACGGCGCCCCGGAGACGGTCAATTCCGACCCCTACGAGGGCGGCTGGATGTTCACCGTCAAGGTCTCGGACACCGCCGAGCTCGACGGTCTCATGGACGTCGAGACCTACAAGGCCCAGCTGGGCTGACGCTAGGCTGGCACCAGCGGCACATTTCTCATACGGTGTCACCCGCCGTCACCCTCTGCACCGCGTGGTGGGCTGCGGGTGACACCGTTGACCGTCAAGGAGGGACTCCGATGAGCACACCGAGCAACCCCGACCGCGAGGCGCGCCCGGTCCGCCACGAGGGTCCGTCCACGATGCAGTTCCACGGGGTCGGCGGCGAGCCGCTGGACCGCAACGCCGACCTCGAGCGCGGCCTCACCACCCAGGACCAGGCCACCGTCGACGCGCTGCGTCCCGGCACGGCCCTGCTCGTGGTGCTGCGTGGGCCCAACACCGGCGCCCGCTTCCTCCTCGACGCCGACGAGGTCAGCGCGGGCCGGCACCCCGACAGCGACATCTTCCTCGACGACGTCACGGTCTCGCGGCGGCACGCGGTCTTCGTCCGCCTGGGCGACACCTTCGAGGTGCGCGACGTGGGCTCGCTCAACGGCACCTACGTCAACCGCGAGCGCACCGACGCCAGCCGCCTGCAGGCCGGCGACGAGGTCCAGATCGGCAAGTTCCGGCTCGTGTTCTACGCGCCCTCCACCCAGTGATGCCGGCCGGCGAGGACCGCTCGCCCCGGCGCACGTCGACCATCGGGTCCGTGGTCGCGGAGCTGTCCGCGGAGTTCCCCGACCTGACGATCAGCAAGGTCCGCTTCCTCGAGAGCAAGGGCCTGGTCACCCCCGAGCGGCGCCCCTCCGGCTACCGGGTCTTCTCCCACGAAGACGTCGAGCGCCTGCGCTACGTCCTGACCGCGCAGCGCGACCGGTTCTGGCCGTTGGAGGTCATCAAGGACGCCCTCGACGCCATCGACCGCGGGCTCACCCCGGCCGGCCCGGTCGAGGCGCCGATGCCGACCGTCCCGGAGATCGCCGCGTCCGACGCCGTGGACTCGCTGCTGGCGCACCCCGGCACCACGCTGCGGCTCACCGCTCGCGAGCTGTGCCGCTCCGCCGGGATCGAGGCGGGCACCCTGGACGGCCTGCAGGGCTACGGCCTCGTGCGTCCCGACGACCTCGGGCACTACGACGAGGACGACCTGGCGGTGGCGCGGGCCGCCGGCCAGCTCGCCGCCTTCGGCATCGAGGCTCGGCACCTGCGCGCCTTCCGCACCGCTGCCGACCGCGAGCTCGCGCTGGTCGAGCAGGTGCGCGGGCCGGCGGCGCGCCGCAGCGGCGAGGACGACCCTACGGCCGCGATCCTCGGCGCCTGCCTGTCGCTGCACGCCGCCCTGGTGCGTGGCGGTCTGACCCGCTGACCGCACAGCCCCGCGCGCTAGGCTGACCTGGTGAAGCCGCTAGACGTCCTCGGGGTCCGGGTCGAGATGCCGACCAACAAGCCGATCGTCCTGCTCAAGGAGAGCGGGGGGCGCCGCTACCTGCCGATCTGGGTGGGCGCGGCCGAGGCCACGGCCATCGCCTACGCCCAGCAGGGGGTGCAGCCGCCGCGCCCGCTGACCCACGACCTCTTCGCGAGCACCATCACCGCGCTCGGGCGCAGCCTCACCCAGGTGCAGATCAGCGCCCTGCAGGACAGCTACTTCCGCGCCACCCTGGTCTTCGACGACGGCACCGAGGTCGACGCCCGGGCCTCCGACGCGATCGCGCTGGCGCTGCGGACCGCCACCGAGGTCGTCACCACCGAGGACCTCCTGGAGCAGGCCGGCGTCACCCTCGCCGACGAGGAGGGCGGCGAGGAGCAGGCCGACGAGCTCGAGCGGTTCCGCGAGTTCCTCGACCAGGTCACCCCCGAGGACTTCGAGGGCCACGAGGACGAGGGCCCCCACGAGTCCGTATGACGAGCCGCCGTGCGACGAGCGGGCGGTCCCGGCATACGGGTCTGGTGCTCCTGGGCGGGTTTGTCCTGGTGAGGGCCCGACACGCGAGACCGCGGCGAGGCCCGGGTGATTGACGACCCCCCAGGGGGGACGTACCGTCGAGACGGAGCCTGACCGGACCGCGACCAGCGGGGACCCGAGAGCGGGCGCGAGCGCGCAGGGGAGGGGCCGTGGGTCCGGAGCACACCGACCGGCCGGTCACACGCACCGCGTCGCAGGGGCTGCTCTTCGACGACGACCTGCCGGAGCTCTCCGAGGACATCGGCTACCGCGGCCCCACCGCCTGCAAGGCCGCCGGCATCACCTACCGCCAGCTCGACTACTGGGCCCGCACCGGGCTCGTGGAGCCCTCGGTGCGCGGCGCGACCGGGTCGGGCACGCAGCGGCTCTACGGCTTCCGCGACATCCTGGTGCTCAAGGTGGTCAAGCGGCTGCTCGACACCGGCGTCTCGCTGCAGCAGATCCGGGTCGCCATCGCCACGCTGCGCGAGCGCGGCGTGGAGGACCTGGCGCAGATCACGCTGATGAGCGACGGTGCCTCGGTCTACGAGTGCACCTCCGCCGACGAGGTCATCGACCTGGTCCAGGGCGGGCAGGGCGTCTTCGGCATCGCCGTCGGCCGGGTCTGGCGCGAGATCGAGGGCGAGCTGGCGTCGCTGCCGTCGGAGCGCTTCGAGGACGACGACAACGCGCCCGACTTCCCCGGCGACGAGCTCGGCGCCCGCCGCCGCGCGCGCCACGCCGGCTGACCGGACCCACCGCCCTGCTAGGGTGAGCCTGCTGATCACCTCACGCGGGAGAGCTCCCGCGACGTGAGGTCGTCCCGGTCGCGACGGCGCGGGGGACCGAGCGTCGGCGGGGCGCCGAAGGGGCAACATCCCCGGAACCTCTCAGGCACCAGGACCGCGTGGGCAGGCACCTTGGAGGCGCGTCACCGTGGCGCCGACTGGCGGGGACGGCTGCACCGAGCGGTGCGGCCGGCTCGCCACCCGTCCTGCCCCGAGGAGCCTGCCGTGAGCGCAGACAGCACCACCACCGTGCCGGAGTTCGTCTCCCGCCACATCGGTCCGCGCGAGGACGACGTCGCGCAGATGCTCGAGGTCATCGGCCAGCCGAGCGTCGAGGAGCTCATCGCGCGCACCGCCCCCGCCGCGATCCTCGGCGGCCCCGCGCTGGCGCTGGAGGGGGCGCCCACCGAGCAGGCCGTCACCGCCGAGCTGCGCGCCATCGCCGACCGCAACCAGGTGCGCACGTCGCTGATCGGGCTCGGCTACTACGGCACGATCACCCCGCCCGTGGTCAAGCGCAACGTGCTGGAGAATCCCGGCTGGTACACCGCCTACACGCCCTACCAGCCCGAGATCAGCCAGGGCCGGCTCGAGGCGCTGCTCAACTTCCAGACCATGGTCAACGACCTGACCGGCCTGGACATCGCCAACTCCTCGCTGCTCGACGAGGGCACCGCCGCCGCCGAGGCCATGACCCTGATGCGCCGGTCCTCCAAGGCCGCCAAGGACGCCGTGCTGCTCGTCGACGCGCAGGTGCTGCCGCAGTCCTACGCCGTCATCGCCACCCGCGCCCGCCCGCTCGGCATCGAGGTGCTGCGCACCGACCTGTCCGAGGTCGCCTCCGCCGCCGACCTCGAGCAGGCCGTGGGGGGCAAGGCGGTCTTCGGCGTCGTCGTGCAGTACCCCGGCGCGGACGGAGCCGTCCGTGACTGGCGCGCCCTCGCCGACGCCGCCCACGAGTCCAAGGCCCTCGTCACGGCGGCCACCGACCTGCTCGCGCTGACCCTGCTGACGCCGCCCGGGGAGTGGGGCGCGGACATCGCAGTCGGCAACTCCCAGCGGTTCGGCGTGCCGATGGGCTTCGGCGGGCCCCACGCCGGCTTCATGTCGGTGCGCAAGGGGCTGGAGCGCTCGATGCCTGGGCGTCTCGTCGGGGTGTCGGTGGACGAGGCGGGGGCACCGGCATACCGGCTGGCGCTGCAGACCCGCGAGCAGCACATCCGGCGCGAGAAGGCCACCTCCAACATCTGCACCGCGCAGGTGCTGCTGGCCGTCCTGGCATCGATGTATGCCGTCTGGCACGGCCCGGCGGGGCTGCGCGCCATCGCCGAGCGGGTGCACCGCCACACCCAGGCCGCGCGCAAGGCGCTGGTGGCGGCGTCCGTGGACGTGCGCACCGACTGCTTCTTCGACACGCTGACCGTGCGGGTGCCGGGGCGGGCCGACGAGGTCCTGGCCGCCGCCCTCGAGCGCGGCATCAACCTGTGGCGCGTCGACGCCGACACGGTGCAGGTGTCCTTCGACGAGACCACCGACCGCGCCCAGGTGGAGGCGGTGGTCGAGGCGTTCGGCGCGACCTTCTCCGGGGCCGTCCCGGCCGACTTCGAGTCGACCTGGCCGCAGGCGCTGGTGCGGACCAGCGACTACCTCACGCACGAGGTGTTCAACTCCTACCGCTCCGAGACCGCGATGCTGCGCTACCTGCGGCGGCTGTCCGACCGGGACTACGCGCTCGACCGCGGCATGATCCCGCTCGGCTCGTGCACCATGAAGCTCAACGCCACCACCGAGATGGAGCCCATCACCTGGCCGGAGTTCGGGTCGCTGCACCCCTTCGTGCCGGCGGACCAGTCCGCGGGCTCCCGCAAGATCGTCGCCGACCTGCAGCAGTGGCTCGTCGAGATCACCGGGTACGACGCCGTGTCGATGCAGCCCAACTCCGGCGCGTCCGGCGAGCTGGCGGGGCTCCTGGCGATCCGCTCCTACCACCAGGCCGGTGGTCAGGGCGAGCGCGACATCTGCCTGATCCCGTCCAGCGCCCACGGCACCAACGCCGCCTCGGCGGTGATGGCCGGATTCAAGGTCGTGGTCATCAAGTCCACCGCCGAGGGCTCCATCGACATGGAGGACCTGCGGGGCAAGGTCAAGGAGCACTGCGAGCGGCTCGCCGCGATCATGGTGACCTACCCGTCCACCCACGGCGTCTACGAGGACACCATCGTCGAGCTGTGCGAGCTCGTGCACGAGGCCGGCGGTCAGGTCTACGTCGACGGCGCCAACATGAACGCCCTCGTCGGTGTCGCCCGCCCCGGGAAGTTCGGGGCCGACGTGTCGCACCTCAACCTGCACAAGACCTTCTGCATCCCGCACGGCGGCGGCGGGCCGGGGGTGGGGCCGATCGGTGTGCGGGCGCACCTGGCGCCATACGTGCCCAACCACCCGCTCGCGGCGGAGGCCGGCCCCGAGACCGGGTCCGGGCCGGCGGCGTCCGCGCCGTACGGCTCCGCGTCGATCCTGCCGATCTCGTGGGCCTACATCCGGCTCATGGGTGGGGAGGGTCTGCGGCAGGCGACGCTGGCGGCCGTGCTCAACGCCAATTACATCGCGGCGCGGCTGCGCGACCACTACCCGGTGCTCTACAGCCAGGACGGCCTGGTCGCCCACGAGTGCATCCTCGACCTGCGCGGCATCACCCACGACACCGGCGTGACCGTCGACGACGTGGCGAAGCGGCTCATCGACTACGGGTTCCACGCGCCCACGATGTCCTTCCCGGTGGCGGGGACGCTGATGGTCGAGCCGACCGAGTCCGAGGACAAGGGCGAGCTGGACCGGTTCTGCGACGCGATGATCGCGATCAAGGCGGAGATCGACGAGGTCGGCTCGGGCGAGGTCGCGGCGGCCGATTCGGTGCTGCGGCACGCGCCCTACACTGCCGAGTCGCTGGCGGGGGAGTGGGACTACGGCTTCGACCGCGCGACGGCAGCGTTCCCGGCCGGCGTGGACCCGCGGGCGAAGTACTGGCCGGTGGTGCGCCGCATCGACGGGGCCTACGGCGACCGCAACCTGATCTGCTCGTGCCCGTCCCCCGAGGCCTTCGAGGACTGACGACGGCGCGAGGACACGAGCGACGCAGGAGCGAGGCCCGGAGCGCGGAGGAAGTCCGACCAGAGGGTTCGAGGACTGACGACGGCGCGAGGACACGAGCGACGCAGGAGCGAGGCCCGGAGCGCGGAGGAAGTCCGACCAGAGGGTTCGAGGACTGACGACGGCGCGAGGACACGAGCGACGCAGGAGCGGGGCCGGGGATCCGGCCCCGCTCGCGTGTCTCTGGGTGGTGTTGGTCTGGGGTTGTGTCCCCGGTCTTGGCGTGCAGTGCCGGTCTGGGGCTGCAGCTGGAGACCGGGGATGGCCAGGTAGACGGGGGACGGGCGCGGAGACGGGGAATGGCAGGAGCGGGGCGGGGAGCCCGAAAAACCTACCGCCGGTAGGGGTGTCAGTCGCGGACGGGGTGGCCGGCTCGGTAGGCGCTCGGTGCGATCCCGACGAATCGCGTGAACTCCCGCGCGAGGTGCGCCTGGTCGAAGAACCCTAGCCGGGCGGCGAGGTCGGCCAGCGTCTCCTCGGTGCGCCGGTCGAGGGCGTGGACGGCGTCCTGCAGGCGGTACCGCGTGATCGCCTGCTTGGGGCTCACCCCGACGAATCGGCGGAACAGCCGTTGCAGGGTGCGTTCGGTCGGCCCGCTCACCGCGCCGAGCGCGGCCACGGTGGTGAGGCCGTCGTCCTCGGCGATCCGCGCGACCAGGTCGCGAGCCTCGGCCCACGCCGGGTCCACCCGGTCCAGCAGCGGCGCCAGAGCCGCCTCGGCCGTATGCCGGAAGGCCGCGGGGTCACCGTCGTCGCGCACACCGGCATACGCGGCGACGACCATGGGGGGCAGCAGGTCCGTGGCCAGGACCGTGCGGTCGGTGAGGGCCGCAGCGGGGACGTCGGTGACGGCCGCCAGGGCGCCGGGATGGAACTTCGTCCCGAGGACGAAGCCCCGCCCCACCACGTCGACGTCGAACCGCCGCGTCGGGACGCCGGTGACCACGACGGCGTCATACGGCACGCCCGGCCGACCCGACCCCACCTCTCGGGTGAGGTTGTGGGAGAGGTTGGGGACCAGCGAGCTGGGGAAGCTGGTGCGCTCCGGCAGGTGCCACGAGAGCACCCAGTGCCGCTCGACGAGAACGGCCAGCGCCGGCCCGGGCGGGAGCGCCACCGGCGGAGCCACCGCGTCCTGGCGCGCCGGGTGCAGGACGACCCCCGGCGGGCGGGGCGGGCCGTCCCGTGTCGGGTCCGTCCAAGACGTCACGTAGCGATCCTGCCAGGCTGCCGTCATGGACATGACACAGATCATTGGAGAGTTCACCGTGGCCTCGGTGCAGCCGGTCGACTGGGCGCCGGAGGTGACGACGGCGCTGCCGACCGGGCACGCGCACATGGTCAAGGAGTTCACGGGCGCGATCGAGGGGCGGTCGATCACGCAGTTCGTCTTCGCCTTCGACGCCGAGACGACGACCGGCAGCTATGTGGCGATGGAGTCCTTCGAGGGGCGCATCGGGAAGCGGACCGGGACGGTGAACTTCTGGCACGCGGCGACCACGATCGACGGCGCGGACCGGCAGGACCCGCAGGGCACGATCGTGCCCCGGTCGGGGACCGGCGATCTCGCAGACCTGACGGGGAGCGTCGACATCCGCATCGACGCCGATGGCACCCACCACCTGGTGATCACGCCGAGCCCACAGCGCTGAGCCACCGCGGTGCTCGGGGCTCGACGCCCGGGGGTTACCCGCGTGCGCCGGGCCGTCGCCGCTGGCTAGGGTCGGTGGATGCACTCTGTCTGGCCGCAGCGCTACGCCGACCTGCTCCTGCGCGACGCGACGCCGAGCGACGTGGACGGGATGCTGCTCTGGCGCAACGATCCTCGCGTCAACGAGTGGATGATGCGCACCTCGGTCGACCCCGTGGACTTCCGTCAGGAGTGGCTGGGGGCGCCGACCAGCGACACCAACCACTCGTGCGTCGTCGAGCTCGACGGCGAGGTGGTGGCGATGGGCTTCCTGGAGATCGTCGACCACGGCGCGCACCCTGAGACGCCGAGCGGCGTCGAGGGGCTGATCGGCTACATCGTCCGGCCGGATCGCGCCGGGAAGGGCATTGCCAGCCGACTGACCCGGGGACTGGTGGCGGCAGCCTTCGACGACCTGGGGCTGCGGCGGGTCAAGGCCTTCTGCAACCGCGACAACCCCGCCTCCGCGCGGGTCCTGGAGAAGGCTCGTCTCCGGCGAGAGGAGCACGGCGTCGAGGACTCCTGGCACGCCGAGCACGGCTGGGTCGACGGGTATGGCTACGCGATCCTGGCGGAGGAGTGGCACGGAGAGGCCCGCGGCCTGCCCGAGATCCGGGACGCCTCGGCGCGCGTCGAACTGCGGCGGCCCCTCCCACCAGCGGTGGCGTGGGAGACGGGGGAGCGGCATACGGCCCGGCTCGTCGTCGGCGACGCGACCGAGGACGACGTCGCGCAGATGCTGCGCTATCGCAACCTGCCCGAGGTCGGGCGCTGGACGCTGCGCGCGCAGGTGGAGCCGGAGGCCTTCCGCCGGGCGTGGCTGGAGCCGGGGGAGGGCGACCGGTCCTTCGTGGCCAGGCTGCGCGGCAGGGTCGTCGGGAGCTGCACGGTCGAGGTGCGGGACGGCAGCGGCCAACCAGGCGGGCCCGTGCAGGGCTGCGAGGCGGAGATCGGCTACATCCTCGACCCGGCCTTCCATGGGCAGGGCTACGGCCGCGAGATCGCCGCGGCCGGGCTCGACCGGTGCTTCCGCGAGCTCGGGGTGCGGCGCGCCACAGCCGGTCTGTATGCCGACAACCTGGCCTCCGCGCGCCTCCTGTCCGGCCTCGGGCTGCGCCTGGAGCAGTACGGCGTCCGCGACTCCTGGCATCCCGACCACGGGTGGGTCGACGGCGCGACGTACGGCCTGCTGGCCCGGGAGTGGCGCTCGTGACCGCGCCGCACGGTCGTCGCCGAGGACCGCTGTGACGGGGGCGAGCCGGTGGGCGCGCGCCGCCGTGACGCACGTCGCGGGGCTGAGCAGCGGTCCCCCGCTGGACCGTTCGCTGCGGATCACGCTCAACTTCCACCCGGACCGCGGGCCGGTCGGCGACACCGTGGTGGACCGCCTGGCGCGAGAAGGCATCTACCGCAACCAGTTCGAGACCGGCACCAGCAACGGTGGTCTCACTGCTCACGTGGGTGGTGACCGGTTCCGTTGCGAGGCAGGGATCTTCGGGAGCGCGTATGACGACGCGCCCGCCTCCGAGCGTCCCCGGTACGGCGCGCTCAACCACCGCCGTCGCGGGGTCGGCGGGGCGGTCCGCTTCGGGTCGTCGCACCTGCGGCTCGCCGAGCACGTCCTGGACCGGGCCACCTTCTGCTTCCCGGACTCGTTCCGGGAGCCCAGCGACTTCGGCACCGCCCGACGGTTTGCCCTGCTGCCGCTCGCGGACGCCTTCGACAGCGTCGTGGCGCAGTGCCGCTCGGAGCAGGAGGAGGCTGAGCAGGGTGGGATCCTCGACGACTACGTCGAGGCTCACGTGCACGGCGTCGTGGCCCTGGCGGAGGACGTCGAGGCGGTGGTGCTCGACCCGGCATACCGGGGCACCGAGGTCGAGGAGTCGGCCATGGGGCTCGGGGTCCCGGTCGAGTGGCACGAGGGCCGGGTTCTCACCCTCTCCGAGCTGGAACGCCGCCGGTCGTACCGGGACCCGGACGCGACGGCCGTGGGGCGAGCGATCGCGCGGGACGGCCTCCTCGACGCGGCGATCATCGGCGCGGCGGCGCGCACCGGCCGGCACCACCCGCAGAGCATCAAGCAGCTGTGGCACCTGACGGCGCGGTTCGGGCGCCCGACACACGACTGGCTGACGACGACCCACGACTGGGGCACCTCGATCGACCACGGGCACCTCGCCGAGCAGCGCGCCCGCGCGGCGGCCCAGGGAGGCGTCAGCCTGCGTCACCTGCTGCTCGAGGTGCTCGCCTACCCGAGCGACGAGGCGCAGGCCCTGGGGCGTCGCGGTCGTGCGGTGGTGGCGTGGCACGCGGATGGTTCCGTGGAGATCAGCGACGACGGGCGGGGGACCGACACGCGTCGCGACGACGCGGGACGGGTCGTGCGCAAGCCCGTGATGGCCACGCCGGACGTGCGGTTCGTCGACCCCGAGCAGGCGCCACGGCTCGCGGACGGTCTGCCGCGGGCGGGGATGTCGTCGGTGTCGGCCGTGTCGCGGTGGCTGGTGCACACCAACCGTCGAGGTGATGGGACGTGGTCGCAGCGCTACGACCACGGGGCGCCGACGACCCTGCTGACCGAGGTGGACGACCCGTCCCCGCACGGCCCGCCAGGCTCGGTGACCGGGACCAGCGTGAGATTCCTGCCGGACCCGACCTACGTCCAGCACGTCGCCTCGGACCGTCACGCCCTGGACGCTCACGCCCTGGACGCTCACGCCCTGGACGCTCACGTCCTGGACCTTCGCGCCCTGGGTCCGCAGACGTGGCTCGACGTCGTCCTGCACGACCAGCGCTGACCGGACCGGGCGACCGGACCACGCCAGCTCGGCGCCCTCCTCGACCTAGGCGACGTCGGGCTCGGCGCGCACCTCCAGGCTGGACCCCCGGTGGCCACGCTGCAGCCGGAGCTGGGCCGGGATGCGCTGGCGCAGCTCGAGGACGTGGCTGATGATGCCCACGCTGCGACCTCCCTCGCGCAGGCCGTCGAGGACCTCCATGACCTGCTCGAGCGCCTGCTCGTCCAGGGTCCCGAAGCCCTCGTCCACGAAGAGCGTGTCCAGGTCGATCCCGCCGCTCTCCGCGCGGACCGCGTCGCCGAGCCCGAGGGCCAGCGCGAGCGATGCCATGAACGTCTCGCCTCCGGACAGCGTCGCCGTGTCGCGAGCCTTCCCGCTCCACGCGTCGACCACCTGCAGGCCGAGACCGCTGCGGGCACCGTGCCGGGCCAGCTCGTCGGAGTGCCGCAGCTCGTAGCGCCCGTCGGTCATCCGGGAGAGCCGCTGGTTGGCGAGCGCCACCACCTCCTCCAGCCGCGCGGCGAGCACGTAGGTGGGCAGGCTCATGCGCTTGACGTTGTTGGCGCCGACCCCGGCGACGGTGTCGGCGACCTCGCGGATCACCTCGGCTCGGTGCACGGCCGGCCCCAGCCGGTCCAGCAGGTCCCTCACCGCGGCCGTATGCCGCTGCAACGCCTCCGCGCCGCTGCGGGCGAGGCCGACACGACCGGCCGCCTCCCGCGCCGTCGTCCGCGCGGCAGCGAGCTCCTCGGCCAGGGCGGCGAGGTCCGGGATCTCGGCCTCCAGCGCGGCAGCGACCTCGGGGTCGGCCAGCACCACGCGGGCAGCGTCCAGGGCGCGGTCGTGCTCGGCGACCTCACGCTGCAGCCGTGCCCGCTCGGCCGGGGGAGGGCGGCGGCGCGCACCGCCGCGGCGTCGGCGAAGTCGGGCTCGGCCAGCCGCTGCGCCAGGGCCTCGGCCGCTGCGGTCTCCTCCTGAGAGGCGTGGTCCGCCGTCCGCCGGGTCTCGTGCACGCGGCGCAGCCCCTCGACCGCGTCCCGCACCACGGTGACCACGGACCGCAGCAACCGGTCGTCGGGCGGTGCCTCACGACGCGGGTCGTCGGCGGCCACCGGCTCCAAGGCCAGCGCGTCGACCGCGACCAGGGCGTCGAGCAGCCGCCAGGCCTGCGTGCGCTCGTCGTCCCGGCGGGACTCCACCTCGGCCAGCCGCGACCGGGCGGCGGCCAGCTCGGCGGTCGCCCTGGCGTGGTCCTGACCGGCCCGGTCCACCCCGGCCTCGGCGGCGGCAACCGCGCGCGTCGCCGCCTCGAGCCGTGCTCCGGCAGCCTTCGCCCGGGCATGCTCGGCCCGCGCCGTCGTCAGCGCGGCGGCCACGCCGTCCCGGGGCAGGTCGTCGAGGGCCGACAGGCGGTCCTGCAGGTCCTGCTCGTGGGCGGTCAGTGTGGCGCGAGCGGACTCGAGCCCGGCCAGGGCGGCGGTCTCCCGGGACTGCGCCGCCCCCAGGGCCGCCTCGCCCTCCTGGACCGCGTCCTGGGTGACCCGCTCGGCCCGGTCACCCGTCGCAGGGAGCGGGTGCTCGGTGGCGCCGCACACCGGGCAGGGGTCGCCGTCGGTGAGGTCCAGGGCCAGCTCGGCCGCGAGGCCGTCGGCGCGGGCGCGGTGCAGGTCGGCGAGCAGCTGCTGCTGCCGGGTCCGCTCCTTCGTCGCCTGCTCGGCGGCGGTCGTCGCACGCTCCACGGACGTGGCGTCGCGCGCCACCGTCTCGAGCCGGGTCCCCGCCTCCTCGAGCTGCTGCACCCGGGCCCGCAACCCGGCCTCGTCGTGGGCCTCGGCGGTCAGGGCAGCGACGTCGGCCTTGGCGGACGTCAGGGCGTCTCGGGTGACGGTCACCCCCAGCTCGGCCTGCTCCACGCGCGTGGCGGACCTGGCGAGGGCGGCGTGGGCCTCGTCCACGGTGCCCACGGTCGCGCGGGCACGGACGACCTGCTCGCCGAGCCGGCCCGCGACCTCGGCGGCGGCCTCCACCTGCTCGTCCAGCGCGCGCAACGCCTCGGCGCCGGGCAGTGCCTCGTGCGGCCGCGCCGTGCCGCCCAGCGCGGCCCGCAGCGCGTCCGGCAACGCCGCCAGGGCGAGGTCACGCTCGTCCCGGGCGGCGGCGGCCGCGGCGGCCCGGTCGGTCGCGGCCACCACGTAGGGGAGGAGCTCGCCGGCCTGGGCGGCCTCCTGCACCCGCTGCCGCGCCGACTCGATGTCCTCGGCGCGGGCCAGCAGGTCCGTGGCGGAACGGGTGGCGGCGTCGCCCTTGCGGCGGAGCTCGACCACCCGCCGGCCCGCCTCGTCGGCCGCGGCCGCCCGCTCGCGCCGGGCCTCGTGCCCGCCGGCCTCCTGCTCGACCTGCTCCACGACCTGCGCGACGGTCTCGACGAGCCGCGCGAGGGCGCCGCCGACGACCTCCGGGTCGGTGGCGTCCGGGTCCACGAGCTCGGCACCACCCGGCGCCGCGTGCTCCCCAGCCGACGGCGCCACGAGCTTGGCACCACCCGGCGCTGCGAGGTCACCAGAGCCCCCTTCCTCCGCCTCGGGGTCGGGGAGCACGGACAGCACCTGGGCCGCGGCGTCGTTGACCCGCGTCAGCGTCGACCGCAGCTCCTCGCGGCCGTCCCGCACCTCGGCCTCGGCGTCGCGCCGGTGCCCCTCGAGCCACCGCTGCACCTGCTCGAAGCGACCGGTGTCGAAGAGCCGCTGCAGGATCGCTGCCCGGTCCTCGGTCGAGGCGCGCAGGAACCGGGCGAAGTCGCCCTGGGGGAGCAGCACCACCGTCGCGAACTGCTCCAGCCCGAGCCCCAGCAGCTCGCGCACCAGCGCGGCCACCTCGTCGGCCCGCCCGGAGCCCCGGTCGACCCAGGCGCCGTCGACGAGCTCGGTCATCACGACCTTGTGCTGCTGCCTGGTGGTGCCGGAGCCCCGCTTCTTGGGGCGCTCGAACTCGGGGGAGCGGACGATCCGCAGCCGGCGCGCCCCGACGGACCACTCCAGCTCGACCTGCGGCACCACGTCGAGCGGGGCGTGGTCCGACCGCAGCGCGCCCTTGGGGCGGGCTCCCGGGATGTCGCCGTAGAGCGCGAAGCAGATCGCGTCGAGCAGCGAGGTCTTGCCGGCGCCCGTCGGCCCGTTGATCAGGAACAGCCCGGCCGCCCCCAACGCGTCCAGGTCGACCTCCACCGTGTCCGCGAACGGCCCGAACGCCGTCGCCCGCAGCGAGTGCAGTCTCATCGTGTCCCCTCCCCGCTGGTCGAGACCCGCACGGCCTCCACCGCCTGCCGGACCACCGCCTGCTCGGCACGGCTCGCCGCCGCGCCTCCACGGACGTGCTCCAGGAAACCGTCGACCAGCTCCAGGTCGCTGGCCACGCGCACCCGCGAGGCATAGCTGGCCTGCTCCCGCTGCGGCAGGCCCTGGGGGTCGAACTGCAACGACAGGGTCAGCGGGAACCGCGCCCGGACCTTGTCGATCGCGTCGAGCGGGCGCACCTGGTCGGTCAAGGTCACCTGGCAGTAGGACCGCTCCGCGGCCTGGTGCTCCGGGGCGCGCAGCAGCTCGTCGAGCTCGCCGCGCAGGATCGCCAGCGGGGTGTGCACCGGCGCGGTCACCCCCTCCACGTGCAGCGCCTCGCCGCGGCGCTCGGGCAGGTCCACCAACCAGGAGGACTTCGTGTGCCGGGCCTCGGAGAAGCTCATCGCGATCGGCGACCCGGAGTAGCGGACCCGCTCGTCGAGGGTCTGCCGCCCGTGCAGGTGACCCAGCCCCACGTAGTCGGCCTCGCGGTACAGCGACAACGGGACGTCGCCGACGCCCCCCACCGCGATGTCGCGCTCGCTGTCGCTGGCCTCCCCGCCGGTGACGAACGCGTGGGAGAGCACCACGACCGGGCCCTCGTGCCGCTCGGCGTCGCGCGCGACCCGCGACAGCGCGGTGGACAGGACCCCGTGGTGCGATCGCTCGCACTCGTCCAGCTCGGCGGCCACCACGGTCGGCTCGAGGTAGGGCAGGGCGTAGATGCGGGTGCCGGCCACGTCGATGGGCCGGGCGAGGTCGGCGACGGTGGTGCGCAGGTGCACCCCGGAGCGCTCCAGCAGCCGGCCACCGAAGCCGAGCCGGACCGCGGAGTCGTGGTTGCCGCTCGCCAGCACCACCTGGGCGCCGGCATCAGTGATCCGCCACAGCGCGTCGGACAGCAGCGCCACGGTCTGCGGCGCGGGCAGCGCCCGGTCGTAGACGTCCCCGGCCACCGCCACGACGTCGACCCGCTCCGAGCGCACGACGTCGACGAGGTGGTCGACGAACATCTCCTGCGCGGGCAGCAGGCCGACGTGGTGGAAGGAGCGGCCGAGGTGCCAGTCCGAGGTGTGCAGCATCCGCATGTCTCGCACTCTAGGAGCGACCACCGACAGACCCTGGGAGACGTGCCGCGAGACGGCAGCACGGCAGCGGCACGGCGGCGGCACGGCTGGTCGGCACCGAGGCTGCGGCATACGGCTGAGACGCGCCGGGACCCGGACACGACGGGCGCAGCGGCCCCGCATGTGTTCCCCTATGCGCCATGGGTCAGGAGATCACGGCCGGGCTCAACGCCCGCGAGCTGCGCCAGCGCTACCGCGAGAAGGTGAGGCAGTGCCTGGACGTGCTCGAGCGCATGCTCAGCCACCGCGACTTCGAGACGAGCGCGCCGATGGCCGGTCTCGAGGTGGAGATGAACCTCGTGGACGCCGACCAGCGCCCCAGCATGACCAACGACGTCGTGCTGGAGGCCATCGACGACCCGGTGTTCCAGACCGAGCTGGCGCGCTTCAACATCGAGCTCAACCTCGAGCCCCAGCCGCTCGCGGGGGACCGCCTGCACGTGCTCGAGGAGACGCTGCGCAAGCACGTCGGCGCCGCGCGGCAGAAGACGGGCGACACGGACATCGTGCTCGTGGGGATTCTGCCGACCCTGCTCAAGGAGCACCTCGACCGGGACAGCCTGACGCCCAGCCCGCGCTACCTCGCGCTCGACGAGGCCATCATGGAGGCCCGCGGCGAGGATCTGATCCTGGACATCGAGGGGCGCAGCGGGGAGCGCATCGCCACCTTCGTCGACACCATCGCCCCGGAGTCGGCGTGCACGTCGGTGCAGTGCCATCTGCAGGTCGCGCCGCGGGACTTCGCGGCGTTCTGGAACGCCGCCCAGGCCATCGCCGGCGTGCAGCTCGCGGTGGGCGCCAACTCCCCCTACCTCTTCGGTCAGCAGCTGTGGGCCGAGACCCGGATCCAGCTCTTCCACCAGGCGACGGACACCCGACCGATCGAGCTGCGCAACCAGGGGGTGCGGCCCCGGGTGTGGTTCGGGGAGCGGTGGGTGACCTCGATCTTCGACCTCTTCGAGGAGAACGTCCGCTACTTCCCGGCGCTGCTGCCCGAGGTCAGCGACGAGGACCCGGTGCAGGTCCTGGAGACGGGGGAGGCGCCCGCGCTGTCCGAGCTCAAGCTGCACAACGGCACTGTCTACCGCTGGAACCGGCCGATCTACGACACCGTCGACGGCAGGCCGCACCTGCGCGTGGAGAACCGCGTCCTGCCCGCCGGCCCGACCGTCGCCGACACGATCGCCAACGCCGCGTTCTACTACGGCCTGGTCAACGCGCTCGTCAGCGAGGAGCGCCCGCTGTGGTCCAAGATGAGCTTCACCGCGGCCAAGGAGAACTTCTTCGCCGGCGCCCGGCGCGGCTTCAACGCCAACCTCTACTGGCCCGGGCGCGGTGACGTGCCCGTCGACGAGCTGGTGCTGCGGCACCTGCTGCCGCTCGCGGACTCCGGCCTGGAGGGCTGGGGCGTCTCGGCCAAGGTCCGCGACCGTTACCTCGGGATCATCGAGGAGCGCTGCAAGGCCGAGCGCAACGGCGCGTCCTGGCAGGTCGCGTGCGTGGACCGGCTGCAGGAGCGCGGCGCCAACCGGGACGAGGCGCTGCGGCGCATGCTCTACCGCTACATCGAGCTCATGCACGAGGGCGAGCCGGTCCACACCTGGACCCTCCCGCGCTGACCGCCCGTATGCCGCCGCCCCCGCGCGGGCGGCATACGGCCTTGCCGGACCGCTGCGGTCCGGCGGGGAGGCACTCGGAGGGGGGAGCAGTCGGGGAGGGGAGCGGTCAGGCGGGGGCGGGCTGGTTCCAGCGGGCGATCGAGGGGAAGTGGCGCTCGTAGGCGAGCACGCAGATCGAGCCGGCGTCGAGCTCGAGCTGGGCGCCGAAGCGGGGCTCGGTGCGCAGCCACACGCTGGTGAGCACGCGGTTGGTGTGGCCGTGGCCGACGAGGGCGACGTCCTTGCCCTCCTCGAGCACCGGCATGACCCGGTCGATGACGGCGCGGGCGCGGGCGGCGACCTGCTCGATCGACTCGCCGGGGCTGTCGCCGGGGACCACGCCGTCCTCCCACACCGTCCAGTCGTAGCCGAGCTCCTCGCGGATCTCCGTGGTGGTCCGGCCCTCGTAGCCGCCGTAGTCCCACTCCACCAGGTTGGGCTCCACGGTGCTGCTCGTCAGGCCCACGAGCTCGGCGGTCCGGCGGGCGCGCTCCTTGGGGGAGACGAGCACCAGGCCGAAGTCGAACTCCGCCAGCAGGGGGGCGGACCGGCGGGCGGCCTCCTCGCCCGCGCTGGTGAGGGGGACGTCGGTCAGGCCGGTGTGCTTCATCGCGCGGGACCACTCGGTCTCCCCGTGGCGCAGCAGGACGAGGCGTCCCTCGGGGACGGGGCGGGCGCCGGTGTCGTTGCTCACGGTGGCAGGCTAGCCCCCATGACGACGCCGCAGCACGCTGACAACCACCGTTCGGTCACCCTGGCGCGCGACGCGCTCGGGGCCTACACCGCCACCAACGTCCGCGGCGGCACGCTGGCGGTGGGCAGCGGCGACACCGACGACTTCACGCCCGTGGAGCTGCTGCTGGCGGCCATCGGCGGGTGCACGATGATCGACGTGGACCACCTCACGTCCCGGCGCGCCGAGCCCACCGGGTTCGCGGTGGAGGTGGGGGGTGACAAGGTGACCGTCGACGGCGTGGCGCAGATGCAGGGGCTCAGCGTGCGCTGGGAGGTCACCTTCCCCGAGGGGGAGGCCGGGGACGAGGCCCGCCGGATGCTGCCGCGGGCCATCCGGATGTCCCATGACCGGCTGTGCACGGTGGGGTGCACCGTGAAGCTCGGGTCCCCCATCGCTACCATCGAAGGACGCACCGGGGACGACTCCCGACCGTCGTGACGGAGCACCCCCGGCACTGCGACGACGACGTCGAGGAGGAGCCATGAGCATCGAGAGCACCGGCACGGACCGGGTCGTCGTGGGGGTCGACGGGTCCAGCGGAGCCCGACCCGCCCTGGAGTGGGCGGCGCGGGAGGCCGAGGGGCGCCGAGCCACCCTGGTCCTCGTGATGGCGCAGGAGCTGGCCGTGCCCGCCCCGTCGGAGGCCGGCTGGACCTTTGGCCTGGACGACGTGCTCCGGGAGAGCACCGAGCGTCTCCTCGACGAGGCCGCCGAGCTCGTGCGCCGGCGGCACCCCGACCTGGACGTCACCACCCAGGGGGTCTTCGGCAGCCCGGCGGCCGCGCTCATCGAGGCGTCACGGCACGCCACGCTGGTCGTGGTCGGGTCCCGCGGCGCCGGGGGCTGGCCCGGGCTGCTGCTCGGCAGCGTGTCCGGGGCGGTGGCGGCCCACGGGCACTGCCCCGTCGTCGTGGTGCCCGACCGGTGCGAGCACACCGACCCGCAGGGGCCGGTGGTGGTCGGGGTCGACGACTCGGCCGAGAGCGCCCGGGCGGCGGCGTTCGCGCTGGCGGAGGCCGACGGGCGCGGCGTCCCGGTCGTGGCCGTGCATGCCTGGACGCTGTCCTTCCACGGCGGCGTGGTGCCGACCGAGGAGGGGTCGGAGCCCTACACCTCGATGCGCGAGCAGCAGTCGCAGCTGGTCACCCGGGTGCTGGAGCACCCCCGAGCGGCGCACCCCGACGTGCCGGTGGAGCACCGGATCGTGCGCAGCACCTCGGTCTCCGCGCTGACCGAGGCCTCGCGCGGGGCGTCCCTGGTCGTGGTGGGCAGTCGTGGGCGGGGTGGTTTCGCCGGGATGCTGCTGGGCTCGACGAGCCGCCAGCTGCTGCAGACCTCGCAGGCGCCGGTGGCCGTGGTCCGCGTCTGAGGCGGGTTGTCCACAGCCCGCCTCGGTCCCGAGCCCGCTGTCCACAGGCTGCGGCCCGTGCTCTGCAGCCGAGCCCCGGTCTGGACCAGCATGGGCTGCCAGGAGGTGGGACATGACGGCGACGAGCCAGACCGGCAGCGCGATCGTCCTCGAGCTGATGGGCGTGCGGGCGCAGGAGTGCGTGGTCTGCTACGTGGGGCGGATGGTGGACCGGTTCGGGTGCGACGGGACCTGGCGGTGGGTGGAGACCTGGCGCGAGCAGCGCGCACCTCGGGCGAGCCGGCTCGAGCGGCGGATGCAGGCCCGCGGGGCGGGCTGCGACTGCGAGGTGCACCTGCGGGGATACGAGGTGGACCCGCGGCTGCTGGCGGTGGCGTGGGACGGTCCGATCGGGGCGGTCTGCCTGTGCCTCGGGGTGCGGGCAGGGTCGACGCAGCCGTGCGGCCTGTGGCGGATCGTGCAGCGCAGCTGGTGGACACCCGAGTGCCACCCGGGAGTCACTGGCGGGGCTGCACCGTGACGCTGCCGACCAGCCCCCGGACCGGGTCGCTCACGGCGACGCCGCAGTCATAGCTCGCGAGGTCGGGCAGCGGCGCCACGGTGGCCACCATCCCCGACACCACGTCGCCGGCCCGCACGTCCGCACCCGACGGCAGCAGCACCACCGTGCCGTCGTCGGACCCCCAGCGGGACCCGGCGGGGAAGGTCAGCGGGAAGCCGTCGAGCAGGAAGCAGCCGCGGTCGCTGCGCGACACGAGCGCCGTGGTCCGGCTGGTGGCGACGCCCGCCGGGGTGCCGGTGTAGGTCACCAGCGTGGCCCCGGCCCGACTGCTCGCCGTCGTCACGGGGGCTCCGCAGCCCGAGACGGCGAGCACGAGCGCGAGGGAGCACAGACCGAGGACGACGGGGACGGCGGCAACGGTGGGGACGCGGACGGCGGACGGCACGGTCCCCAACCTAGTGCTCACCAGGCCCGGGAGCCGGGTGACGCGACCGAGCCCGGCCGGGGACTGCCACCAATGCTCCCTGGGTATGCCGGGACACCATGACCAAGAACCCCCGACGCATCCTCATCGTGACGTCCAGCACCCCCCGCTACACGACCGCCGGCTACCGCACGGGGCTGTGGCTGGGTGAGCTGACCCATTTCTACGACGTGGTCACCGACGCCGGTCACGACGTCGTCATCGCCAGCATCGACGGCGGCATGGTGCCGCTGGACCCCGAGAGCCTGTCCACGCTGATGCTCAAGAGTGGCGGCACCGGCGACCGCTACGCCGACCCGGCGTTCATGTCGCTGCTCGACGCGACGGTCAGCATCGCGGACGTGTCCGCCGACGACATCGACGCGATCTACCTCACCGGCGGCCACGGGACGATGTTCGACTTCCCGACCAGCGAGGCGCTCGCGTCCCTCGTGGCCGAGCTCGATGCCCAGGGCAAGGTCGTCGCGGCGGTCTGCCACGGCCCGGCGGGGCTCCTCGGGGCTCGCCGCGCGGACGGCACCCCGGTCATCAAGGGCCGCAAGGTCACCGGATTCTCCTGGCCGGAGGAGAAGCTCGCCAAGCGCCAGGACGCCGTGCCGTTCCGCCTCGACGAGGAGCTCAAGGCGCTCGGCGCGAAGTACACCAAGGCGCTGGTGCCCTTCAAGGACAACGTGGTGCGGGACAAGAACCTCATCACCGGGCAGAACCCGCAGAGCGCGGCCAGCGTCGCCAAGGCCGTGGTCAAGCGCCTGAAGTGACGGCCCCGCCGCCGGCGCGACGCATCCCCGGCGGGGCGATGCGCACCGGGATCCGGCGGGTGCCGAAGTCGCCGGGGGAGGCGGCGTACCGGCCGGGCAGGGGAGTGCTGCAGCGCTCGCAGCGCCCCTGCCCGTCCAGCCGGTAGCGCGTGACGGTGTAGCCGCGCCGCTCGAGCACCGCGAGCCCGCAGCCGGGGCAGCGGGTCGTGTCGCCCTCCGGGTTGCGGGCATTGCCGGTATAGGCGAAGTGCTCACCGGCGTCGACGGCGATCCGACGGGCGCGTTCGAGGGTGTCGACGGGGGTGCGGGGGACGTCGCGCATCCGGTTGTCCGGGTGGAAGGCCGTGAAGTGGTGCGGCACGTCGGGCCCGAGCTCGGCGACCACCCACCGGCACATGCGGGTGATCTCGTCGACGCTGTCGTTGTGACCCGGGATGAGCAGGGTGGTCAGCTCCACCCACACGTCGGTCTCGTGGACGAGATAGGTCAGCGTCTCCAGGACCGTCTCCAGCCGGGCGCCCGTGACCCCGCGGTAGAACTCCGGGGAGAAGCCCTTGAGGTCGACGTTGGCGGCGTCCATGGGGGCGAAGAAGTCGCGCCTCGCCTGCCCCTGCACGAAGCCCGCCGTCACGGCGATGGTCCGCACCCCCCGCTGGTGGCAGGCGTGCGCCACGTCGATGGCGTACTCGGCGAAGATCACCGGGTCGTTGTAGGTGAAGGCGACGCTGTCGGCCTGCCAGCCGCGAGCGGTCTCGGCGATCTGCGCGGGGGTGGCGTCGTCCTGCAGCCGGTCCATCTCGCGCGACGTGGAGATGTCCCAGTTCTGGCAGAACTTGCAGCCGAGGTTGCACCCGGCGGTCCCGAAGGACAGCACGCTGGTGCCGGGGTAGAAGTGACGCAACGGCTTCTTCTCGACCGGGTCCAGGCAGAACCCGCTGGACCGTCCGTAGGTGGTGAGCACCAGCTCGTCCCCCTCCCGGCGCCGCACGAAGCAGTAGCCGCGCTGCCCGTCGCGGAGCCGGCACTCGCGTGGGCAGAGGTCGCACTGCACCCGGCCGTCGTCGGTGGTGTGCCAGTAGCGGGCGGTCGCGCTCATGGCTGTCCCTCCTCGAAGGAGCGCACGGTGTAGGTGCAGACGCGCACGTCCTCACCCCACCAGTCGGCGGGCAGTCCCGCCTTGGCCTTGAGGTGGCGCAGGAACGCCGCCGGCTCCGGGATCTGCGCCCACACCTGCGGCAGGTAGGTGCCGCGACGGCCCCGTCCCTCCAGGACGACGCCGTCGACGCCGGGACGCAGCAGCGCGGCCACCTCCGCCTCCGAGCCTGCCGGCAGCGGCTCGGGGCTGCTCAGCACGGACACCTCGAGGTGCAGGTCCGGGGCCTCCTGCGCCGTCACGGGCGCGAACCGCGGGTCGTCGAGGGCAGCGGCCCGGGCGTTGCGGCTCACGTCCGCGGCGAGAGGCCGGTATGCCGACAGGCTGCCGATGCATCCGCGCAGCCGCCCGTCGAGGTGCAGGGTGACGAAGGAGGCGCCGTCCTCGCGGCACCACCGCGGCAGGTCAGTGGCGACAGGGGCGTCCAGGCCGACCGCGCGCTCGATGGCGCTGCGGGCCAGCGGCAGCAGCACGGTCTCGGCGTCGGCGGGCAGCCTGCTCACGGTCGGTCCTCCAGGACGAGGGTGGCGTAGCCCACGACGCGGGAGCGGTCCCCGGCGGTGTCCCCGGACGAGCAGCTGGCCAGGGTCCGCAGCGCGAGCCCGTGGCGTCGGGCGTGCTCCATGAGCCCGTTGACGGGGGTGGCACCGCAGGCCTGCTCGTGGGTGATCGTGCCGTCGAGGCCGGTGACCTGCGCGAGGGTCTGGTCGTCGAGGCGGCGGGCGTCGGCATACGGCAGGTAGTGGGACAGGTCGGAGCTGATGATCACGGCGGTGGCGGGGTCGGCGAGCAGCACGTCCAGGACGCCGGCCACCTCGTGCTCGTCGGCGCGACCGACCGCGAGCGGGGTGACGGTGGCGTGCGGTCGCAGCCGCTGGACGAAGGGGACGTGCACCTCGAGGGAGTGCTCGGGGGCGTGGACGCGTTCGTCGCGGACGACGTGGGGGAGCGCGGCGACGGCGTCGGGGATCGTCACGGCGACGTCGCCGAGCGGGGTGCGCCAGGTCGTGCTCTGCGGGGCGGCGATCCCGCGGACCGGGACGCGGTGGGTGGGGCCGAGGATCGCGACCTGGGCCACGTCGTCCCAGCGCAGCGCGTGGTAGGCGACGGCGGCGGTCGACCCGGAGTAGACGTAGCCGGCGTGGGGGGCCACGACGGCGCGGTGCGAGCCCGCCCCCGGGGCGTGGTCGAGCAGGTCGTCGACCTGGGCCCGGAGCTGGTCGGGGTCGGCCGGGTAGAAGCTGCCCGCCACGGCGGGTGGTCGCACCGTCATCGCGCCTCCTGACGAAGCCGTCGTCCTGCCATCGTCACCCGACCCATTGTCGCGCGGCGAGGCGCCGTATGGGAGAGCTCGTAGAGGGGGTGGTCCTGGTGATGGCCGGCTGATGCTGCCGAGCTGCGGGTCTCCGATGACCTGTGGACGCGGGCGGGCGGGTGATCTTGTCAGACTATGTCGGGGATGGCGGCGATCGCGGGCATGGGCTCTCGCGCGGACGACCGTGATCCGAGCTGAGGACGACCAGAACTACGGGCTGGCCATGGTGGACCTTCCCTCGAGCCACTCACCGTGGACCTCGACGTAGGTCCGAGTGTTCGACGATACGGTGACGCCAGCGCGCAGCGGGCCCCCATCTACAGCCAGCCTTCGAGCCCATTCTTTCGCGCCGTCAGTGGGTGCCAGCACAGTTTGTTCACGCACCTGAGTGCTTTGGGGGCTGGTGTTCACGATGCATACCCTGATCTGCGAGCCCGGCAGCGTCTCTGCAGTGTTGTGAGTCAACGGCGCAGCTGTCTTGACACTGGTGAGGGAGCATGAGGCTGATGATGAGGCAGAATTCTCCGGAGCGGGAGTCACTGACTTGGGTACATTCATGGCGCGGGACGATCCGCAGGAGCAGCACGCCAACACCACGGCCGAAAGAATGCCAAGAACGCCTAATATCTTCATGTTTCACAACCCGAGGGTGACGCTGCCGTTCCACACGCGCACACCCATCATGCGTGGGGGATCTGGATGGCAGTTGCACTGAAAACAGTCAACCGTACCTGAACCAGTCAACCCGGTGGAGGCCCACTTCAATAGCGGGTCCGTCAGCGCAGCTCGGGGGCGAGGAGCTCGTAGAGGCGGTGGTCCTGGTAGCGGCCGGCGATCATGACGTACTTGCGGGCCAGGCCGTAGAGCTCGAAGCCGTTGCGCTCCAGGACGCGCTGCGAGGCGACGTTGTGCAGCAGGGTCCCCGCCTCGAGCCGGTGCAGCCCCCACTGCTCGAAGGCGGTCGTGCACAGCTGCGAGACCGCCTGGGTCGCGAGGCCCTGCCGCACGAAGGGCGCCCCCACCCAGTAGCCGATGCTGGCGTACTGACCCGCGCCGCGGACGACGTTGTTGAGGTTGATGCGCCCCGCCAGTCGGCCGTCCGCTGCGACGATGGCGTAGGGACCCATCCGGCCGCCCTCGCGCTCGGTGATCGCCAGCCGCACCATCTCCCGCTGCCCCGCCTCGGTGAAGAACCGCTCAGGGCGCAGCGGGTCCCAGGGTGCCAGGTGCTCGCGGCTGTCGACGAGCAGCGCGGTGAGCTCAGGGACGTCGTCCAGGGTCAGCGGCCGTATGACGGGAGGCACCCGTCGATCCTCCCACGGGATCATGGCCGGCTCAGCGCTCGAGCCGGACGAGCGCCTCGGCATGGTCCGTCTGCGGGAACATGTCGAAGAGGCGTGCGTCCGCAACCCGCCACGACGGCATGGCGTCGAGGTCGCGGGCGAGCGTCGTGGGGTTGCAGCTGGAGTAGACGACCGAGGTGGCGCCGGACCGCTCCAGCCAGCCGGCCAGGTCGGCGCCGATGCCGCGGCGGGGCGGGTTGACGACGACGAGGTCGGGCTGTGGATCTGCCTGCGCCGCAAGGACGGTCGCGTCGCCGGTGACGAAGTCCGCTGAGGCGAGGCCCAGCTCGGCGGCGGAGCGGCGGGCGCTGCGGATCGCCTCGGCCGACGCCTCGATGCCCAGAACCTGCGCCACCGCGCCCCGGCGGGCGGCGTTGAGGGCGAATCCGCCGACGCCGCAGTAGAGGTCCCACAGCAGGCGGGGGGCGGCCGCCTGGATCCAGTCGCCGGCCTGGCGGTAGAGCGCCGCCGCGACCGCGGTGTTGGTCTGGAAGAAGCTGCGTGTCCCCAGGTGCAGCGTCACCCCGCCCACGGGCATGGGGAGGGTGTCCTCCGGCGTGAGGACCAGCTCGTCGTCGCCCTCGAGGATCGCGGCGTGCGCCGGTTGCAGGTTGACCGAGACCACGCGGGTCGTCGGCAGCGCCGCCAGCAGCGCGGGCAGCCCCCGCCGCAGCCGGCCCAGCTGGTTGGTGGAGCGCAGCACGAAGCGGATCATGAGCTGACCGGTGGGGGAGTGCGTCACGAGCAGGTGCTTGAGCTCACCCTGGCGGCGGGGGACGGCATACGGCTGGAGCCCGAGCTCGGGGAGGAGCTCGGCGAGGGTGAGCACCGCCTGGTGCAGGCCGGGTTCGTAGAGGCCGCAGCCGCGCAGGTCGACGCCCTCGCCGCCGCGGTCGAGGATGCCGATGGTCGGGGCTGCCGTGGTGCCCCCCACGACCAGCTTGGCCTTGTTGCGAAAACCGCTCTCACGACTGGCATGCGGGGTGTGCCAGGCGGAGCCGGGGACGCGACCGGCGAGCGCCGCCTCGACGGTCCGCTGCTTGTCGGCGAGCTGCGGGGCATAGGGCACCCCCATCAGGGTGCACGAGCGGCACCGGCCGGCGTCGAAGTAGTCGCACTGCACCGGCCCAGGTTACGGGCGCTGCGGCCACGCCAGCTCACGGCGGCTGTCGAACCTGCGCTCGTGGCCGTCCACGGGGTCCACGAACTCCAGGGTGCGGGCGAGCAGCCGCAGTGGCTCGGTGAAGTCGTCGACGGCATCGGGCAGGACGGTGGGGTAGAGCGGGTCGCCGACGATGGGGATGCCGAGCGCGCTCAGGTGCAGCCGCAGCTGGTGGGTGCGGCCGGTCCGCGGCCGCAGCCGGTATGCCGCGAGACCGCCTCGCGCCTCGAGGAGCTCGACGAGGGTCTCGGCGTTGGGGGGCCGCCCCGGGACCTCGTGCGCGGTGAGGACGCCGCGCTCCTTGACGATGTGGGAGCGCCGCACGGTGGGCAGCGGCAGGTCGGGGCGGCACCCGGCGATGGCCTCGTAGGTCTTGACGGGAACGCGCTGCTCGAACATCCGCTGGTAGGGGGCGCGCCACCGGCGCTCGGTGGTGAGGACGAGGACGCCGGCGGTGAGGCGGTCGAGCCGGTGGGCGGGGCCGAGCTCCGGCAGGTGGAGCAGCTGTCGAGCCTTGACGACGACCGACTCGGTGACGTGGCGGCCCCGCGGGATGGTGGACAGGAAGTGGGGCTTGTCGACGACGACGAGTCGCTCGTCCTGGTGCAGGATCGTGAGCTCGCCTGGCACCGGCGGTTCTTCGCGCAGGTCGCGGTGGAACCAGACGAAGGTGTGCGGTCGGTAGGGCTCGTCCCCCGTCCACGCCCGGCCATGATCGTCGACGAATCGCCCTGCTGCGAGCATGCTCTCGACCGGCACCTCGTCGGGGAGCTTGTGGCGCAACCACTCTCGCATCGTCGCCCAGAGCGGAGGCCCCGGGCCGCGGTCGGGGGTGCGCACCCAGGCCGACTGCAGCCCGTGGCGGGGTGGGAGCGGTGAGCGGGGCGGCACGGTCCCTATCCTGCCGCAGCGGCTCGGGCCAGCTCGGCGCCATGACGGGCGAGGACGTGGGGACGTATGCCGCCGGCGGCGGCTCAGGAGGCTCCGGCCGCTCAGGCGGCTCGAGTCCACGGGTCCGGCGGGGGCGGCGGCCGCCACCCGAGGCCGGTCCGCACCACGTCCCAGTCGACCCCGCTGCCGTCGTCGCGCACGGCGCCGGTGATGCGGTAGCGGTGGACGGAGCGGTGGTGCCGGTGACAGAGCAGCGCCAGGTTGTCCAGATCGGTGGCACCGCCGTCGATCCAGTGGGTGATGTGGTGGGCCTGCGTCCACGACGGCGGGGCGTCGCAGCCGGGGAAGGTGCAGCCCCGGTCCCGGACGGCGAGGGCGCGGCGCTGGGCCGCGGTGGCGGTCCGGTGCTCGCGGCCCACCTGCAGCGGCTCGCCGTGGACCCCGAGCACCACCGTCGTCAGGGTGGCGCCGCAGGACAGCTCGCGGGCTGCTGCCGGGAGCAACGGGGTGCCCAGCTCGTCGTGCGCTGCGGCCTCTCCGGTGAGGGCCTCGACCGGCAGCGTCAGGGTGACCCGGGTGGTGGCGCCCATCGGCCCGGTGGTGTCCTGGCCGGAGGCGATGCCGCACAGCGTCACGAGGGCGTCGGCGCGCCGAGCGGCGGGGGAGCGGGTGTCGGTGGTCCCGTCGTCGGCGGGCTGCGGGGCGGCCAGGGCGGTGATCGCTGCGTCCACGACGGCCTTGTCGGTCGGCGTCAGCGTCGCCTCGCACCTCCACATGCCGTCGTCCAGCAGCCGCCAGCCCGTGACTCCGCGGACCGCCTGCTGGTGGTCGTGCTCGCGGTCCTGGTCGGCCTCGGACCCGAACCGCGTCAGCATCTCGGTCCGGAAGTCGTTGAGGATCGCACTGCTGAACCCGGTCCTCGCGAGATCCACCAGCCCGTCGACGATGCTCGACTGCATGGACTGGTCGGTCCGGTGCCGCAGCTCGTCGTAGACCCTCGCCGCGGTGCAGGCATCGGCGGGGGGTCACCTCGCCGGAGGTGACTGCCTCCCGCAGCGGCCTCAAGGTGGGGCCGCGCGAGCCGCGCAGGTGGCGGCCGATCGCCCGGGCGTCCGGGTCGGTCACCGCCGCTCCCTGGTCGCGCAGCCACTGGCCGGCGGTCCCGGAGCCGGACTCGAGCACGAGGCCGCGCTGGTCGGCCTCCCCGGCGATGGCGACGGTCGCGCCCCGCGCCGCTGCCGCCAGCGACGACGCCTCCCGGGCGACCTCCGCGAGGTCCTCGCCCTGCACGAAGGCCAGCCTCTCACCGAGGATGCGCAGCGCACCGAGGGCCGCCGTGATGGCGGCCCGTGCGTCGGCGACCTCGGTGTTCGTCATGCTGGAGTTCTATCGAACACAGGGGCGAAAGACGAGGGTCTGTCACCCGATTCACCCGCACCTCACCAGGAGTCAGTAGAGGGTGCTCTGAGCGAGATCAGCCGCCCCGCTCGGTCCGCTCGCCCGGCCCCCCGAGCCGGCAAAAACCAGCGCGCGCAGACCCATCAGTCCTCGCTGCGCCGCCACTCGTATGGCGTGGTCGTGGTCACCTTCACGAAGCCCGATCGCTCGAGGATGGGGCGGGAGTCCTCGGTGGAGTCGCTCTGCAGCAGCCGGATCCCTCGCCGGACTGCTGACCGGGCGCGCTCCGCGGTGAGGGCGCGGTAGACCCCGCGCCGCCGCCACCGCTCGAGCGTCGCGCCACCCCACAGGCCCGCGAAGTCCGTGCCCGTGACCGGCTCGAGCCGCCCCGTGCAGACGAATTCACCGTCGACCTCGGCCACCCACAGCTCCAGGTCGTCCCGGCCGAGCGCCAGGCGGTGCAGCAGCTCGTCGGCCATCCCGGGGACCGGCTCCCCGAAGGCCTCGTCGGCGCAGGCGCACAGGGCGCGCACGTCGTCCTCGGACTCGACCCGGCGGATCACCACGCCGGCCGGCACGGGCACGTCGACCGCGAGCGCCGCGGCCTCCCCGATCATCACCGACTCGTCCGGCTGCCTGACGAATCCCCGTGACACCAGGGCGGTGTGCAGCCCAGGCATGTCGTCGTGGCCGCGGGTCTTCCACTCCAGCCTCGTGATCCGGGGGTCGGCGCGGTAGTGCGCGAGCGTGTCCGCGACGAGCCGGTCGATGCCGCGCGCGTCCAGACCATCGAGGTCCCGGTAGGTCACGAAGCCCTTGGTCCCGCGGAACACGCCCCACCACAACGGGCCGTGTCGTTCCACGTCGTCCTCCGCGACGAACTCGTGCTCGGCACGCAGCTGCGCGTCATACGTCTGGAGCAGGTCGGTGGGGGAGAGTTGCGTCATGGCCCTCAGTGTTGCGGACAATGCAGGTGACAGCACTGCAGATTCGTAGGAGGACCGATGATCGCCATCACCGTCAAGTGGGACGTCAAGCCCGAGTACGCCGACGACTTCCTCGAGCTGACACGGGAGTTCACTGAGGCATGCCGCGCCGAGCCGGGCTGCCTGTGGTTCGAGTGGTCGAGGTCCTGCGAGCGCCCCCACGAGTACATCCTCATCGAGGCCTACAAGGACGCCGCCGCGGGCAAGGCGCACGTCGAGTCCGACCACTTCGCCACGGCGATGAAGACGCAGGGGCAGTATGCCGCCTCGCGTCCCAAGGTGATCTCCGTCGAGACGCCGGGCACCGGCTGGGACGAGCTCGGCGAGATCGAGATGCCCGAGTCCGACTGAGCCGCACCGGGAGTGGCCGGACCTGCCCGCCACGCGGGTCAGGTCCGGGCGCTCACCGAGGAGCCGTGGCGCGGGCGACGATCTCGTCCGCCACCTCCGCCGGGTTGCACTCGGGCAGCCAGTGGCCCGCGTCCAGCTCCACGAACCGGTAGTCGGCGGAGACGAACTCGGCGGTCGACTCCGCCGCGGCCCGTCCGAGCGCCACGTCGTGCCGCCCCCAGACGTAGGTCGTGGGCACCAGCACGCGTGGATCCCGACCGCTGCCTCCCGCCCGGCTGCGGGAGACGCCCCGCCACGGCGCGCTGGCGCGGTACCAGCTGATCGGGCCGCGGAGGCTCGACGGGGTGGCGAAGCGGGCGGCATACCGCTCGGCGTGGTCGACCGGCAGCCCGGCGCCGGTCAGGAACCGTCGCATCGACCGGGCGAGCACCTGCTCGGGCAGCCCGGGCACCTGGAAGGCCAGCATGTACCAGCTGCGCCGCGCCTGGTCCGGTGACCGCATGGCGCGCTCCATCGCGGTGGGGTGCGGTGTGGACAGGACCGTGAGGCTCGACAGGCGCTCCGGGGCCGTCAGCGCCGTCGCCCAGGCCACCGCGCCGCCCCAGTCGTGCCCGACGAGGTGGACCTGCGGGACGCCGGCGGCGTCGACGAGCGCGAGCACGTCCCGCACCAGCTCGCTCACCCGGTAGGCGGCGACGCCGGTCGGCGAGGCGGCGGGGGAGTAGCCTCGCTGGTCCGGCGCCAGCGTGCGAAAACCACTGGCGTGCAGACGTTCTGACACCGCCCGCCAGGCTGTCGCGTCCTGAGGGAAGCCGTGCAGCAGCACGACCACCTCGCCGTCTCGGGGTCCGCCGTCGACGACCTCGAAGGTCAGTCCGTCGCGGGTGCAGGAGCGCAGGGGCGGGGTCTCGACGTGCTCGGTCATGGTGGCGCCATTCGTTGTCGTGGGTCTGGCGAAGACCACGCTAGTCCGGCAGACTCGATCGCGACCCCCGTCACCGGCGAGGGCCGGGCACCGAGCACCGACGAGCGAACGAGGCGACCATGTCCCGTCCTGTGCACTTCGAGATCCACGTCGACGACCTGGAGCGCTCCAAGGAGTTCTACGCCGCGGCCTTCGGGTGGAGCTATGAGGACTGGAGCGAGTTCGCCGGCATGCCGTACGCCGGCGTGACGACGGGGGAGGACGGGGCGCCCGGCATCAACGGCGCCCTGATGCAGCGGCAGGGCCCCTCGCCGCAGGCCGACGGTGCCGTCAAGGGGGCGGTGCTCACCATGGGCGTGGAGTCGTATGCCGAGACCGAGGAGCGCATCCTCGAGGCGGGTGGCGTGGTGGCGGTCCCGCGCTACGCCCTGCCGGGGATGGCGTGGCAGGGCTACTACCTCGACACCGAGGGCAACGTCTTCGGCATCCACCAGCCCGACGAGAACGCCCGCTGACGGCTGGGGGACCGCCCCCGGCTGCCCGCTGCCGACGACCCTCAGTCCTCGGGGAGCGCCGCGAAGGTCTTCTTGGCGTCGCGGTACCACCCCATCCCCTTGACGGGGTTCTTCCAGCGGCCGCGCATCGCGCGGTCGGCGTCCTCGTGGGTGGCGTCACCGGCGGCGACGGCCTCCTTGAGGTGGCGGTCCTGGGCCTTGATCACGTCGTCGGCGGTCGCGCCCGTGTGAGCGGTGTCGCAGGGGCCGCCGAGCTGACGGCAGGTCATGGTCTTCATGGTCGTGCTCCTTCGTGGTCGTGGTGACGGTGGTGGTGATGGTGGTGATGCCCTGGTGACGGGGGAGCGCGGGGGAGTGTGACGGATCCGGCGGACTCACCGACGGGCGAGCGCGGCGAGCACCTCGGGCGCGGCGCGGAAGTCGATGCGCTGCACCCGGCCGTCGACCACCGTGAAGTCGAAGGCGACCCGGGCCTCGCCGCGGTGGAACCACGCCGCCCCAGGGCGCCCCTCCAGCATGGTCGGCAGCGCTGCCTTGGCCGCGCCGTCGAACATCGCTGCCACCGCCTCGGGGCCCTCGAGCCGGGCCGGGGTGCCCGCGGCGATGGCGGCGGCGTCGGCCGCCACGACCGCGTCGGGCGCGAGCAGCTCCAGCAGGCGGGCGTACTCGCCTTCGCGCGCCGCGGCGAGGAAGGCGTCCACGACCTCCCAGTCGGCGCGTCGGCCCTCTGCCCGCGGCTGGGTGACCTTGCTGCGGGCTCGGGAGGCGAGCTTGCGGGCGGCGGGAGGGGTCGTGTCGAGGATCGCAGCGATCGTCGGGAAGTCGATCGCCAGGGTGTCGTGCAGCACGAAGGCCACGCGCTCGGCCGGGGTCAGGCGGTCGAGCACCACCTGCAGCGCCACGCCCACGGTGTCCGCGAAGGCGACCTCGTCCGCCGGGTCCGATGCGGTGCCGGGCGGTTCGAGGGTGTCGACCGGCAGGGGAGTGCGGGCTCGGAGCCGGTCCAGGCACAGGCGGGTGGTCACCGTGGTGAGCCACGCGGTCAGGTTGTCGATCTGACCGTCGTTGCCCTGCAAGCGGATCCACGCCTGCTGCACCACGTCCTCGGCCTCGGTCCGGTCGCCGAGCACGCCGCCGGCGATCCGGAGCAGCCGCGGTCGCGCCGCCTCGAAGGCGTCCGTCTGGTCCATGGTCGTCACACTCCCATCACGTGGTCCGTCATGGGTAGTGACTCCTGGGACACCTCAGGTGTGACCGGTGGCGGTGGTGAGGGGACCTCAGAGCCAGGACATGGCCGGCGTCATCCACAGGCGGGGGAGTGCGGCCCTCAGCTCCGGCGCGCAGTGCCGTCCAGGAAGGCCCGCCAGTGGCGCTGCCCCTGCGTGAGCCGCCCGCCCACGCCCACGCGCTCGAGCACGTCCTGCGTGGCCGACCGCGTGTCGTCGTCCCAGGACCCGCTCGCCCGTATGTCGTGGCCCCACACGTGACGGCACATCGCCTGGACCGCCTGGACCTGCACACGCGACCCGGGGGAGAAGGTGCTCCCGGCCGGTCCGGAGCGCCCGTCGTCCACGTGGATGTGGTTGTGGTGCGCCTCGTCGTAGAGATAGGTCAGGACGAACTCGAAGTCGTGGTGGAGGCTGGCGGCCATCCGCCAGTAGGCGCGCTCGATGGCAGCGCGCTGCGCCCCGGAGCTGTTCTGCCACAGGTCATATCGACAGCTCACGAGGTCCTGGCCGTCCGACGCTCGTACCCGCGCGAGGTCGAAGGCGCGTCCGGCGTGGTGCCATGAGGGGCGAGGTCGGTCCTCGGGCCTGACCCAGGCGCCGTACGACCAGATCTGGGTGGGCGCCGGTGCCGGCAGGTAGGTCCAGTGCCGCGCGAGGGTGGCGGACAGTCGTGCGGCGAACGCCGGCTCGATCCGGAATCCCGTCGGCGTCCCGGAGATCTCGTAGTAGAGGCGGGTCCCGGCGAGCTGGTCGTGCCGCGGGAGCTGCTCAGCCGCGACGCTCGTGGGGTCGGTCGAAGGCGTCGCAGGGTCGTCCTGTGCCAGCTGATCCATCGTCTCCTGCAAGGGATCTCGCGCCACCCACGCCCCAGCGAGGCCCAGCGCGGTCACGGCGCCGGTCGCGAGCACTGCCCGTCGGCGGGGGCCCCTGCGGTGCGGCTCGTCCTCGGTCATGGCGTGAGCGCCAGGCGGACCATGGGGGAGCGGGCCACCCAGTCGTCGATGCTGTGCCCCTGGGCGGTATACCAGGGCTGCACGTCCCAGGCGCCACGCGCGACGTGCTCACGGGCGGAGACATCGGTCACCTCGGTGGCCACGACGCGAAACTCGCTGTCCCCGAACGACAATGACGCTCGTGGGTCGGCTCGCAGATTGGCGATCCAGCTGCGGGGGCCGGGGGTGCCGACGACGTGCACGGCCCCGTCGACCCGGACGAACCAGATCTCGACCGTCCGCTCCGTCCCGGAGCGGCGGCCGATCGTCGTGAGGTCGCAGGTCCCGGTCGCTGGTAGGTCCTCCAGACGCATCCTGGCCATGCGGCGAGTGTAGGTGGCGCGGCGCGCGCGGCCCCCGTGGTGGGCGCACGGGCATACCCGCTTCCGACGGGGTGGTCACTCTGAGAGCGTGGCCGCATGGAGACGACGCCGTTCACGGACAAGCCGACCCTGCGGGGCGAGCTGGTGACCCTTCACCCCATCCGAGCGGAGGACGCCGACGCGATCGACGCGGTCATCCGCGCTGATGACGAGATCGCCAGGCTGACGGGGTCGGTGCACTCGAGCAGCGAGAAGCCCGCCGGCATGCCGATGGACCGGCTCCGCGAGATCTACGCCGCCTGGGCTGTGGCCGACGACCGGCTTGTGCTCGCCGTCATCGACAACACATCCGGCGAACTCGTCGGCGAGGCAGTCCTCAACGAGTGGGACGAGGACAACGAGTCCTGCGCCTTCCGCATCTTCATCGGCGCAGCTGGCCGCGGCCGTGGGCTCGGCACCGAGGCGACCCGGCTCATTACCGGACACGGCCTCAGGACCATGGGCCTGCACCGCATCACTCTCGAGGTCTACGCCTTCAACCCCCGCGCCCGGCACGTCTACGAGAAGGCCGGCTTCGTCCACGAGGGGACGGGCCGCGAGGCGCTGCGGTTCGACGACCAGTGGATCGACGTGGACTACATGGCCATCCTCGCCAGCTGACGGTCGCCTCTGGAAGAGGCTGCTACCGTGGTAGCAGCAACTGTGCTACCACGGTAGGATCTATCCATGAAGCTGAGTGTGAGCTTGAGTGACGAGGACGTCGCGGTCCTCGATCGATTCGTCGAGGAGGCCGGCCTCGAGTCGCGGTCTGCCGCGGTCCAGCAGGCCATCCGCCGCCTGCAAGACCCACAGCTGGAGGCGGCCTATGCCGCCGCCTGGGAGGAATGGTCCGCGGCGGGGGATGAGGAGGCTTGGGCAACGGCCTCCTTGGACGGGCTCACCGATGCTGCGCGGTGAGATCGTTCTCGTCGATCTGGACCCGGTGCGCGGCAGCGAGGCCAGCAAGCGGCGCCCCGCGGTGCTCGTCAGCAATGACCGGGCCAACATGATGGCCCAACGACTCGGTCGCGGCGTAGTCACGGTCGTGCCCGTCACCAGCAACGTGGAGCGGGTCTTTCCCTTCCAGGTGTTGCTGCCCGCTGACGAGACAGGACTGCGGATGGACTCCAAGGCCCAGGCGGAGCAGGTGCGCTCGGTCGCAGTCGAGAGGGTCGGTGCCGCGGTCGGCAGGGTCCCGCCGCGCCTCATGGCCGCGGTCGACGACGCGTTGCGACTCCATCTGCAGTTGTGACCGCCCGGGGGGCGGTCCGCTCAGCAGAATGACATAATGTAGATTATCGGCGTTGGCCTGGGTGGTTCTTCACCCCTGCCGCAAGCCCAGGTAGTGCTCATCGAGCAGGGTCATCCCTGCGCGTGCGGTCGCCTTCCGGTCGAAGGTCACCGTCGCCCGGCATCCTCGGCCAGTCGCCACCGCCGCGATCAGCGCGTCGGCGAAGTCGGCTCCTTCTGCGGCCCGGTCCAGCGCGCGGATGACGGCCTGTCGATGTTCCAGGACAAGAGCGTCATCCAGGCACAGGCGACGAAGTGTCTCCACCATCTGATCGGCGGTCACTCCGTGGACCCGACGCATCACCCACCATGTCTCGACGATCGTGACGGAACCCAGAAAGATCGGGTCCTCTCGCGAGGCGCCGGCGATGAGTCGTTGCGCGAGCTGACTCTGGTGCGGGTCATCCCCCGCGAGGAACCGCACCAGCACGTTCGTGTCGTCAGCGATCACCGCATGGACTCCGCGGCGGCCTCGGCGATGGCGGCGGGCACGTCCAGGTATTGCGTGTCCAGGTCCCGTCGCTGTTCGTCGTGACCAACGGCGCCCTCCGGCACGAGGCTGATGCTGGACCATGGGGTCATGTCTCTGATCGACGTCTGGAGCCAGGTCCCTGACGAACCGCCATCGCGGGTCGCGCTCGCCCCTGCTGACGGTCGGGCTGGCCACCCATCGCGCCCCATGGACCAGGAGATGTCGTGAGTACGCCCGACGGCCGCACAGGGCTCGCCGACGTGGCCCTGTGCGCCCAAGGCGAGGCGGCCATGCAGCGTGTCCTGCATGTCGGCCTCGGCAGCCGGTGGCGCGCTGACGACGAGATCGCCTGGTCGCTGGACCCGGCGCCGCACCGATACCTGCTGGGGGCGGTCACCCTGCGACCCGACGTCCCCGCGGCGCGGCTGGTGGGTCTGCCAGGCACGGTGTGCGACTCCTTCGGGTCGCTGTCGCAGGCGGATCTGCCGGGTCGGGCCCCGGAGCCGGAGAATGTGTGGATGGTCCGCCACCCGGCTCCCCTGCCGCCCTCGCCATCACTGCCGGGTCTCGACGTCCGGCCCGTCGTCACCGACGACGAGGTGCAGCTGTGGGAGCGGATCACCTTCGAGGCCAACGGCGCTCCTCCGGATCGGCCCGGTGAGCTCCACCCCCGCGGGTCGCAGCGACAGGCCGGGCTGACGTTGTGGCTGGCCGTGCGGGGCGGCCGCCCCGTCGGCACGTCTCTCGGCATCGTCGCGTCCGGCTGCGTGACCGTGAGCGCCGTCGCCGTCCTCCCGGAGGCCCGCGGGCGGGGCATCGGTAGCGCCCTCACCCGCAGCGTGATCGCCTCAGCGCCAACGCTGCCCGCGACCCTCAGTGCTTCCGAGGACGCGTTGGGGGTCTACGAACGTCTCGGCTTCGTGGCCCTGGCCAGGTCGGTGCACTGGTCCTAGCCCGTATGCCGCGCTGCAGCCCAGCCACCCCGGCAGGGGTCGAGAGGCACGGCGTCGCTCAGCGCTGCCTGCCTGCAGCAGGTCAGTCGACCGCGGTGATGGTCTGGTCCTGGCCGCCGAAGCTGAAGGTGTCGCCTGCGCGCAACCCGTGGATCACGTCGTAGATCGGGGCGTCGGTCGCGATGCCCTGGTAGCTCACGCCGCCGGACTCGAACTCGTCCGTCACGACGCCGACGACGTAGTGACGTCCCCCCAGCTCCACCACTGCGCCCGGCTGCACCGTGTCCGTGGTGGCCACGTCGAGCGCCCGCGCCTCCTTGAGGTCCAGTCGCTGCCGGGCGTCGACGGCGCCGAGCACACCGTGCAGGTCCCCGGCCTCATCGCGCTGGGCGTCGCCGTCGACCCGTCGCTCGCCCAGCTCGGCTGATGCCGCTGCGGCCTCGTCCTGGCCCGCCCGGGCACCCCCGGCTAGCTGGCCCGCCAGGTGGGCGATCAGATCGTCCTTGACCTGCTGCTTGCTGCGGCTGTCCATGACGTCCAGCCTAGGCCTCGACGTACGCGGCGAGGTGCTTGCCGGTGAGCGTGTCCCGCCGTTGCACGAGGTCGGCCGGGGTGCCCTCGAAGACGATCCGCCCGCCGTCGTGGCCGGCGCCCGGGCCGAGGTCGATGATCCAGTCCGCGTGGGCCATGACCGCCTGGTGGTGCTCGATCACCACGACCGACTTCCCGGAGTCCACGAGCCGGTCCAGCAGGGCCAGCAGGTTCTCCACGTCGGCCAGGTGCAGGCCCGTGGTGGGCTCGTCCAGGACGTAGACGGAGCCCTTCTCCCCCATCTGCGCGGCCAGCTTGAGGCGTTGCCGCTCGCCTCCGGACAGGGTCGTCAACGGCTGGCCGATCGTCAGGTAGCCCAGTCCCACGTCCGACAGGCGCGTCAGGATCGTGAGTGCGGCAGGGACTTTGGCCTCGCCCTCGGCGAAGAAGGCGCATGCCTCGTCCACCGACATCGCCATCACGGCGGCAATGTCCTTGCCGCCCAACAGGTAGTCGAGCACCTCGGCCTGGAATCCCTTGGCCTCGCACACCTCGCACGGCGCGGACACCGTGTCCATGAAGCCCAGCTCGGTGTAGACCACGCCCGCGCCCTTGCAGTTGGGGCACGCGCCCTCCGAGTTCGCCGAGAAGAGAGCTGGTTTCACGCCATTGGCCTTGGCGAAGGCCTTGCGCACCGGCTCCAGCAGCCCCGTGTAGGTCGCCGGGTTGGACCGCCGCGACCCCTTGATCGGCGCCTGGTCGATGACCACGACATCCTCGCGGGGCCCCAGCGACCCGTGGATCAGCGACGACTTGCCCGACCCCGCCACGCCCGTCACGCAGCAGAGCACGCCGAGGGGCACGTCGACGTCGACGGACTGCAGGTTGTGGCTGGTCGCGCCGCGAATCTCGGCGGCCCCGCTCGCCATACGCACCTCGTCCTTGAGCCGGGCACGGTCGTCCAGGTGCCGGCCCGTGATCGTCCCGCTCCCCCGCAGACCCGCCACGGTGCCCTCGAAGCACACCTCGCCACCCGCGGACCCGGCACCCGGCCCGAGGTCGACGACGTGGTCGGCGATCGCGATCATCTCCGGCTTGTGCTCGACCACCAGGACGGTGTTGCCCTTGTCGCGCAGCTGGATCAGCAGCTCGTTCATCCGCTGGATGTCGTGCGGGTGCAGCCCGACCGACGGCTCGTCGAGGACATAGGTGACATCCGTCAGCGACGACCCCAGATGACGAATCATCTTGGTGCGCTGCGCCTCTCCCCCACTGAGCGTCCCGGCGGGGCGGTCCAGCGACAGATAGCCGAGGCCGATCTCGACGAGGGAGTCCAGCAGGTGCAGCAGACCCGTGAGGAGCGGCGCCACCTCGGGCCGGTCCAACGAGCGCACCCAGGCCGCGAGGTCGGTGATCTGCATCGCGCAGCAGTCGGCGATGTTGACGCCCTCGACGCGCGACTCCAGCGCGTGCGGCGCGAGCCGGGTCCCCTCGCAGGCCGGGCAGGGGGCAAAGACGACCGCGCGGTCCACGAACGCCCGCACGTGCGGCTGCATCGCCTCGCGGTCCTTGGACAGCATCGACTTCTGGATGCGCGGGATGATGCCCTCGTAGGTCAGGTTGATGCCCTCGACCTTGATCTTGGTGGGCTCCTTGTGGAGCAGGTCCTCGCGCTGAGCCTTGGTGAACTTCCCGACGGGCTTGTCCATGTCGAAGCCGTAGCCGGAGAAGATCCGGCCGTACCACCCGTCCATGGAGTAGCCCGGCACCAGGATCGCCCCGTCCGCCAACGACTTCGACTCGTCGATGATCGCGCTGAGGTCGAAGTCCGAGACCCGGCCGGTGCCCTCGCACTCGGGGCACATGCCGCCGACGATGGCGAAGGTGCGCTTCTCCTTGGTCCCCTTCTTGGCCCCGGTCTGGATCGTCACGGCACCCGCGCCGGTGACGGACGGCACGTTGAAGGAGTAGGCCTGCGGCGATCCGACGTGCGGAGTCCCCAGGCGGGAGAACAGGACTCGCAGCATGGCATTGGCATCGGTGGCAGTGCCGACCGTGGAGCGCAGGTTGGCGCCCATCCGCTCCTGGTCCACCCGGATCGCGGTGGTGAGCCCCTCGAGGTGGTCCACGTCCGGCCGAGCCAGGGACGGCATGAAGCCCTGCACGAAGGAGCTGTAGGTCTCGTTGATCATCCGCTGGCTCTCGGCCGCGATGGTCGCGAAGACGAGCGAGCTCTTGCCGGACCCCGACACGCCCGTGAAGACCGTCAGCCGCCGCTTGGGCAGCTCGACGCTGACGTCCTTGAGGTTGTTCTCCCGCGCGCCGACCACGCGGATGAGGTCGTGGCTGTCGGCGGGCCGGCCCGTGCCGTCGCTGGTCATCGGTGTCTCCCTCCGGCCCCGCCCTGGTGCAGCGCCGCGCCTCAGGCTAGCGGCACCCGCTCCGGCGGTCAGCCGATCACCCGAGCCGTATGCCGCCCCCCCGGGGTCACCGGGGCCCCACCCCCATGGTCGTCAGGACCCCGGCCCCCGGGGTCACCGGGAGCGCCCGAGCTGTAGCCGGTCCCAGGCGGCGACGGTGGCGGCGACCGAGGCCACCGCGAGCGCCAGGACCGCCCCCAGCTGCAGCGGGCTCACCGTGGCGGCGGCCTGGGGACCAGCGCCGCCGGCCCACAGGACCCCGGCAGCCCACGGCACCCATGCCCCGGCACCGAGGCCCACCGCGAGCTGCGTCGCCACGACCAGACCCAGGATGACGGCGACCGGGGCGAGCACGCCCCGGGCGACCGTCGCCACCAGGGTCGCCGGGAACGCTCCGGCGGTGAGCAGCACCCCCAGGGCGGCGAGCCGACCCACGACCCGCCCGCACTCTCCTGCCGACAGGCCCGTCGCGAGACCGAGGAGGCCGACGATCAGGGCCACGCCTGCGCAGACGACGACCGCCCAGCCGGTCAGGACGACGCACTTGGCGAGGGCCACGTCCCGTCGCCGGGTGGGCTGGGCGAACAAGCCGGTGACCGTGCCGTCCTGGAACTCCCGGCCCACGCACCAGGCCATGACGATCCCCACGCCCAGCACGGTCAGACCGCCCGACAGCTGCGCCGCGGACGCCAGCAGTCCGTCGGGCCCGGCCACCGGGACGAGGGCGGCGGCCTTGGCCGCGAGCGGTGACGACCCGCCGCGGCCGACCCCGAGGTGGAGCAGCGCCGTCGCCCCGGGCACCAGCGTCAGGAGGGCGAGAGAGGCGGTGAGGGTCACCCGGCTGCGCCGCAGCTTGAGCCACTCCACGGCCACCGCGCTGCGGAGTCCGGTCAGGCGGGCCATCCGAGCTCCCCTCCGGCATCGGCGGTCGTCCGCCCGGCCCGCAGCACCGCGTCGAAGAAGGCGGCCCCCGGGTCGGGCACGGCCGGATCGATGGCCCCCACGACGCGGCCGCGGTGCAGCACCGTGATCACGGTGGCGATGCGGGCGAGCTCGTCGAGGTGATGGCCCGAGACGAGCACGGCGGCCCCGTCGTCGGCCCGTCGCCGCAGCGACGCGCGGAGCCGCAGCACCGCGACGGGGTCCAGGGCGTTGGTGGGCTCGTCCAGGACGAGCACGTCGGGGTCGTGCAGCAGCGCAGCGGCGAGCCCGACCTTCTGGCGCGTCCCGAGGGACAGGGTGCGGGCGCGACGGTCCAGCCACGGGGTGAGCGCGACCTCCTCGCAGGCCGCGACCACACGGCGGCGCGCCTCGACGGGCGCCAGCTGCCGCAGCCGCGACACGGCCAGCAGGTTGTCCCGCACCGTGAGCTCCGGGTAGCACAGGGGCGTCTCAACCAGGTGCCCCACCCGGCGCCACACGGCCGGTCGGGCGCGCCGGGCGCGCCCCCCCAGCACGAGCGCCTGCCCGGACGCCGGCGTCTGCATCCCGAGGAGCAGCCGCATCAGCGTGGTCTTGCCGGCCCCGTTGAGCCCGACGAGAGCGTGGACCGTCCCCGCCTCGACCCGCAGGTCGACCCCGTCGAGCAGCAGACGGCCCCCGGCGCGAGCGCACACCGACCGGGCCTCGAGCGCGGTCATCGCTCCTCCCCCGGCGCGGCGAGGACGGCGAGCGCCTCCACGACCACCATGCCGAGGTCGTCGCCACGCGGTCCGCGGGCCAGCAGCGCCGCCGTCAGCGCCCCCAGGCAGGCGCCGGCGCAGGCCTCGGCCACCTCCGGAGGTGCTCCGCCGTCCACGAGGGCGGCCACGATCCCCTGGTGGGTGGCGCGGTTGCTCTCCCAGGACCGTGCCCGCAGGCCGGGGTGCCCGGCGACGATCTGCAGCTGGCGGCGCACGGCTGCGACGGCCGGCTCCTCGGTAGCCAGGGCCTCCCACGCCTGCAGGATCCCGCGCCGCGCCCGCTCCAGCGGGGCCAGCTGCACCGGCTGCCGCGCGACCGCCTCGGCCATGGCGCGGTCCTCGCCGTCGCTCAGGACGACGTCCTCCTTGGTCGGGAAGTGCCGGAAGAAGGTCATGTGGGAGACACCCGCCGCGGTCGCGATCTCCTGGACGGTCACCTGGTCGAAGCCGCGGTCGAGGACGAGCTCCAGCGCGACCGCGCGGATGCGCTCGCGGGTGCGCTGCCCCTTGCCTGCCATGCCCCCCAGCATGACAGAAACGTTAGTCGCTAACAATAGCAACTTTACTTGCTGGGATACAATAGTTGTATGACAACAACCACCAGGGTCGATGCGGCCGAGGTGTGGATCCAGCTCGCCACGGTCTTCTCCGACAACCGGGCCTACTGGCAGCCACGCGTGGTCGAGCGGACCGGCATGCCCTTCAGCCGGTTCCGAGCGCTGCGCCGGCTCGAGCAGGCCCCCATGAGCGGCGGCGAGCTGGCGACCTCGCTGCGCGTCGACGCCCCCGCCGCGAGCGTCATCGTCGGCGACCTCGCAGCACGAGGGCTGGTCCGCAAGGAGGCCGACCCCGAGGACGGACGGCGCAAGATCATCACCGTCACCGACGAGGGACGGCGGCTCATGGACGACATACGAGCACTGCCTGAGCCGGTCCCCGCGCTCGCGGCGCTCTCCCCCGACGAGCTGGCCACCCTGCACACCCTGCTCACCAAGGTCCAGGAGGCCCGATGACCCAGCCCCGCAACCGCTGGCTGGTGCTGGCGATCTGCTGCATGAGTCTCTTCATCGTGGGGCTCGACGTGTCGGCCCTCAACCTGGCGCTGCCGTCGCTGCAGCGCGACCTGCACGTGAGCCCCTCCCGGCTGCAGTGGGTGCTCGACTCCTACACCGTGGTCCTCGCAAGCCTGCTGATGCTGTCCGGCTCGGTCGCCGACCGGGTCGGACGCCGCCGCGTCTTCCAGGTCGGCCTGGTCACCTTCGGGATCGGCTCGGCACTGTGCGCCTTCTCCACCTCCGGGGAGATGCTCATCGCCTGCCGGGTGCTGCAGGCGGTGGGCGGCTCGATGCTCAACCCGGTGGCCATGTCGATCATCACCACGACCTTCACCGACGCCCGCGAGCGCGCCCAGGCCATCGGCTTCTGGGGCGGGACGATCGGGCTGTCCATGGCCCTCGGACCAGTCGTGGGCGGCGTCCTGGTCGAGACGCTCGGCTGGCAGGCGGTGTTCTGGATGAACGTGCCGGTGACGCTCGCGGCGTTCGCGCTCGCAGCGCGCTACGTCCCGGAGTCGCGTGCTCCCCGCCCGCGCCGCCTCGACCCGGCCGGGCAGGCCCTGGTCATGGTCGGGCTCGGCTCGGTGACCTTCGCGCTCATCGAGGGGCGCGAGGCCGGTTGGGCCTCGCCGCTGGTGCTCGGCTGCCTCGCCGCGTCGGTGGTCGCCACGGCGACGCTGGTGGCGGTCGAGCTGCGCGCCGCCGAGCCGTTGATCGACCCCCGGTTCTTCCTCAGCCTGCCCTTCACCGGGGCCGTGGCCTCCGCGGTAGTAGGTTTCGCCGCGCAGGCGGGGTTCTTGCTGGTCAACACCCTCTACCTGCAGTCCGAGCGGGGTCTGTCGCCGCTGCACGCCGGCCTCATGACGGTGCCGATGGCGGTGTGCACCGGGCTCCTCGCGCCCGTGTCCGGCCGGGTCGTCGGCGTCCGGGGCCCGCGGCTGCCGATGGTCCTGGCCGGCCTCGGGATCGCGGCGTCCGCCCTGGTGCTGGGCACCATCACGGCGACCACGAGCACCCCGGTGCTGCTGCTGGCCTACGTGCTCTTCGGGTGCGGTTTCGGGCTGCTCAACGCGCCCATCACCAACGCCGCCGTCACCGGGATGCCGCGCAGCCGGGCCGGCGTGGCCGCGGCCGTCGCCTCGACCTCACGCCAGGTCGGCGCAGCGCTCGGCGTGGCGGTCTTCGGGACCCTGGCCTTCTCGGCCCTCGGCACGACCACGAGCAGCCTCGCGCTCGCCTCCCGCACCGGGTGGCACGTGATGGCCGGCTGCGGCGCCCTGCTGGTGGCGACCGGCCTGGTGGCGACCACGCCGGCGGCGCGCCGCAGCAGCCAGCGCGTCGCGGACCTGCTCGGAGCGCACTGACGGCGGATGGCCCGGGCGATCCGGTCGGCGTCGATCCGCAGCTCCCGGAACATGCCCGAGATCGGGTTGGCGAACCCCGTGAAGTAGAGCCCCGGCAGCGCCGGCTCGGCCCCGTGGGCCCTCGGCAGACCGCGACCGTCGAGCACCCCCAGCGGGCCCACGAGGGGCTCGAGGTTGTGCCGGTAGCCCGCCGCCACGACGACCGCGTCGGGACGCAGCCGGGTGCCGTCGGTCAGCACCACCTCGTCCCCCTCGAACCGCTCGGGAGCCTTGACCGGCACCACGGCCCGGCTCTGGATCGACCCGACGATGCCGAGCCGAACTGCTTGGAGAATCCGGCGACGATCGTCGGGAGGAAGAAGCTGAGGGCGTAGAGGCCGTAGCAGATGCCGAAGTACACGAAGGACAGCGCGAGCACCCGGCCGCTGGTCAGGGCCTTGCGGACGGACCAGCCGTGGGCCCGCTGGGTCTGGTCGTGCTCCTGGGCGATGCGGCGGGTCAGCCAGTCCCGCTCGTCCTCGGTCAGCCAGGTCGCGTCCGCCGGCCGGTCGGTGAGGTACGCCGCCCGACGGCACGTCCGCTGGCAGCTCGGCCCGCTGCTCGACCGTGACGCGGACACCGGCAGCGACCTGGTCGACACCCTGGGGGCCTACCTGGCCGAGGGGCGCTCGCACTCCGCGGCAGCGCAGCGCCTCGGCATCCACGCCAACACCCTCTACCAGCGGCTGCACCGCATCGACCGGTTGCTCGGACCGGGCTGGCGCGAGCCGTCGCGGGTCTTCGAGCTGCAGCTCGCGCTGGAGCTGCACCGGCTCGGCAGGTCCCACCCCGGTCGCGCGGCGCCGCGCTGACCGGCCGGCCCGGCCCGGCCCGCGTCAGCGGCCGAGGCCGTGCGAGTGCAGCGGCAGCCGGGCCGCCTCGGGGCCGTAGCGCACCACCGTGGCGAGGCTCGCCGGCCGGATGTCCACGTCGTAGAGCGCCTCCGCGTCGAACCACCGGAACTCCATCCCCGGCACCAGCGCGTCGGATCGGGCCCGGTCCACCCGCACCTCGAAGGCGAGGTTGATCTCGTGGTGGGCGACCCCGTCGAGGACGAAGGCGTTCTCGACCACCGCGACGAGGTCCGCCACGTTGGCCTCCAGGCCCAGCTCGTCGAGGATGTCGCGGTGCAGGGCGTCCTTGGCGGACTCCCCCAGCTGCACGGGCCCGCCCGGCAGGAACCAGTAGTCGTGGTCAGTCAGCCGCGTCAGCAGGACCCGGGGGCCGCTGCGGACGACCGCGGACACGACGACGTCGAACTTCTCCGGTCGATTCGCCATGGCACGACTCTAGGAGGCATCGCCTCCCGACGGGAGACGGGGTGCCGGTCGTTGCTCACGGCCGTCCACCTCGTCCGGGTCCCCGGACAGGCGCACGATCGTGACGACCTCCGCCTCGACCTCGTATCGCGACTGGGCCGGGACGGCCCCCCGGAAGAACCGCCGCCGCAGCGCGCCGGTGACCTCGACCACGTCCCCGGCCGCCAGCACGAGCCCGACCTCCCGGGCCCGCCCCTGCCAGCAGGCGACGTCGATGGTGTCGACCGTGGCGGGCCGGCGACCCTGGTCACGCGCCGTCGGGTCGGGCGGCCGCCGCACCACCAGCCGCAGCGTCACGGGGCTCGCCCCGCTGGGGAGCTCACGGACCTCCGGGTCGGCGCTGACCCGCCCCACGAGGCGCACCTCGTTGACCGCCTCCACCACGCTGCTCCCTGCCCGGTCACCCGTCGCCCGGTCATCCGTCACCCGGTCACCCGTCGCCCGGTCACTCGTCTCGACCGTCTCCACCTGTGCCACGTCCACTCCTCCACCTCGTCCGGGGGCTCGGGACCACGGTGCCGCGCAGGCGGCATACGGGACAGGCGGGGAGAGCCGGCCTGTGGACGAACGGCCGGGACCGCGACGCGCTGTGGACAACCACGCGGCGGGACGGGTTCCGAGAGGTGACGCCCCGCCGACGTCAGGGGCGCCCGCACCGTCGTCCGACGCGGACGACCTCCCGTGGCGCCGCGGTGGCTGGTTCGACGGGGACGGCCACCTCCCGGCCGCTCTCGAGCCGCAGCACGAGCCGCGACGGCCCCTCCCACCGGAGGCCGGCGAGGGCGCCGCCCGGATCGTCCTCGTTGACGCACGCGGCCTCCCACCGCCGCGACGAGGGCGCCTGGTCGAGGTGCCGCAACACCACGGTGATCACCGGCGACAGCTCGTCCCCGTCGGTCGTCACCTCTGCCGCGTATGCCGCCACGCCCGCCTGCCGGGGCGCGGGCACCACCTGCTGGTCCCGCCCCGGGTGGACTCCCGCGCTGATCACCAGGCCGACGAGGCCGAACACCGTGGCGCCCAGCGCAGCCAGCAGGATCGTCACGACCAGGCGGCCCTGCGGCTCCCGCACCAGCGAGCGCAGACCCCAGGCGAGGAGCAGGTAGCCCGCGACCCCGTGCACGACCGGGTGGTCGAGCAGCTCGTGGACGAGCAGCGACCCGGTCGGGTTCGCGTGGCCCCAGGCGGTCGCCAGCAGCAGGACCGCGCCGGCGGCGAGCCACCACGGAGCGCGCCGGCGGGCCCGGTCCCCGGTGACGTCCGATCTACGCACCGTCCCATCATGCCGTCCGGGTGACCTCGGGTCGTGGTGCGGCAGATCGGGACGATCCTGGCGCTAGCATCCGGCTCGACGGTCCTCGGGCGGCGAGGTCGCCGGCCGAGGAGACACGGATGTCCAGCACGACCGCGGCGCGGGCGCGCCGACGCAGCACCCGCCACCAGCGCGCCTGGTACTGGTACGACTGGGCCAACTCCGCCTACGTCACGACGACGGCCACCGTGCTCATGGGCCCCTACCTAACCAGCATCGCCAACCGCGCGGCGTGCCCCGGCCAGCCCGTGACGCAGGTGTGCCGGACCGACCTGTCGGTCCTCGGGGTGCCCGTGTCCCCCGGGTCGCTCTACCCCTACGTCACGACGGTGACCACCGTCCTGTCCGCGGTGCTGCTCGTCGCGGTGGGCGCCGTCGCCGACCGGTCCGCGGCGCCGCAGCGGCTGCTCGGCTGGTTCGCGGCCGTCGGGGCGGCCGCGGCGGCGGCCATGGTCTTCGTCCAGGGCACCGGCTGGCAGCTCGGGGTGGCGCTGCTCATGGTGGCGTCGCTGTGCCTGGGGTGCACGCTCGTGATCTACGACGGCATCCTGTGCCGGATCGCCGGACCCGACGACCGGGACCGCGTCTCGTCCCGCGGCTGGGCGCTGGGCTACGTCGGCGGGGCGCTGCTGCTGGCGGCCAACTTCGGGCTGCTCACGGTCCACGACAGGCTCGGGCTGACGACGGACCAGGCGGTGCGGATCAGCCTGCTCTCCGCCGGGCTGTGGTGGGGCGTCTTCACCCTGATCCCCGTGCTCGGCCTGCGGGACCTGCCACCGCAGCCGCTGCCCGACGACCTGCCACCGGACGCCGGCCCGCGCGCCGGCACGGTGGGCGGGGCCTTCGCCCAGCTCCGCGACACCCTCACCGAGCTGCGTGGCTACCCCCAGACCCTGCTCTTCCTGCTCGCCTACCTCTTCTTCAACGACGGCATCCAGACGGTGATCAGCGCCTCGAGCCTCTTCGGGTCCAGCGAGCTCGGTATGGCGCAGTCGCAGGTGCTGCTGACCTTCCTGGTCGTCCAGGTCGTCGCCGTCGGCGGGGCGCTCGGCTTCGGGCGGCTGGCCGCGCGATTCGGTGCGCACCGCACGGTGCTGGCCAGCCTGGTCGTGTGGACGGTGGTGGTGGCCGTGGCGTTCGTGGTGCCCCGGGGCAGCTTCCCCGCCTTCGTGGCGCTCGGGGTGCTCATCGGTGTCGTGCTTGGCGGCACCCAGGCCCTGTCGCGCTCCCTCTACAGCCAGCTGGTCCCCCGCGGGCGGGAGTCGGAGTTCTTCAGCCTCTACCAGGCGATGGAGCGCGGGACCAGCTGGTTCGGCACGCTGCTCTTCGGCCTGATGCAGCAGTGGACGCACTCCTACCGCCTGTCCATCGTCGCGCTCGTGGTCTTCTTCGTCGTCGGCGGAGTGCTGCTGTCCAAGGTCGACGTGCGCGCCGGTATCCGCGCAGCCGGCAATGCGCAGCCCGCAGTCGTCTAGAATGAAGGCTTTGGGTCGGTCTCGCCAGCATGGCGCCGCCCGTGGCGGCATCCAACCAGCGGGCCGCATCCCAGGAACAACCCCGGTCGTGCCGGCGTTCACCTGGGTGATCCGTAGACCGGATGGCTCCGCGGAGCCGATCGAAAGGGGTTTGACATGGCCGAGCGTTCACTGCGTGGATCGCGACTCGGGTCCTTCAGCATGGAGACCGATGACGGCGTCGTCCCCAGCGAGCGGCAGATCGTCGCCTACACGTGCCCGCAGGGCCACGTGACCGAGCTGCCCTTCTCCATCGAGGCCGAGGTGCCCGGCACCTGGGAGTGCCGCTGCGGCGAGCTGGGTCGGCTGCAGGGCGGTGACGCTCCTGAGGAGAAGCCCGCCAAGCCCGCCCGCACCCACTGGGACATGCTGCTGGAGCGTCGCTCCGTCAAGGAGCTGGAGGAGCTGCTGGAGGAGCGCCTCACCCTGCTGCGCGAGTCGCGCGGGGAGAAGCCGCGCCCCAAGCGCACCGCCTGACGCCTCGCTGACGCCACGACGGCCCGGACCCCGACTGGGGTCCGGGCCGTCGTCATGTCCCCCCCGCCCCCGCCCGACAACGTGGACGGGTTTGGTTCCCCCGGCGCCCACGCCCCCGCCCCCCGACAACGTGGACGGGTTTGGTTCCCCCGGCGCCCAAGACGTCCACGATCGCGGGCAAAGGGGGGAAGGGGAGCTAGAGGATTTCGCCCTCGATGATGTCGTCGTCGGGGCGCTGCGGTCCGGTGCGACCGTCGGCGCCGGAGGTGGGCGGGCGGCCGAAGGTGGGCGGTTGGCCGTGCGGTGGGCCGCCGGCATACGGCCGGTAGACCCGCACGCCGGGACCGCTCGAGAGCAGCCGCCGCGTGACGACCCGGGTCAGCAGGGTGCGCGCCGGGCGTCGGGTGACGGGCAGCAGGCACAGCAGGCCGAGCGCGTCGGTGACGAAGCCGGGGGCCAGCAGCAGCGTCCCGCCGACGAGGACCAGGGCGCCGTCCGACAGCTCACCGGCGGGCATCCGCCCGCTCGCGATCGCCTCCTGCAGAGCGCGCCAGGCGGCGCGGCCCTCCCGCTTGAGCAGGTAGGCGCCGAGTGCCGACAGCAGCAGCAGCGCCGCGACGGTCGGCCAGCCGCCGATCACCTTGCCGACGGCGATGATGACGGCGACCTCGACGACCGGAACGACGACGAGCAGCACCAGGACGAGCGCGGGCCACCGGGAGCGATGCCGCGTGGGGGTGCTCACAGCGACTCCCACCGCTCGGTGCGCGGCGCCGGCGCGAGGGCGCGCAGCTGGCCGCCGCGGTGGCTCAGGCCCCAGCGGGTGATCCGCAGCATGGACTCGCGGACGATGTCGCCGTTCATCTTGGAGTCACCGATCTCGCGCTCGACGAAGGTGATCGGGACCTCCCGGATGGCGAGGCCGGCCCGAGCGGTGCGCCAGGTCAGGTCGGTCTGGAAGCAGTAGCCGAGGGACTCGACGTCGTGCAGCCCGATCCGCCGCAGCGTGTCGGCGCGGTAGGCACGGAACCCCGCGGTGGCGTCGCGCACCGGCATCCCGAGCATCACCTGGATGTAGGCGTTGCCGCCGACGCTGAGCAGCTTGCGGTGCCACGGCCAGTTGACGATGCCGCCGCCGGGGACCCACCGCGACCCGATGACCAGGGCGACGTCGGGGTCGGCGAGCTCGGCGAGCAGGCTCGGGAGCTGCTCGGGCTGGTGGGAGCCGTCGGCGTCGATCTCGACCAGGACGTCGTAGCCCTCGGCGAGGCCCTGCCGGAACCCGGCGAGGTAGGCGGCGCCGAGCCCCTCCTTGCCGCGCCGGTGCAGCACCCGCACCCGGTCGTCGGCCGCGGCGAGCGCGTCGGCGACGTCCCCGGTGCCGTCCGGGGAGCTGTCGTCGAGGACCAGGAGGTCGGCGTCGGGGACCGCGTCGCGCAGGCGGCGCACGATCAGCGGCAGGTTGTCCCGCTCGTTGTAGGTCGGGATGAGGACCAGGGTGCGCATGTCAGTGTCAACCGTCCAGGGGTCGCGTTGGTTCCGGTCAGCCTAGCCGCGGCGGGTGCGGCGCCCGGTCGTCCTCCACAGGGCCCCGGCCAGCAGCACCGCCATGCCGAGCCACACCGGGAGGTCGCCGATGCGGACAGCGGGTGTCGTCTCCGAGCGCAGCGGCAGGTCCGCGCGCAGCCCGGCGGGGGTGAAGAGCGCGGTCTGCTGGTGCGCCACCCCGTCGGGGGTGATCAGCGCGGACGCGCCCACGGTGGAGATGTGCACGACGGACCGGCCCATCTCCACGGCCCGGACCCGGGAGATCGCGAGCTGCTGGTAGGACTCGTCGGTGTAGCCGAACGTGGCGTTGTTGGTCTGCACCGCCAGCAGGCGCGAGCCGTGGGTGATGGCGTCGCGCATGATGTCGTCGTAGGCGACCTCGAAGCAGATCCCGAGACCCACGGTGACCGGCCCGGAGCGGGTGGGCACGGGCATCGCCCCGACGGTGGTGCCGGCGCTGAAGTCGTGGGTCAGCAGGTCCACCTTGTCGCTGAAGTGCCGGAAGAAGGACCGGTAGGGGATGTACTCCGCGAAGGGCACGGGGTGCCGCTTGGCGTAGTCGGCGACCGGGCCGCGGCCGGGGCTCCACAGCATCGTGGTGTTCTTGATGAGGCCGTGGTCGTCGGTGCGCAGCGTGCCGACCAGGATGGGCGCCTGGGCGTGCGCCGCGGTGTCGGAGATGACCTGGCCGGCATCGGGGTTGCGGACCGGGTCGATGTCGGAGGAGTTCTCGGGCCAGACCACCAGGGCGGGGGTGGGGCGCCCGGCCGCGCTCCCCTGGTCGATCGCGCGACGGGTCTGCGCGGCGTGGTTGTCGAGCACCTGGCGACGCTCGGCGTTGAAGTCCAGCCCGGCGCGGGGGACGTTGCCCTGCACCGCGAGCACGTCCATCGGGTCGCCGTCCGTGGGCACCGGCAGCAGCGCGGGCCCCCAGGTGATGGCCGCCGCGGCGAGCAGCGGCGCGAGGACCCGGGCCGTATGCCGGGGCCCGCCCGCCCGCCCGGCCGCCCTGGTCACGCCCCCACGGGCCCGGACCACGGCGAGCGCCGCAGCGGCGAGGAGCCCGCCGACGAGGGCGACCGCGGCCGTCAGGCCGGGGGTGCCGACCCACCGCACGAGCGGCAGGATGGGGGCGTCGGCCTGGCCGAAGGCGATCTTGAGCCAGGGGAAGCCGCCGAAGGGGGTCACCGACCGCAGCCACTCCCCCACGGTCCAGGCTGCGGCCACGACGAGCGGGTAGGGCAGGGCGCGTCCCGGTCGCTGCGAGAGCCAGCCGCAGGCCGCCGCGGTCAGGCCCACGTAGAGCGCCTCCAGGACGCTCAGCGCGACCCAGGGCAGGTTGCCGACGTAGATCCCGGACCAGTGCAGCGCCGGCAGGTAGGCCGCCAGGCCGGCCACGACGCCGATGCCGAAGCCGCGTCGCGCGCCCGCGGCGTGACTGGCCAGCGCGAGCAGGGCGATGCCGACCGGGGCCAGCGCCCAGAGGTCGTGGGACGGCCACGACAGCCACAGGGCGAGACCGCCGGCAGCGGCGAAGAGGATGCGGCGCACCCGCGACACCTTAGTGGTGCCGGCACTGGGCGCAGCACAGCCCGCACGCCGTTGGGACCGCCGCGGCCGACGCATGGTCGAGGCCGCACCGTTTTCTACTAGGCGTGCGGGCCGAGCTGCTGTCCGAGGGTTGGAGCGGGTCCCCTCCGTGCGCGGTTGCGCACAGCGATCCCAGAGCCCCGAACGGTCGCGAGTGCCTCGCTCCCAGGCCGGACAACCACCGACAACCTAGAGCCCTGCCCACTGCAGCTGTCAAACCCCCGCTGACCAGCGGTTTTACGCATCCCTGCAGGTCAGCGGGGTGCTGACGGGTCTCGTTTCGATCACGAACCTCGGCGTGTCGCGTGCGACACGCCGAGGAGTGACGCGATTCACCGTCCGGACTAATGCGGTGACCCACCGTCAAACCGGACTCAGCGCTCCGTGGCAGGTGCGGCATCAGGGCGGTCTGCTCCAACAGCCGGGCCCACCGACGACCGCTATGCGGCCGGGCCGGGGACCACCACGACCCCGCGGGCCGTCGTCGCGACCAGCGGCGGGTCCAGGACGTCGGCGGCGGACTCGCCCCGGGCCGGGTTGCCACGGGCGACCACGCGGACCTCGAAGTCCAGCTCCCGGGACCGGCGCCCGACCCGCACAACGGTGCAGCTGATCTCCAGGCAGTCCCCCGCCCGCACCGGCGCCCGGAACTGCACGTCCTGGTAGGACGCGAAGAGCCCCTCGTCGCCGTCGGTCCGGATGCACATCTCGGTCGCCACGTCACCGAAGGCGGCCAGCGAGTAGGCGCCGTCGACGAGGTTGCCGGCGTAGTGGGCGTGGGAGTAGGGGACGTAGCGACGGTGAACGACGGTGTCGCCGACGGTGGCGGTGGTCATCGGGGATCCTTCCGGTTGCGGGCAGGCTGGCGGGTGCCCCGGGGCGGGTCGCCGGACGCGTCGGCACCCCGGGTCGTGATGGCGTGGACGAGGTAGGAGGCCACCTCGCCGGGCGTCGTCCCCTTGCCGAAGACGCGGTCGACCCCGAGCGTGGCCGCCGAGCCCTCGTCGAAGCGGGGTCCGCCGACGACGAGCAACGGCGCCCGACCCGCCGGGTAGGCCTCCCGGAAGGCCGCGGACATCTCCTGCGTGTTGTGGATGTGGGCGTCGCGCTGGGTGACAACCTGGGACACCAGCACCGCGTCGGCCTGCTCGGCGCGGGCGCGCTCGACGAGGTCCGGCACCAGCACCTGGGCACCGAGGTTGACGACGGTGATCTCGGAGTAGTACTCCAGGCCCTTCTCCCCCGCGAAGCCCTTGATGTTGAGGATCGCGTCGATGCCGACGGTGTGCGCGTCGGTGCCGATGCACGCCCCCACCACGACGAGGGGGCGGCGCAGCTGCTTCTTGAGGGCGGCGTTGACGTCCTTGGCCGCGAGCAGCGGGTAGTCGCGCTCGACCACCTGCACGTCGCGCAGGTCGACCAGGTGCGTGACGCTGCCGTAGACCACGAAGAACGTGAAGTCCGGGCCGATCGCCTTGGCGTGAACCAGCAGCGCGGGCCGCATCCCCATCTTCTCGGCGAGCTGCAGCGCCGCGCCCTCGGCACGCTTGTCGTGGGGCACGGGCAGCGTGAACGAGACCTGCACCATCCCGTCGCCGGTGGTGTCGCCATACGGCCTGATCAGGTCGCTCATCGCGCGCTCCCCTCCTCCAGCAGCGTCATGGTCGGGTTGTCGTAGTCGGGTCCCTTGCGCACGACGCCGTCCAGCCCCTTGCCGGCGTTAGCAGGGCGCTTCATGAGGCCGAAGGTGCCGTCCGCGATGGCCTCGAGAAGGGTGTCGTCGGCGATGCGCACCAGCAGGTCCACGGCCTCGGAGAGCACCCGGCGGGCCCGGGTCTGGATGAAGCCGTCGGTGGGCGGGCGGAAGTCCTCGCGCAACCCGCGGCCGGCCTCCAGGGCGTAGCGGACGTTCTGGAGGGCGAGGTCCCGGTCGGACAGGAAGGGGGTGACGACGGCCTCGGTCATCATCCCCACGAGCAGGATGCCCTGGTCGGTCAGGCCGCCGACGAGGTTGAAGAACCCGTCGAGCAGGTAGCCGCGGAAGACGTCGCCGGTCATGTGCTTGGTCGGGGGCATCCACTTCAGCGGGGCCCGGGGGAAGAGGTCCCGGGCGAGCATGGCGTGGGCCAGCTCCATCCGGAAGGAGTCGGGCAGGTCCGGGTTGATCTCGAAGGCGTGCCCCAGACCGAGCTGCCAGTCGGCGAGCCCCGCCTCCTTGGCGAAGTACTCGTTGAGCAGCTGGCTGACGGTGACCGTGTGCGCCGCCTCCACCGCGTCGGCGGTGGTGAGGTAGTTGTCCTCGCCGGTGTTGATGATGATCCCCGCGCGCGCGTGGATCTGGCGGGAGAACCGCTGGTCGACGAAGGTGCGGATGGGGTTGATATCGCGGAAGAGGATGCCGTACATCGAGTCGTTGAGCATCATGTCCAGCCGCTCGAGGCCGGCCAGCGTGGCGATCTCGGGCATGCACAGCCCCGACGCGTAGTTGGTGAGGCGCACGTAGCGGCCGAGCTCCTTGCTCGTCTCGTCCAGCGCGGCCCGCATCAGCCGGAAGTTCTCCTGCGTGGCGTAGGTGCCCGCGTAGCCCTCACGGGTGGCGCCCTCCGGGACGTAGTCCAGCAGCGACTGGCCGGTCGAGCGGATGACGGCGATGACGTCCGCGCCCCCGCGGGCCGCGGCCTGGGCCTGCGGCATGTCCTCGTAGATGTCGCCGGTCGCGACGATGAGGTAGACCCACGGGCGGGCGGGGGCGTCGCCGACCTTGGCGATCAGGCGCTCCCGGGCGGCGCGCTGGCGGTCGATGCGCGTCATCCCCTGGGTGACGGCACGTCTCGCGAGGCGCTGGGCGGCAGTGCGGTCCTTGCCCTCCGGCACACGGAAGGTCACGGCGCCCGCAGCGGCCTTCTGCGCCAGGGTGAGCAGGTCGGGGGCCTCGCCGCGCGCGAGGGCGTCGTGCACCGGCGTGGTGACCCCGCCCTCGAGCCCGACCTGGTCGCGCACGCCCGCCACCAGGTGGTTGACCCACGGGACGCGCTCGTGGTCGGCGCCGGCCAGCCCCGCGAGGCGCAGCGTGGCGCGCTCGACCGAGACCGTGGTGTGCTCCTGCGCCAGGCGGACGACCGGGCGTCCCGCCCGGCGGGCGAGGCTCCTCGCGCGACGCACGACCTGCGGGTCCAGGTCGAGGTGGGCGCGGGCACCCGGCGCGGGTGTGCGGGTCATGGCAGAGCTCCTTCGCTCTCGTGGATCGTGCGTCCGCCGACGACCGTCAGCAGGGCGCGGGGGGTGGGGGCCTCCGGGCGCAGCCGCGGCAGGCCGGGGGTCTCGAGCTGGGAGTGCGGGCCCTCGCCGAGCTCGCCCGGCGGCACCTCCCACACCACGAAGTCGGCCGGGAGCCCGACGCCGAGGTAGCCGCGGGTGTCGTGGCCGGAGGCGTGCCAGCCGCCCACCGTGTGGGCGTGGAAGGCCTCTCCCACAGAGACCCGCTCCTCCTCGAACCGGTGCCAGCGGGCGGAGCGCAGGGTCTGCCACGGGTCGAGGTCCAGCCACGGCGAGGTGCTGGCGAGGGCGCTGAGCAGGCCGTCGACGCCGAGCGAGCCGAAGCGCATCATCTCTCGCGCCCGGACGGTGCCGAGGGCCCGCGTGAAGTCCCCCTCCGGCCCTCCCCAACGGCTGTCCACCTGGGGGACGCGCACCACGACCACGCCGAGGTCGATCAGCGTGCCCAGCACGCGCGGGTCCGCCAGGGCCAGGGTCATGGTGCGGTGGCGCAGCGAGCGGAAGCGGTCCAGCCCCACGGTCCGCACCGCGGTGCGCATGCCGTCGATCATGGCGTCGGCCGCCCGGTCCCCCATCGCGACGAGGCTGGTGCGGATCCCGGCGAGCGATGCCGCGACGAGGTGCTCGGCGATCGTCTCGGCGGGCATCGGGTCGGGGCCGACCTGGCCGGGCAGGTCGATGTAGGTCTCGTGCAGGGCCGCCTGGTGGCTGTTGACCGGCCCGTCGACCTGCAGCATGAAGCCGTGCAGGTCGTGCTCCCGCAGGAGCACGGCGGGGTCCTCGTCGGGGCGGCAGACGTGCCGCAGGTAGCGCTGCACGACCGGGCCCGGCAGCTGCGGGCGCGTCGTCGTGAAGCCGTCCAGGAGCCGCGGGCTGGAGATGTGGTCGTGCAGGCAGCCGATGCCGTGGGCCGCCGCGGCCGACAGGGCGCCGTCGAGGATCGCCTGCTGCTGGGCGGGCGTCCGCTGCGCCACGATCGCCGTGAGGAGCGCGCCGAGGCCCGGCCTGCGCGTCATGTCGGCCAGGCCGCGGGTGTCCACCCCCACCTGCGCGGCGCCGGCGGTGAACGCCGGGGAGCAGACGCAGGCCCCCTTGTCCGCCCGCAGGATGACGGCCGGTCGTCCCTCCACGGCGCGAGCCAGCTCCTCGGGCGCCGGCGGGCGCTGCTCGGGCCAGCGTCCCTCGTCGTAGCCGAAGCCCGTCACCGGGCCCTGCGACGTGCGGGCGGCGGCCGCCAGCCGGTCCAGCGCGTCGGTCAGCGAGCGCGCCCCCGTCAGCTGGGTCAGCGAGCGCCACTCGGCGCTCTCGGCCACGAAGTGGATCGGGTCGACGAACGGCGTCGTCACCAGGCACCCGTGCAGGTCCACCACCCGGTCGGCCTCGTCCACCTGGCCGTCGGCGTCGGCCTCGCCGCCGACCCAGAGCACCCGCGTGTCGTCCACCAGCATGGCTGTGGGGAAGCCGCGGGTGGGGACGTAGACGTGGCCGTTGCGGTAGAGGGTGCGTCGTCGCATGGGGTCAGTGTGCCCGGGGCGCCAGACGCCCCTCGAACAACGCGCGCACCGACGGGTCGGACCTCAGCAGGTCGAGCGCCAGGGCCGCGTGCCCCGGGGTGTAGCCGTTGCCCACGAGCATGCGCACGTCGGCCGCCAGGCCCTCGGCGCCGAGCGCGGCGGCGCTGAAGCTGGTGGCCATGGAGAAGTAGACGATCGTCCCGCCGTCGCGGGTCACGAGGATGGACGGGTGCTCGCAGCCCGGCACGTCCACGCACACGACCGTGACGTCGGCCGGGCCGTGGGCGGTCTCGACGGCATCGAGGAGCCCGAGGGGGTCTCGCGCGTCGGCCAGGACGACGTCGTCAGCGAGCGTCGTGCCCGACAGCAGGTCCGCCTCCGCCTGGACGGGGACGACCGCGGTGAGGTGGGCCGCCCCGGCCCGGCGTGCGGCGGCGAGCGACAGGGAGCCCGACTTGCCGGCGCCGCCGAGGACGAGCACGTCGGGCGCCGCTCCGGTGCGCGACCGGTGCTCCCGCACCACGCGGTCCACCAGCGCCGGGGCGCCGCAGACGTCCATGACCATGAGCGCGAGCTCGGGGTCGAGGTCGTCGGGCAGGACCGCGGCGATCGAGCGGCCGAAGAGGATGGCGTGGCCCTCGGCCGGGATCCGCTCGTCCTCGCCGTCCCACCGGGCGAGCCCGTCGGTGATCCGCAGCGGCGTCAGGGACAGGCTCACCAGGGTGGCCACGCGGTCCCCCGGCCGCAGCCCGAGCGGGCTCTCGGGGCCGACCTCGTCCACCGTGCCGATCAGCATGCCGCCGGACCCCGTGACGGGATTCTGCATCTTGCCGCGCTCGCCGACGATGTCGAGCACCGCCTGGCGCAGGGCGCTCCCGGCATACGACCCCCGGAGCTGGCGATAGCTCGCGGCGTCGAGGTTGAGGGTCTCCACGCACACGCGGATCTCGTCGGGCCAGATCTCGGGCCGGTCGTCGAGCCGCCGGGCGGCCTGCGGCAGGGCGGGTCGCTCGCCGGGGCCGAGGATCACCCGGTGCAGGCCGTATGGCGAGGCGCCGGTCGCAGGGGGCGTGGGGGCAGCTGCGCCGGGACGGGTGATGTGCGCACTGTCCATGCCGATTCTCCACTCCGAGATGGGTGATGATGCAAAAACTGTTGCCCACACTCTTGCAGGCCGCAAACTCTCCGCTACCGTAGGGGTCATGAGCGCGATGGAGCAACCATACGTCTACCGTCGGCGCGAGCTCGTGGAGCCCGACTGGAGGCGGCTGCCGGGCTGGCGCGACGTGACCGACAAGGAGTGGGCGAGCGCCCAGTGGCAGCGCACCCGGTGCGTCAAGAACGTCCGGCAGCTGCGCGAGCTCATGGGCGACCTGCTCACCGAGGAGGTCTACGCCGACCTCGAGCGCGACCAGGCCGAGCGGGCCACCATGTCGATGCTGGTGCCGCCGCAGATGCTCAACACCATGGTCCCGGCCGTCGACGCCCCCATGCCGGCGGCGGGAGCGGAGTTCAGCGCCGCGTTCCTCGCGGACCCGGTCCGCCGCTACATGCTCCCGGTGTACTCCGACCGGCGCACGGACTGGGCGAGCCACCCCCACGCCTCGCGGGACTCCCTGCACGAGGCGGACATGTGGGTGGCGGAGGGGCTCACCCACCGCTACCCCACCAAGGTGCTCGCCGAGCTGCTGCCCACCTGCCCGCAGTACTGCGGCCACTGCACGCGCATGGACCTCGTCGGCAACTCCACGGCGCAGGTCACCAAGCTCAAGCTCGCCGGCAAGCCCGTCGACCGGCTCGACGCGATGATCGACTACCTCAAGGGGTCCCCGCAGGTCCGCGACGTCGTGGTCTCGGGCGGCGACGTCGCCAACATGCCGTGGAAGAACCTCGAGTCCTTCCTCATGCGCCTGCTGGAGATCGACAACATCCGCGACATCCGCCTCGCCACCAAGGCGCTCATGGGCCTGCCCCAGCACTGGTCGGCGCCCGACGTGGTCGAGGGTGTGGGCCGGGTCTCCTGGACGGCGGCCCGGCGCGGCGTCGGCCTCGCGATCCACACCCACATCAACAACGTGCAGTCGGTGACCCCCGCGGTCGCCACCGCCACCCGGCTGCTGCACGAGGCCGGGGTGCGGTCGATCCGCAACCAGGGCGTGCTGATGCGCGGCATCAACGACACGCCCGAGGCGCTGCTCGACCTGTGCTTCACGATGCGTGACGAGGCAGCGATCAACCCCTACTACTTCTACATGTGCGACATGATCCCGTTCAGCGAGCACTGGCGGCTGTCGCTCGTCGAGGCCCAGCAGCTGCAGCACGCGATCATGGGATACCTGCCCGGCTTCGCGACGCCGCGCATCGTCTGCGACGTGCCGTTCGTCGGCAAGCGGTGGGTGCACCAGGTCGAGGAGTACGACCGCGAGCGCGGAATCTCCTTGTGGCGCAAGAACTACCGCACGTCGATCGAGGGCGAGGAGGTCGACGTCACCAGCACGGACTACGCCTACTACGACCCGATCTACACCCTCCCCGAGAGCGGGCAGCGCTGGTGGCGCGAGCAGCGCGACGAGGGTGCCGTGGCCGCTGCGCACGCGGCGGAGCTCGCTGCCGCGGCGGCCTCGCGCACCGCCTCCTTGGTCTGAGCGCCCCTCCCCCTGTTCCCTCCTCCCCTACTTAGAGGTCAGTCCACCTGGATCGTGCGGGGTGCCGGGGTCCGGTCAGGCGGGCGGTGGCGGGTCCTCCGCCGCCCAGGCGGGCGCGCCCGGCGACAGACGCGCTCCTCGGGGCGCTCCACCACGGCCTGGTCCAGATCGAACTTCGGGGTGCCGGTGGGGTGCGGCATGGTTCCTCCTGTGGCGTCGTCGGCACGGACTGCGGTGCGGCAGAGGCGGTCTGGCCGCGTGCCCCAGACCACTGCCGCCGTCGTCCGAGGGGTCTCGCCCCGGTCATCTGCCCAGGGTTGACCCAGGTGCTATTGACACCTGCTGCCTATCAATGAGGCTTAAACAGGTATTTGTGTAGATCAATCGGGCGGCTCTACCGTGATGACGGAGCGAACGCACTGCCCTCACCGACGAGGAGGTCACCGATGGAGCTGCGTCATCTGCGCTACGTCGTCGCCGTGGCCGAGCAACGTCACTTCGGCCGCGCCGCGCGCTCGCTGCACATCTCCCAGCCGCCGCTGTCCCAGGCCGTCCGCCAGCTCGAAGACGAGCTCCAGGTCGAGCTGTTCGAGCGGACCACCCGCACCGTCGCGCTGACGCCGGCCGGCGAGGTCTTCGTGGCCGACGCCCGGCGCACCCTCGCGGCGCTCGACGACACCGTGGAGCGCACCCGCCGCATCGCCCGCGGCCAGGTGGGGGTCCTGCGGATCGCGCTGACCGGGTCGGCGACCTACGGCTACCTCCCCCGCATGGCTGCCCTGGTCAAGGCCCGTATGCCGGGGGTGGGCCTGCAGATCCAGACCGACCGCCTCACGCCGCAGCAGGTGCACGACCTCGACGCGGGTCGCATCGACGTCGGTGTCCTGCGCCTGCCCGTCCGCGACGACCGCCTGGCCACTCGCCTGATCGCCCGCGAGCCCCTCGTGCTCGCTCTGCCGTCGGGCCACCGCCTCGTCGACGACCCGGAGGTCACCGTCGACGCCCTGGTCGAGGAGTCCTTCGTCGTCCTGGCGCCGAGCGCGCGCTCGGTGGTGACCGACGCCGTGGTGCGCACCTGCTTGGACGCCGGCTTCTACCCCACCATCGAGCACGAGGTCACCGAGATGTCGGCCCTGCTCTCCCTCGTGGCCGGCGGCCTCGGCATCGCCCTGGTCCCGGCCTCGACCCGCGCCTCCGGCCTGGAGGGCGTGACCTTCGCCGACCTGCCCGGCACCGCGACCGTCGACCTGGCGCTCGCGTGGCGTGCCGACCAGCCCAACCCCCTGGTGGAGGCCTTCGTGCAGACCCTCGAGGAGCACGACCTCCTGCAGGCCGACCCCGATCGGAAGGCCCCCCGATGACCGCCCTCCCGACCATTGCGGCCACTGCGTCCACTGCGCCCGGCGCCAGCAGCGCCGACCTCACCATCACCGAGGTGGAGACCATTCCCTTCGCCATCCCCTACCGCAAGCCCCTGGCCTTTGCCAGCGGGTCGGTGAGCGTCGCCGAGCACGTGCTCGTCCGGGTGCGCACCGCGGGCGGCCTCGTGGGCGTGGCCGAGGCTCCGTCTCGTCCGTTCACGTATGGCGAGACCCAGGCCTCGATCGTCGCCGTCATCTCCCAGATCTTTGCCCCGGCCGTCGTCGGGACCGACGCGCTGCACCGCGAGCGGATCCACGCCCGGCTGCGCCGGACCGTCGGCAACCCCACGGCCAAGGCCGCCCTGGACATGGCCCTGTGGGACGTCGTGGGCCAGGCCTTCGGGCGCCCGGTCACCGAGCTGCTCGGCGGCTACGCCGACCGCATGCAGGTGAGTCATATGCTGGGCTTCGCCGACCCGGCGGCCATGGTCGACGAGGCCGAGCGCATGCGCTCGACGTACGGCATCACGACCTTCAAGGTCAAGGTCGGGCGTCGCCCATTCCGCCTCGACGTCGACGTGTGCCGGGCCCTGCGCAAGCACTTCGGCGACGCGGTGGAGCTCTACGTCGACGGCAACCGCGGATGGACCCCGTCCGAGGCGGCCCGCGCCCTGGACGCGATGGCCGACCTCGACCTCACCCTGGCCGAGGAGCTGTGCCCCGCCGACGACGTGCTCGGTCGCCGCTGGCTGGCGTCCCGCACCACCATCCCCACCGTCGCCGACGAGAGCGCCACCACCCCCGGAGAGGTGACGCGCGAGCTGCTCGGCGGCTCCGCGAACGCCATCAGCATCAAGACCGCCCGCACCGGCTTCACCGACTCCCGCCGCGTCCTGCACCAGTGCCAGGGCCTCGGGGTCGAGGTCGTGATCGGCAACCAGATCGACGGGCAGCTGGGCACCGCGTGCGCGGTCGCCTTCGGCTCGGCCTACGACGCGACGACCCGCCGCGCGGGCGAGCTGTCCAACTTCCTCGACATGAGCGACGACCTGCTCGCCGAGCCCCTGCAGATCCACGACGGCATGCTCGCCGTCAGCGGCCGCCCCGGCATCGGGGTCACCGTCGACGAGGACAAGCTCCAGCACTACCGCGTCGACCTCTGACGGCGGGGCGCCATACGGCCTCTCACCGCACGGCACCACCGCCCCGCCGCCACCCGCCAGCACGACCCGCACCGCACACCACAGACCGGTGGCACCGATGCCACCCCAAGGAGAGACCATGAGCACCGACACCACCCAGCCCACCCCGACCACGCTCGAGGCGCGCGCCGCCGACTCCGGCGCCAACGCCACCGCCGCCTTCCGCAAGAAGCAGCGCACCCTCGAGGTCCCGCAGGAGCGCGTCGACGCGATCGCCACCGAGGCCATCGAGGCCCTCCACGAGGTCATCCGCAAGCACCGCCTCACCTACGAGGAGTACGACGTCCTCAAGTCCTGGCTGATCCAGGTCGGCGAGGACGGCGAGTGGCCGCTCTTTCTCGACGTGTGGTTCGAGCACGTCGTCGAGGACGTCAACACCGATCACCGTCAGGGCAACAAGGGCTCCATCGAGGGTCCGTACTACGTCCCGGACTCCCCGGAGCAGGGCTCGCACGGCACCATCCCGATGCGCGACGACGAGCCCGGCGAGGCCCTGACCTTCCAGGGTCAGGTGCGCACCACCGACGGTTCCGCCCTCCCCCACGCCAAGGTCGAGCTGTGGCACGCGGACGCAGGCGGCTTCTACAGCCAGTACGCCCCCGGCCTGCCCGAGTGGAACCTCCGCGGCACCTTCACCACCGACGACGAGGGCCGCTTCGAGATCCACTCGATCATCCCCGCCCCCTACCAGATCCCCACCGACGGCGCCTGCGGCAAGCTGATCGCCGCCGCGGGCTGGCACGCCTGGCGCCCCGCCCACATGCACCTCAAGGTCTCGGCGCCCGACCACGAGCTGCTCACCGCGCAGCTCTACTTCCCCGGCGACCCCCACAACGAGGACGACATCGCCACGTCCGTCAAGCCCGAGCTCATGCTCGACCCCAGGCCGGCCGCCGACGGCCAGGGCCAGGTCGTGGACTACGACTTCGTGATCGACCCCGTCCGCGCCTGAGCCAGCCTCGACCCTGCCACCACCCACCACCCGCACCGAGGAGCACACCATGCTGTACGCCGTGAAGATGGACGTCGCGATCCCCCACGACCTGGATCCGGCGGAGCGGGACGCCACCCTGGCCCGCGAGAAGGCGTACTCCCAGGACCTGCAGCGCGGTGGTGAGTGGCGGCACATCTGGCGGTGCGCCGGCCAGTACTCCAACATCTCGGTCTTCGACGTCGAGAGCAACGAGCGGCTCCACGAGATCCTCTGGAACCTCCCGCTGTTCGCGTACATGACGATCGAGGTCACGCCGCTGGCGACGCACCCCTCGGACATCGCGCTCGCCCCGGCGGCGGGCTGAGAGCCGGGCGGGGGCGGCATACGCTCGGCCCATGGCCAGCAAGCGCGCCCCGTCCGGCAACCCAGCCTCCCCCGCCACGCCCGCGACCACCGCGCTCGACCGCGCAGGGGTGCGCTACCAGGTGCGGGCCTACGAGCACGACCCGGCGGCCCCGTCCTACGGCCTCGAGGCCGCCGCGGCGCTGGGCGTCGACCCGGCACGGGTCCTCAAGACCCTCCTGGTGGACACCGGCGCCGGGCTGGCCGTCGGGATCGTCCCCGTCGACCGGCAGCTGGACCTCAAGGCCCTCGCCACGGCCCTGCACGTCAAGCGGGTCACGATGGCCGATCCCGCTGCGGCGCAACGCTCGTCGGGCTACGTCGTGGGCGGCATCAGCCCGCTCGGGCAGAAGCGCCCGCTGCCGACGGTCGTGCACGCCGCGGCGCTCGGCCACGACACCGTCCTGGTCTCCGGCGGCCGCCGCGGCCTGGACGTCGAGCTCACCCCCACCGACCTGATCACCCTGACCCGGGCCACCACCGCCGACATCGCCCGCTGAACCCCTGCCCGACCCCTTCCCGAAAGGTCCCTCGTGACGCGCCCCACCGCCTTCCTCTACGACAGCATCCGGACCCCCTTCGGCCGGTTCGGCGGCGCCCTGGCGGGGGTCCGCCCCGACGACCTGGCCGCCCACGTGGTGCGCGCCCTGGTCGATCGCTCCCCCGGCCTCGACCCGAAGCGGATCGACGCGGTGACCTTCGGCAACGCCAACGGCGCCGGGGAGGAGAACCGCAACGTCGCCCGCATGGCCACCCTGCTCGCCGGGCTGCCCGTCTCGATCCCCGGCAGCACCGTCAACCGGCTCTGCGGCTCCTCGCTCGACGCCGCAATGGTCGCGTCCCGCCAGGTGCTGGTCGGCGACGCGGACCTCGTGCTCGTCGGCGGGGTCGAGTCCATGAGCCGCGCCCCGTGGGTGCTGCCCAAGACCAGCAAGCCCTACCCCGCCCACAACCTCACCGCCGAGAACACCGCGCTCGGCTGGCGCCTGGTCAACCCGCGCATGCCGGGCGAGTGGACCGTCAGCCTCGGCGAGGCCACCGAGCAGCTCGCCGAGCGTCACGGCGTCTCCCGGGAGCGGCAGGACGCCTTCGCGGCCGAGTCCCACCGGCTCACCGCCGCGGCCTGGGACGAGGGCCGGTATGCCGACCACGTGGTCTCCGTCCCCGGCGCCGACCTGACGCGCGACGAGGGCATCCGGCCCGACTCCACCCCGGCGACGCTGGCGGGCCTGCGCACCGCCTTCCGCGCCGAGGGCGGCACCGTCACCGCGGGCAACGCATCACCGCTCAACGACGGCGCGTCGGCCGGGTTCGTGGGCTCCGAGCGGGCGGCCGACCTGCTGGGGCGCGACCCGCTTGCCCGGATCGTGTCCCGCGGCGAGGCCGGCAACGAGCCGCAGCTCTTCGGCTACGCCCCGGTGGCGGCGGCCGAGCAGGCGCTCCGGCGCGCCGGCCTGACCTGGGGCGACATCGACGCGGTCGAGCTCAACGAGGCCTTCGCGGCGCAGTCGCTGGCGTGTCTGGACGCCTGGGAGCGCGACGGTCTGGACGTCGGGGTGGTCAACCGCTGGGGCGGCGCCATCGCGATCGGCCACCCGCTGGGTGCCTCCGGGATGCGGGTGCTCGGCACGGTGGCGCGCCGGCTCGCCGCGACCGGGGGCCGCTACGGTCTCGCCGCGATCTGCATCGGCGTCGGCCAGGGCCTCGCCGTGGTCGTCGAGAACCCCGGCGCCTAGACCGGACCCCGCCCCGCCATACGCCGCTCTGCCTTGGCCCCTCTGCCTTGGCCGCCCGACCCTGCCCCCGCCCTACCCCGCCTGCGGAGGCTCCAGCGCCGACCGCCCCTCCCAGGGCGTGGACAGCACCACCGTGGTGCGGGTGGACACGTTGGCCGCCGCTCGGATCTGCGCGATCAGCTCCTCCAGCGCGTGGGGCGTCGCCACGCGCACCTGGAGCACGTAGGACATGTCGCCGGCCACCGAGTGGCAGGCCTCGATCGCGGAGATCCCCCGCAGCCGCTCGGGGATGTCGTCGGGCTCGGTCGGGTCCAGCGGGGCGATCGAGATGAACGCCCCCATCGGCAGGCCCGCCTGCGCCTGATCCACCCGGGCGTGGTATCCCGTGATGACCCCGCGCTCCTCGAGCCGCCGCACCCGCTGGTGGATCGCCGACGTGGACAGGCCCGTGGCCTTGCCGAGGTCGGTGTAGGACATCCGGCCGTCCCGCGTCAGGTGCTGGACGATCTGCTGGTCGACGGCCTCCATCCGGCCAGTCTAGCGGCGGGGTGCCCCTACGCTGGCAGCATGGATGCGAGTCCCCGCCTGATGCTCCTCGACGCCGCCTCGCTGTACTACCGCGCCTTCTACGGCGTCCCGGACCGCCGCAAGACGCCGGACTCGCCGCCGTCCAACGCGGTGCGCGGCTTCCTCGACATGATCGCCACGCTCGTCCAGACCCACCGGCCCACGCACCTCGTGGCGTGCTGGGACGAGGACTGGCGCCCCGACTTCCGGGTGGCGGCGATCCCGAGCTACAAGACCCACCGTCTCGCGGACGGCTCGGACGTCGCCGAGGACACCCCCGACGCGCTGGCGCCGCAGGTCCCGGCGATCGTGGACGTGCTGGCCGCCCTCGGCATCGCCCGGGTCGGCGCGGCGGGCTACGAGGCGGACGACGTCATCGGCACGCTGGTGCACACCTACGCCGGCGAGCTGCCCATCGACGTCGTGACCGGCGACCGGGACCTCTTCCAGGTCGTGGACGACCGGCGCTCGGTGCGGGTGCTCTACACCGCGCGCGGCGGGGTGCGCGACGCCGACGTGGTCGACGAGGCCTACCTGCTCGCGAAGTACGCCGTCTCCTCGGGCCCCGCCTACGCCGACATGGCGGTGCTGCGCGGCGACACCAGCGACGGCCTGCCCGGGGTGCCCGGGATCGGCGAGAAGTCCGCGGCCCAGCTCATCGAGACGTATGGCGACCTGCGCACCCTGCGCGCCGCGGTCGACGGCGGGGACCCCGCCATCAAGGGAGCCCGGCGGGCCCGGCTGGAGGCGGCCTCGGACTACCTGGACGTCGCGCCCACGGTCGTGCAGGTCGCGACCGACGCGCCACTGCCGGGTCTCACCCGCGAGACGCTGCGGCTGCCTCGGGAGGTCGTGGACCCGCGGCTGCTGTCGCAGGTCGCGGACGAGCTCGGGGTCGGGTCGAGCGTCGGCCGGGTGCTGTCCGCCCTCGCGATCCCCTGACGCCGGCTCCCCCGCGGCGGTCGGTCAGGCGCCGTCGAGTGTCGGCCACGGGTTGGGCCGGCACGACCCGACGCCCTTGCTCTGGTGCATCATCACGGGCGCGTTGCGTCCGGCGGCGCCGCACTCCTCGTGCCCGTGCCCGAGGAAGTGCCCCACCTCGTGGTTGACCATGTACGCGCGGTAGGCCGTCAGGTCGGCATACGTCGGGGTCATCAGCGTCCACCGGTCGGAGTTGAGGATCACGTCGTCGCCGTGGCGGCAGCTCCAGGTGCCGAGCATGCGCAGCGGCAGGCACATCCGGTCCACGGTGGGCGGCGACGCGAGGTAGATCGTGAACTCGGCCGCGCTCGCGTCCGGCACCAGGGCGAACGACGCGTCCTTCTCCCCGATCCATCCGCGCGGGTCGTCGAGGATGCCCGCGATCTCGCGCGCGGCGGCATCGGCCGCGATGCCGGTGCCGCCCTCGACCTTGACGGCATACCGGTGGACGCGCGGGGTGGTGCGCGCCGGCGCGATCGTGAGCGAGGCCGCGCTCCAGGTCCCGTCTCCCCGCACCCCCGAGTGCGGTATGCCGCCCGCCGCAGACCTCGTCGTCGCCGTCGGCCGCGGCGTCGCTGAGCTCGGCAGGGTGGTCGCCGGAGTGGTCGCCATGGTGGCGGCGGAGGTGACCGTGGGTGCCGTCGCGCTGGGACGCGCCGCGGCAGGGCTGCTGGTGCTGGGTGCCGGGGCACGCGAGGGGTCCGGGGCAGCGCACGAGCGGAACACGAGGGCGACGGCCACGACGAGCAGCACACCCAGCGCGGCGAGGACGACCCTCCCGCGCGGGGTCAGACGGAGTCCGGGGCGGGACGGCTGCGGCGCGCTCACCCCATCAGGCTAGGAAATCTGGGCGCCCCCTGGACGAGCCACGCCGAGGGTGCCCAGCACCGAGTGGTACTCGCGGCGGTGCTCTCGAACGGGCAGAGTGCGTCCATGGAGTGCGTCTTCTGCCGTGTCACCCGTGGCGAGATCCCGTCGAGCACCGTCCATGCGGACGACCAGGTCGTGGCCTTCATGGATATCGCGCCTGCGACGCCGGGCCACCTGTTGGTCGTCCCGCGCGCCCATGCCGCCGGCCTCGGTGACCTCGATCCTGGAGATGCCGCGCAGATGATGGTGGTTGCCCAGCGCCTCGCGGGGGCGTTGCGAACCGCGCTGTCACCGGCGGGAGTGAATCTGTGGCCGGCCGACGGGCGGGCGGCCGGGCAGGAGGTGTTCCACTCTCATCTGCACGTCGTGCCTCGGAATGAGGGGGACGGTTTCACCGTCTCGGCCACCTTCCAACAGCCGGCGCGTGACGTGCTCGACGGTCTCGCCGCCCAGGTTCGGGATGCCTTGTAGCCACACTCGTCCGTAGCCGCAGACCGCCACGGTGCGTCGGTCAGCTCGTGGTGGCCGGGGTCTCGAGCCGATCCTTGATGGTGGCGAAGGCCTGGGCCAGCTCGGGTGGGGATGCGTCGCTGATCGCGGTGTCGAAGGTGATGAACAGCCCGGCGACGCCCGCCCAGGACCAGCCGCCGATGGTCAGCGCGCAGCTGGTGCCGTTGATGGGGGTGACGACGGATCCGCCGGGGGGCCAGCGGGCGACGACGTCGGCGGGCAGCTGGAGCGTGGCGGTTCCGATGCACTGCCACTGGCCGGGGGTGTCACCGCGGTGTGGGTTCTGGATGACCAGGCGGGTGATGTCGTCGGGGGTCAGGGGGTGTGGGGTGAATGACCTGCCTGCGGGGGTCTTCGGGTGGACGCGGTCGACGCGGTACGTCGCCCAGGTGCCGTGCTGGGCGTGCCGGGCGATGAGGTACCACCGTCCGGCCCAGACGACGAGGTGGTGCGGCTCGACCTCGACGGGCGGACTGAAAGCGGGATTGCCTGGCGCAGGGACGGCCCCGTCCGGGGCGGCGTAGTCGAAGCGCAGGGTGCGGGTGGTCCGAACTGCTGATCCGATGGCCCGCAACGTGGACACGTCGACGGGTGGGGCGGAGAACTCCCAGTAGTTGCGCAGGTTGGTGACCTCGAAGGCTTCGCTGGCGGCCCGCAACCGTGCGGGCATCACGTGCCGCAGGGTGGTCAGGGCCCGAGCGACGGCATAGTCGATGCCGGTGACGGTGGCGGGGGCCGTCTGCAGAGCCAGCGCGATGGCGATCGCCTGGTCGTCGTCGAGCACCAGGGGTGGCAACTTTCCCCCAGCGCCCAGGCGGTATCCACCGCCCGGGCCCTTGATGGAGTCGACTGGGTAGCCGAGCTCTCGCAAGGTCTCGACGTCGCGGCGCAGCGTTCGCGGCGAGACACCGACCCGCTCAGCGAGGTCACGGCCGGTCCACTCCAGGCGTGCCTCGAGCAGCGAGAGGAGGCGCAGGATCCGCGCGGAGGTGTCGGCCATGGCCTCAGCATCCCGCAGTGGCGGTCACTCGGCGTCCGCTACCCCCGAGACGGTGATTCCATGACTGGATCTCACTCGGACCGTCCCACCCCCGACGCGGCTGCCGGAGCACCACCCCGCGTTCAACCTGACGGCGTCGCCGACGCCGCGGGGTCTGCCTCGCAAAGACAGGGCCGTCTCGGGGGGCGTGCTGCCTCGATGCCTCTGCTCGTGGTGCTGTTCGCTTCGTTCATGGATCTGCTCGACGTCACCATCGTCACGGTGGCTGCCCCCCACATCGCCGCCGACCTGGATGCGACCCAGGCGCAGCTGCAGTGGATGCTGGCGGCGTACACGCTGGCACTCGGTTCGGGTCTGATCACCGGGGGCCGGGTCGGTGACGACGTCGGACGGCGCCGGGTCTTCCTGGTCTCGCTGGCGTGCTTCGCCCTGGCGTCCGCGGCGTGTGCGCTGGCGCCGAGTGCCGGTTTCTTGACCGGCATGCGCGCTGTTCAGGGACTGGCCGGGGGGTTCATGGTCCCGCAGGTCTTCGGCATCATCCGCTCTTCCTTCGAGCCGGCCGCGATGGCCAAGGCCTTCGGCGCGTACGGCGCTGTCCAGGGCCTCGCCTCGGTGGCCGGCCCGCTCATCGGCGGGGCTCTCGTCGACGCCGACCTGTGGGGCTCGGGGTGGCGCACGATCTTCTGGATCAACGTCCCTGTCGCGGTGGTGGCCCTCGCCCTCGGCGTCCGGGTACTGCCCGAGTCTCACGCACCGGCCCGGTCTCGACTTGACGTCGTCGGGGCCGTCCTGACGGCTGGTGGCGTGTTCCTGCTCCTCCTGCCGTTGGTGCAGGGCCGCGACTGGGGCTGGCCCGCCTGGGGCTGGGGCCTCCTGTCCCTCGGCGTGGTGCTGCTGGCCGGGTTCCTCACCTACGAACGAGTCCTGGCGCGTCGCGGCGGCGAACCCGTCCTCGACCCGGCTCTCCTTCAGGTGCGCCCGTTCACGGCCGGCCTTGCGGCGTCGGTGCTGTTCTTCGGCGGCCTGGCCTCGTTCTTCCTCGTGCTGTCGATCTACCTGCAAGCCGGGACCGGTCGTTCTGCCTGGGATACGGGCCTGGTCATCGTGCCGTACGCGATCGGGTCGATGATCACCTCAGGCGCTGGAGTCGCCCTGGCTGCCAAGGCCGGACGAGCTCTGCTCGTCACCGGGTCACTGACCCTGGCCGCCTCGCAGGGGCTGACGTGGTGGCTCGTGCGCGACGGCGTCGCCCCCGGCTACTGGGCCCTGGCTGCGGTGATGTTCCTCGGCGGGCTCGGGCTGGGGCTGGGCGCCCCGATCCTGGTCAACGTCGTCCTGGCCGGAGTCCCCGGTCGTGCCGCCGGTGCGGCCGGCGGTGTGCTCTCGACCGCCATCCAGATCGGCGGCGCGGTCGGCGTCGCAGTGCTCGGCACCGTCTTCTTCAACGCCCTCTCGTCCAGGAGCACCCCTGCCGGTCCTCCCGAGGTGGTGTTCGGTCACGCGCTGGCCCAGGTGATGCCCTGGCAGGTCGCTGCCTATCTGCTCGCTGCGCTCGCGATGCTCGCCCTCCCCAAGACCGCCGCAGCTCACCGGCACTGATCACTCATCCCGGTCGAACGCATCAGAAGACGGACGTGACCACCCAGGACGTGGCCTGGGCCACCACCAGCGCACCCAAACCGCAAGGGCCCCTAGTCGAGGCGGTCGGCGGCGACCACGCCGCGCATCACGCCGTCGATGGCGTGGCGCGCGGTGGCGGCGAGGGCGGGCTGCGGCGCGCAGGTCGCGATCTGGCCCAGCAGGTCCACGATCTGCTTGCAGCGGCGCACGAAGTCCCCGGCGGCCATGTCGCTGTCGCGCAGGCACACCTCGAGGGACTGGCCGGCGGCCCAGCGGTGCACGGGCCAGATCATGCCGCCGTCGGGCTCCCCGGTCTCGGGCAGCCCGGCCGCGGCCTCACGGTCGCTGATGGTGGACCAGAGGCGCACCATCTGGCGGTAGGCCTCGGCGACCTCCTCGTTGGGGACGCGCGGGGTGGCGTCGGTCTCGTTCTGCCGGGGCTCGTAGACCAGGGCCGACACGACGGCGGCCAGCGACGGGGCGTCGAGCCGCTGCCACAGGCCGTGGGCGAGGCACTCGGCGGCGAGCAGGTCCTTCTCGGAGTAGAGCTTGCGCAGCATCTGGCCGCTCGCGGTCACCGCCTTCCCCGCGGGGTCGAGGTAGCCCAGGTCCGCGAGCAGGTCGCAGATGCGGTCGAACTGCCGCGCCACGGAGTTGGTGCGTCCTGACACCTTGCGCCGCAACCCCGCCGTCTCGCGGGACAGCCGGTGGTAGCGCTCCGCCCAGCGGGCGTGGTCCTCCCGGTCCTCGCACTGGTGGCAGGGGTGGGCCTTCATGCGGCGGCGCAGCGCCGCAACGGCCTGCTCCCCCGCCGCCGCGTCGTCCGACGCGGCGCCGCGTCGGCCCTTGGGCGGCGGCTCGTAGGGCACCTTGGCCCGCACGGTGGACGCCAGGTCCTTGCGCATCTTGGTGTTGCGGGCGTTGAAGTTGCGAGGCAGGTCCAGCCGGGTGACGGGGTGGACCGGCGCATCGACGTCGTGCACCGTCAGCCGCCGCGCCCGCCCGTCGGGGTTGATGACCAGCGGCGTCGGCGGTCCGTTGCGCCCGGCGGTGTTGGCGTTGACCACGATCGCCATGCCCGTGTGCCGGCCCTCGCGGACCGAGATGACGTCGCCGGCCTGCAGGTCCTCCAGGGACTGCTCGATGGCGGCGCGCCGGGACGCGGTCCGCTCCCGCGCCATCGCCTTCTCGGTCTGGCGGATCTGCTCGCGGATCGTGGAGTAGTCCTCGAAGTTGCCGAGGTGGCAGGTCATCGCCTCGCGGTAGCCCTCGAGGGCCTCCTCGTTGCGGCGCACCTGGGTCGCCAGGCCGACCACGGCCCGGTCCGCCTGGAACTGCGCGAAGGACGTCTCCAGGATCTCCCGGGCGTCGGCCCGGCCGACCCGCTCGACCAGGTTGACCGCCATGTTGTAGGTCGGTCGGAAGGACGAGTTGAGCGGGTAGGTGCGGGTCGAGGCGAGACCGCCGACGGCCAGCGGGTCGATCCCGCGCGACCACACGACGACCGCGTGCCCCTCGACGTCGATGCCGCGGCGGCCGGCCCGGCCGGTGAGCTGGGTGTACTCCGCCGGGGACAGCTCGACGTGGGCATCACCGTTGAACTTCACGAGCTTCTCGAGCACGACGGTGCGGGCGGGCATGTTGATGCCCAGGGCGAGGGTCTCGGTGGCGAAGACCGCGCGGACCCGCCCGGCGGTGAAGAGCTCCTCCACCACCTCCCGGAAGGTCGGCAGCATCCCCGCGTGGTGGGCGGCGAAACCCCGTGTCAGCGCCTCCACGAAGTCGAAGTAGCCGAGGATCCCCAGGTCCGCGTCGCCGACCCCGGCCACGCGCTCCTCGACGATCCGACGGATCCGGGCGCCCTCCTCCGGCGGCACCAGCCGCACGTCCTGCGCCAGCAGCTGCGCGACCGCCGCCTCGCACCCGGCGCGGCTGAAGATGAAGGTGATGGCGGGCAGCAGACCGTCACGCTCGAGCCGGGCGATCACCTCGGCCCGCGAGGCGGCGCCACCCGGTCGGGAGCCCCCCGCCGAGCCCCGTGGGCCACCCCCGGCGCCCGGCCCGAAGCCGCCACCGGGGCCGCCACCGGGCCCGCCCGACCCCCGGCCGCGCCCCTTGCCGCGCGAGCCCCACGGGTCGTTGGCGCGAGACCCGGACCGGGGGCCGCGGCCGGCGCCATACGCGCTGCGCTCGAGCGACTGGAGCCGGTGCACGAGGTCCGGGTTGACCTTGGCGATCTCGCCGGAGATGCGGTTGTGGCTGTCCCGGTCCTCCTTGAGGATCGAGCCGCCCTCGTCGACGAAGAGGTCGAAGAGCTCGCGCCCGACCATCATGTGCTGCCACAGCGGCACCGGCCGGTGCTCGGAGACGACGACCGCGGTGTCGCCGCGCACTGTCCCCAGCCACGCGCCGAACTCCTCGGCGTTGCTGACCGTCGCCGACAGGGAGATGACCTGCACCGACTCGGGCAGGTGGATGATGACCTCCTCCCACACGGCGCCGCGGAAGCGGTCGGCGAGGTAGTGCACCTCGTCCATCACGACGACCCCGAGGTCCTGCAGCGACGTCGAGCCGGCGTAGAGCATGTTGCGCAGCACCTCGGTCGTCATCACGACGACCGGCGCCTCGCCGTTGATCGAGGCGTCCCCGGTGAGCAGCCCGACCCGGTCCGCGCCGTAGCGGGCGACGAGGTCGTGGAACTTCTGGTTGGACAGCGCCTTGATCGGGGTCGTGTAGAACGCCTTGCGCCCGGTCGCGAGCGCCAGGTGCACCCCGAACTCCCCCACGATGGTCTTGCCCGCGCCGGTCGGCGCGGCGACCAGGACCCCGTGCCCGTCCTCGACGGCGGCGCAGGCCTCGAGCTGGAAGTCGTCCAGCGGGAACGCGAACCCGCCCTGGAAGTCGTCGAGCAGGGGATGCAGGGCCATGCTCAGCAGGCTATGCGAGTGAGCGGGCCGATCCGGTCAGGCGCTCGAGCCGTATGCCGCTCCCCCGCGCTCCCCCTAGAGGTCCTGGGGACCGATCGGGCTCGCCTCGTCGTCGGCCAGGGCGCTGTAGTCCGGCTGCCGGCGGGCCCGACGGGCGTCCAGCACGCGGGCGACCCCGTAGGCGCCGAAGTAGAGGCCGGTCAGCGGCAGCGCCAGCGCGAACATCGTCCACGGGTCGGGCGTGGGCGTCATCATCGCGGAGAAGGTGAAGATCAGGACGACGGCGACGCGCCACCCCTTGAGCATCACCGGTGCGGGCAGGACGTGGATGACGTTGAGGGCCACGAGCAGGACCGGCAGCAGGAAGGCCAGGCCGAAGCTGAGGATGAACCGCGTGACCCAGGTCAGGTAGTAGTCGGCCTGCAGGATGTTGGAGGCGCCGTCGGGCGTGAACTCCAGCAGCACCTCGATGGCCTTGGGCAGCGCGTAGAGGGCGCCCCAGCAGCCGAGCAGGAAGAGCGGCAGGGCTGCGGCGATGAAGGCCAGCGCGGTGCGCTTCTCCCGCTTGTGCAGGCCGGGGACGATGAAGGCCCAGATCTGCCAGAGCCACACCGGGCTGGCCAGGATGATGCCGACGAAGAACGCGACCTGCAGCTTGAGCGAGAAGGCGCCGGTGATGTCCTGGAAGGCCAGGATGACGTTGGCGTGCCGGGCCGCGGCCGACAGCCGCAGCGGCTCGGTGAGCCGGAAGACCAGCGGGTCGTAGATGATCCAGCCGATCACGGCGCCCAGGCAGATCGCGATCGCGGCCTTGATCACCCGGTTGCGGAACTCCCGCAGGTGGTCGGCCAGCGACATCCGGCCCTCGGGGTCACGAGGGGCCCGGCGTCGCCGCCGCCCCTCGGGCGCGGTGCGCTGCAGCGCCATGGGAGCCTGGCTGCCGGGGGTCAGGCGCGGGGGGCCGCGTCGCCGCCGTGGTCACGCTTGTAGCGGACCCCGTCGACGACCACGTAGTCGTCCCCGCGCGTGGCGCCGGCCGGAGCCGTGGTGCCCGTGCTGGTCGTGCTGGTGGTGCTCGTGCCGGTGGAGCCCGCGTGGTCCGTCGGGTGGCCCGGGGCAGGGCGCTCGGTGCGCGTGGTGGTCGTGGTCTCCTCGGTGACGGTCTCGCCGTCGACCGTGGAGCGGCTGGCGCGCGACGGCTTGTCGTCGTCCTGCATCGCCGACACCTCGGACTTGAAGATGCGCATGGACCGGCCGAGGCTGCGTGCCGCGTCGGGCAGCCGCTTGGCACCGAAGACGATGATGATCAGGAGCACGAGGATGATCAGGTGCCAGGGCTCGAGCACGTTGCGGACCATGGGGGTGCCTTCCGACGGGTACGGCGGTCGTGGTTCCTCATCCTACGGGTGGCAACCCGGTCCGCGACGACCGCCGGTGAACTCACGGTGACGCCAGGGTGACGCGCCGGGGTCGCCAGCCGTCCTACTGGTAGCGGGCCAGGGCCTCCTGAGCCGCCTGTCGCACCGTCTCGCGCAGCTCGGCGGGCGACACGACGTGGGCGGCGCCCCCGAGACGCAGCAGCAGCCGGCGCAGCCACGCGGTGTCGGAGGTGGCGATGGTGACCCGCAGGCCACCGCCGTCGAGCTCGGTCGCGGACTCGCAGGGGTAGTAGTCGCGCACCCACCGGGCCTGCGGGGCGAGGTCCAGCTCGACCCGCAGCGACAGCTCGTCGGGCCGGAAGATCCCGTTGTCCAGGTCCCGGGGTCGGGCGTCCGCGGGCGGGGTCCCGTCGGCGTCGAGGACCTCCAGCGCGCTGATCCGGTCGAGGCGGAAGAGCCGCACGTCCTGGGCCCGGTGGCACCAGGCCTCGAGGTACCACGGCCCGTCGACGCTGACCAGGCGCATCGGGTCGACGTCGCGCTCGGTGGTCTCGTCCCGGCTGGGCACGACATAGCTGAGGTGCACCCGCCGGTGCGCCGCCAGCGCGCCGCGCAGCGCGGTGAGGTGCCGGCCGCCGTCGCCGAGGCCGTCGTCGTCGGCCTCGACGGCCATGTCGACGCTGATCTGCCCCGCCCCGGTGACGCCGGACACCTCCCCGGTGGCGGCCTCCAGCTTGGCGAGGGCGCGGTCCACGGCGTCGCGCTCCCCCAGCCCCGGCACCGCGGCCAGGGCCCGCAGCCCGACCATGAGCGAGAGCGCCTCGTCGACGCCGAGCCGCAGCGGCCGGGCGATCGTGTCGGCGTTGGAGACGTAGACGCGCCCGTCCTCCCACTGCGCATCGATGAGGTCGTCGTGGTAGCCGCCCGGCGTCCCGCACAGGAAGAGCAGTGCCAGGTCGGCCTCCACCTGCTCCGGAGAGACCCCGAACTCCCGTGCGGCGACGTCGATCTCGACGCCCTGGTGGCGCAGCAGCCACGGCACCATCGTCAGCAGCCGGTCCAGCCGGGCGGTGGCCGACTCGTTCATGTCGACGCTCATGGCGCCCCCTCCGTCATGGCGGTCACGGCTCCCTGCAGGCGGCGTATGACGGCCTCGCGCAGCTCGGCGGGCGCCACCGCCTCGACGGCCGCCGCGTATCCCGCCAGCTCGTCCGCCATGCGCTCGGTGTCGCCGCAGGCGAGCTCGACCAGGTCCCAGCCGAGGGCGGTCGGGTCCGGGCGGGTCGCGGTGGCGCGCCGGCGCAGCGCGTGCCCGGCGCCCTCCCGCACCCGCAGCGTCGCGGTGACCGGGCGCGAGTCGGTGGCCTGGGCGCGGATCACGGCGAGCGGGTCGTGGTCGGCGGGGACGGCATACGACCCGGGGCGGCCGGCCCAGGCGATGGGGCCCTCCACCCGACCCAGCCGGAAGACGCGGGGGGCCTCACGGTCCAGGTCGAAGCCGGTGAGGTACCAGCGGCCGTGCCAGGCGGCGATGGCCCACGGCTGGACGTGCCGGGTGGCGACCTCGCCGTCGCGGGCCTTGCGGTAGGCGAACCGGACGGGGCGGCGGGCCAGCACCGCGTCCTTGGCGCGGGCGAAGGCGGGCTCGGCGGTGCGCACCCGCGGCTCGAGGCCGATGACGCTGGAGTCGTCGCGCTCGACCCCGGCGGCCTCGAGCTTGCGCAGCGCCTGCGCGGCCGGGCCCGCCAGCGAGGCCTGCGCCCAGGTGCGGCTCGCGAGGCCCAGCACGGCCAGCTCGTCGGGCTCGAAGGACAGCTCGGGCAGGGCGTACTCGCGGCCGTCGATGCGGTAGCCCTCCTCGTTGTCGAAGAAGGTGTCGATCTGCTCGGTCACGAGCGGGATGCCGAGCTCGCGCAGCTCGTCCTTGTCGCGCTCGAACATCCGGTTGAAGGCGTCCTCGGAGGTCGCCTCGCCGTACTGCGGCACCGCCTCGCGGATCTTGGACTTGGGCAGCGGTCGGCGGGTGTAGAGCAGGCAGATGACCAGGTTGAGCAACCGCTCGGTCTTGGCCGAGCTGACGGGTGTGCGCGCCTTGGGCACGAGCTGGTCCCCCTTCGAGAGCGGCTAGCCTGACGCCGTGATCCGCTGGCGCACCGCTCGAGTCGACGCCGTCCGGGCCGAGTGGCCCGGCGCAGTCGAGTATGCCGTAACTGTTTTCGAGACGGGAGGCGGCGGGCGCGGCGCGGCGGCCGCGTGTCGGGCGCTCGGCTACGTCGGGCTGGTCGGGCGGGCCGAGCCCGGCGACACCGTCCTGCTCAACGTCGCGGCGCTGGAGCGGGGCCTCGGCACCGGCGGACTCGCGCTGGTCGTGGCGATCCCGGACCGGCTGCCGGCCGACCCGCCGCCGGGGCCCGGGCACGTGGTCAAGGCCCGCTACACCCCGCTGCAGGCCATGGTGCTCGGCGTGGACGAGCAGGAGAGCCCGCACCACGAGACGCTCGCCGACGCCGACACCATCGCCTCGATGCCCGTCGTCACGGCCGACCTGCACTCGGCGCTGCCCGCCGTCCTCGCCGGGCTGCGCGCCGGGCGGCCGGGCGTCAGGGTCGCCTACGTCATGACCGACGGCGGGGCGCTGCCGGCGGCCTTCTCCCGGACCGTGACGGGGCTGCGCGAGGCCGGCTGGCTGGACGCGTGCATCACCGTGGGGCAGGCCTTCGGCGGCGACCTGGAGGCGGTCACCGTCCACACCGGGCTGCTGGCCGCCCGGCTCGTCGTCGGCGCCGACGTCGCGATCGTCGCGCAGGGCCCCGGCAACCTCGGCACCGGCACCCGCTGGGGCTTCTCGGGCACCAGCGCCGGGGAGGCCGTCAACGCCGCACACGTGCTCGGCGGCCGCGCGATCGCGTCGCTGCGGGTGTCCGAGGCGGACGCGCGTCCCCGGCACCGAGGCCTGAGCCACCACAGCGTGACGGCATACGGCCGGGTCGCCCTGGCGCCCGCGGAGGTGCCCGTGCCCGACGAGGCGAGCCCCCTGGCCCGGCAGGTGCGGCGGCAGGCGGAGCAGCTGTGCGCCGGCTCCGCCGGACGGCTGCGGCTCGTCGACGTCCCGACGACCGGTCTCGACGAGGCGTTGTCGGTCTCACCGGTCCCGCTGCGCACCATGGGACGCGACCTCGGCACGGACCGTATGGCGTTCGTGGCCGCCGCCGTCGCCGGTCGGCGCGCCGCCGACGTGCTGGGACGCGCGAGTAACCTTTGTCCCGACTAGCCTCCATCCGAAGCGGCGTGTGATCGTCGCCACCCAGCCCGCACGCGGAGGTAGTCGACACTGATGTTCACGCGCATCGCCATCGTCAATCGGGGTGAGGCCGCCATGCGGCTCATCCACGCCGTCCGCGACCTCGACGCCGCGCGTGCCCAGGCCCGCCCCGGCGAGCCGCGGATCGAGACGGTGGCCCTGCACACCACCGGCGAGCGGCGCGCGATGTTCGTCCGCGAGGCCGACCACGCCTACGACCTCGGGCCCGCCTCGGCGCGGCCCTACCTCGACTACGCCGTGCTGGAGCGGGCGCTGGTCGAGTCCGGCGCCGACGCGGCCTGGGTGGGCTGGGGATTCGTGGCGGAGGACCCGGGCTTCGCCGAGCTGTGCGCCCGGATCGGGGTGACCTTCATCGGGCCGAGCCCGGAGGCGATGCGCCGGCTCGGCGACAAGATCGGCTCCAAGCTCATCGCCGAGGAGGTCGGCGTGCCCGTGGCCGCGTGGAGCCGCGGCGGGGTCGACACCCTGGCGGAGGCGCTGGCGGCGGCCGAGGAGATCGGCTACCCGCTGATGCTCAAGGCGACGGCGGGCGGTGGCGGCCGCGGCATCCGCAAGGTGTCCTCCGAGGCCGAGCTCGCCGACGCCTACGAGCGCACCCGCGACGAGGCGCAGCGCGCCTTCGGCTCCGGCGTGGTCTTCCTGGAGCGCCTCGTCACCGGCGCCCGGCACGTCGAGGTGCAGATCATCGCCGACGGCCACGGCACCGCCTGGGCCCTCGGCGTGCGCGACTGCTCGGTGCAGCGCCGCAACCAGAAGGTCATCGAGGAGTCCGCCTCCCCCGTGCTGCGGCCCGAGCAGGTGGCCGAGCTCAAGGCCAGCGCCGAGCGGCTCGCCGTCGCGGTCGACTACGCCGGGGCCGGGACCGTGGAGTTCCTCTACCACCCGGGCGAGGAGTTCTTCGCCTTCCTCGAGGTCAACACCCGGCTGCAGGTCGAGCACTCGATCACCGAGGTCACCACCGACACCGACCTGGTCACGCTGCAGCTCCACGTCGCTTCCGGCGGCCGGCTCGAGGGCGAGCGCCCCGTCGAGTCCGGGCACGCCATCGAGGCCCGGCTCAACGCCGAGGACCCCGACCGCGACTTCGCGCCCTCCCCGGGCCGGATCGCGCTGCTCGACCTGCCCTCCGGCCCCGGCATCCGCGTGGACACCGGTGTCGCCGAGGGCGACTCGATCCCCTCCGACTTCGACTCGATGATCGCCAAGATCATCGCCTCCGGCCGGGACCGCGCCCAGGCCCTGGCCAGGCTGCAGAGGGCCATGGAGGAGACGACCGTCGTCATCGAGGGCGGCGCCACCAACAAGAGCTTCGTCCTCGAGCTGCTCGCCGCCCCCGAGGTGCTCGACGGCACCGCCGACACCGGGTGGATCGACCGGGTCCGCGGCGAGGGCCGCCTCAGCTCCCACCGGCACGCCGGGGTGGCGCTGGTCGCCGCCGGCATCCAGGCCTACGAGAGCGACGAGGCGATCGAGCGGGCCCGGCTGCTGGAGACCGCCCGCGGTGGGCGGCCCCAGGTGCAGCACCGGCCCGGCCGCAGCGTCGAGCTGACGCTGCGCGGCACCGCCTACGCCCTGTCCGTCGCCCGGATCGGGCCGCACCGCTTCCGCGTCGTCGTGGCGTCCCCCACCGGCGAGCAGACCGTCGACGCCGACATCGACCGGATCGACGCCTACACCAGCCGCCTCACCGTCGAGGGCCGCGAGCACCGCCTGGTCACCGCGGCCCACGGCCCGATCCAGCTCGTCGAGGTCGACGGCGTCACCCACCGGATCAGCCTCGACGAGGGTGGTGTGCTGCGCTCGCCCACCCCGGCGCTGGTCGTGGCCACCCCCGCCGCCGTCGGCGACGAGGTCGCCGCCGGCGCCCCCGTCCTGGTGCTCGAGTCCATGAAGATGGAGACCGTCCTGCCCGCGCCCTTCGCCGCGCGGGTCAAGGAGCTGCTCGTCTCCGCCGGCAGCCAGGTCGAGACCGGCGCCCCCCTGGTCCGCCTCGAGCCCGTCGACGACGACGAGGAGGAGGCCGCTCCGCAGGGCGAGGCGGTCGACCTCGACCTCCCCGGCGAGGGCGCCGACGCGACCACCCCCGCCGAGCGGGCCCGCCGGCACCGCGACGACCTGCTCGCGATGCTCCTCGGCTACGACGTGGACCCGCGCGACGAGGGGCGGGCGCTGGCGGCATACCTGCAGGAGCGCGACCAGCTGGTCGCGCAGGGAGAGTCCCCGATCGCGGACGAGCTGGAGCTGCTGGACGCCTTCGCCGACCTCGCCGAGCTGTCCCGCAACCGGCCCGTCGGCGCCGACCTGCACCTGGAGAACCGCATCCACTCCCCCCGGGAGCACCTGCACACCTACCTGCAGAGCCTGGACCCCGACCGCGCCGCGCTGCCCGAGGACTTCCGGGCCCGGCTCGCCACGGTGCTGCTGCGCCACGGCATCACCGAGCTCGACCGCACCCCCCAGCTGGAGCAGGCCGTCTTCCGGATCTTCGTGGCGCAGCAGCGCTCCGCCCCCGACGTGCAGGTGCTGACCGCGCTGCTGCAGCGCTGGCTCGTCGAGCCCGGCCCCGGCAGCGGCCTGGAGACCCGCGCCCGCGAGGTGCTCGACCACCTGGTGCGCGCCACCCAGCTGCGCGTGCCCGTGGTCGGCGAGCTCGCGCGCAGCGTCCGCTTCCGGTGGTTCGACCAGCCGCGGGTCGACGCCGAGCGCGAGGGCGTGCTCGGCGACGTCGCGGCCGAGGCCGACGCCATCGCCGCGCTGCCGGCAGGGCCGGAGCGTGACGACCGCATCGACGGGCTCGTGCAGATCCCCGAGAAGATCGCCGGCTTCCTCGGCCGCCGCCTCGCCGGCGCGGAGCTGCCGCGCTACGAGCCGATGCTGGCGGTCCTGGCCAAGCGCCACTACCGACGCCACGACCTGCGCGACTTCCGGGAGCAGGAGGTGTCGGGGCGCCCGGTGGTCACGGCCGACTACACCCTGGACGACCGGCCCACCCACATGGTCTCCACCATCGGCACGATCGACGAGATCGCCCCCGGCAGCGCGCTGCTCGAGCTGGTGGCGGACGAGGTGCGGCGGGCCCCGGCCGGGCACCAGTCGGTCGTCGACCTCTACCTGCGCTGGGCCGACGCGCCGCACGACCCGGCGGAGCTGTCGGACCTGCTCGCCGAGCGCCTCGCGGCGCTGCCGGCGGACGCCGCGGTGCGTCGGATCGCCGTCGGGGTGTGCAGCGACGACGCCGAGCCGGTGCGCTACGTGACCCTGCGGCCGCAGGGCGAGGGGAGGCTCGCCGAGGACGCGCTGATCCGCGGGCTCCACCCGATGGTCGGGCGCCGGCTGCACCTGTGGCGGCTCACCGACTTCGAGGTCTCCCGCCTCGACGCGCCCGAGGACGTCCTGCTCTACCGCTGCGAGGCGGACGGCCCGGGGCGCCAGGACGCCGACGTGCGGCTCGTCGCGATGGCGCAGGTGCGGCAGTTCGCGGTGGTCCGCGACGACGAGGGCCGCATCGTGGCGCTCCCCCACGTCGAGCGCGCCATCGCCAACTGCCTGGAGGCGATCCGCCGGGCCCGCGCCGCGGGCGCCGGGGGCACCCGCCTGGACATGAACCACGTCTGGGTGCACATCTGGCCGACCATCGACGCCGACGTCGCCGAGCTCACGGCGCTGCGGCACGCCATCGCGCCCATGACCGTGGGCGCCGGCATCGAGGAGGTCGTCGTCGACGGCACGGTGGCGCGCCCCGACGGCACCCTGGTGCCCATGGCGGCCCGCTTCTCCTACCAGCCCGGGTCCGGCGTCGTCGCGTCCGTCGGGGAGCCCCCGGCCGAGCGGCTGCGGCCGCTGGACGACTACTCCCGCAAGGTGGTTCGCGCCCGGCGCCGCGGGATGGTCTACCCCTACGAGCTGCAGGCGATGATCGCCGGCCGCGGCGGCACCGCGACGGAGTACGACCTGGACGACACCGGTGCGCTCGTGCCCGTGGACCGGCCCTACGGCCTCAACCGCGCCGGCATCATCGTCGGCCTCATCTCCACCCCGACGCCGCGCCACCCCGAGGGGGTGCGCCGGGTGCTGCTGTGCGGCGACCCGCTGCGGGCCCTCGGGGCGCTGTCCGAGGCGGAGTGCTCCCGCGTCATCGCCGCCCTCGACCTCGCCGAGTCCCTCGGCGTGCCCGTCGAGTGGTTCGCGCTGTCCGCGGGGGCGCGCATCTCGATGGACTCCGGCACCGAGAACATGGACTGGGTCGCCAAGGCCCTCAAGCGGATCGTGGAGTTCACCCAGGCCGGCGGCGAGATCAACGTGGTCGTCGCCGGGATCAACGTCGGCGCCCAGCCCTACTGGAACGCCGAGGCCACGATGCTGATGCACACCAAGGGCATCCTCGTCATGACCCCGGACAGCGCGATGGTCCTCACCGGCAAGCAGTCGCTCGACTTCTCCGGGGGCGTGTCCGCCGAGGACAACTTCGGCATCGGCGGCTACGACCGGATCATGGGCCCCAACGGGCAGGCGCAGTACTGGGCGCCCGACCTGGTCGGGGCGCTGCGCATCCTGATGACCCACTACGACCACAGCTACGTCGCGCCGGGCGAGGCGGGGCCGCGCCGCGCCGAGACCACCGACCCGGTGGACCGGGACGTCACGAGCTACCCGCACGACCCGGCGGACTCGGGCTTCACGACGGTCGGCGACATCTTCTCCGCCGCCACCAACCCGGACCGCAAGAAGGCCTTCGACATCCGCACCGTCATGGCGGCCGTCGCGGACCAGGACCACGCGACGCTGGAGCGGTGGGCGGGCATGGCCGACGCCGAGACCTCCGTGGTGCAGGACGCCCACGTCGGCGGGATCCCGGTGTGCCTCGTCGGGATCGAGTCCAAGTCGGTCGCGCGGCGCGGCTTCCCCCCCACCGACGGGCCGGACGCCTACACCGCGGGCACGCTCTTCCCCCGCTCGTCCAAGAAGGTCGCCCGGGCCATCAACGCGGCCAGCGGCAACCGCCCGGTCGTGGTGCTCGCCAACCTGTCCGGCTTCGACGGCTCGCCGGAGTCGATGCGCAACCTGCAGCTGGAGTACGGCGCGGAGATCGGCCGGTCCATCGTCAACTTCGACGGGCCGATCGTCTTCTGCGTCATCTCCCGCTACCACGGCGGCGCGTTCGTCGTCTTCTCCAAGGCGCTCAACCCGCAGATGACCGTGCTCGCCGTCGAGGGTTCCTACGCCTCGGTGATCGGTGGGGCGCCCGCCGCGGCGGTCGTCTTCACGCGCGACGTCGACGCCCGCACCGCTCAGGACCCCCGCGTGGTGGACCTCGAGCAGCAGCTGGCCCGCGCCTCGGAGGCCGAGCAGGCCACCCTGGCAGCGCAGCTCGCCGACACCCGGCGGGACGTGCGGGCGGAGAAGCTCGGCGAGGTGGCCACGGAGTTCGACCGGGTGCACAACATCCACCGGGCCGTCGAGGTCGGGTCCGTCGACGAGGTCATCGCCCCGTCGCGGCTGCGCCCGGCGATCGTGGCCGCGCTGGAGGCCCGCCTCTCATAACCCTCTTTCCCGACGACGTGGACCCTTTATGTCGCTCAGGCGCACAAAGGGTCCACGTTGTCGGGTAGGGGGGACGGTCGCGGGGTCAGCGCACCGCCACCAGGTCGACCACGAAGATCAGCGCCTCGCCGGGCTTGATGGCCGAGCCGGCACCGCGGTCGCCATACGCGAGGTGCGCCGGGATGGTCAGCTTGCGCCGGCCACCCTCGCGCATCCCGAGCAGGCCCTGGTCCCAGCCCTGGATGACCTGGCCAACGCCGACCTGGAAGTCGAGCGGCGCGCCGCGGTTCCACGACGCGTCGAACTCCTCACCGGTGGAGTGCGCGACGCCGACGTAGTGGGTGCTGACGATCTTGCCGGGCGTCGCCTCGGCACCATCGCCCTCCCAGATGTCCTCGATCACAAGGTCGGCGGGCGGCTGGTCGCCGGGGAAGTCGATCTCGGGCTTGGTGGTCGTGGGGTCGAACGGCATGGGTCCTCCTGGGGTGACAGACGGGATGCGTATGGCGGGAAAAGGGTTGCTGCGTGGCGGCGGTGCCGCGTCGGGGCTACTGCGCCTTGACGAGGTCGACGACGAAGACCAGCGTCGAGTTGGCGGGGATCTTGCCCTGGGCCTGCGCGCCGTAGGCGTCGGCGGGGGGTGCCACGACGAGGACGCGGCTGCCGACCTTCTGACCGGTGAGGCACTTGTCCCAGGCGGGGATGACCCGGCCCACCCCGATCGGGAAGGGCACCGGCTGGCCGCCGTTGTCGTAGGACGAGTCGAACTTCGTGCCGTTGGTCCAGAGCATCCCGGTGTACTGCGAGGACAGCGTCTGGCCGACCTGGACGACCGGCCCGTCGCCCTGCTTGAGGACGTAGAGCGTCGGCTGCTTGGGGGCCGGCGTGGTCACCGGCTTCATGGTGGCGGCCTTGCCGTCGGGGGCGGTGACCTGGGGAAGGCCGTCGGGGCTGGTGACGACCTTGCACGCCTCGCCCTTGAAGCCGACCTTCTGGATCTCAACGAGGGTCAGGATCGACTCGTTGGGGCCGATGCCGGCCTGCTGGTTGCCCTCGGCGCCGAAGGCGTCCTCCGGGGCGATCGCGACGAGGACCCGGGACCCGGCCTTCTGGCCGACGATGCCCTTGGCGACGCCGGAGAGCCACCCCTTGACGGGGATCTGCTGCGGCGTGCCGCGCGAGAACGTGTCCTCCAGCGTCTTGCCGGTCTTGCCCGACACGAAGATCGCGTTGGCCACGACCATGTCGGAGGCCTTGACCACGGGGCCGGTGCCCTCGGAGACGACCTTGGCGGTGGTGGTCTTGGTGGTGAGGGGAGGCTTGGCGACGGTGACGGTGGGCTTGTCCTTGGTCCCGGCAACGGTCACCCCGGGGACGTCGCCCTGGGCGGCGGGGGTCGGGTCGGGTGCGCTCGCCTGGCTGGCCGAGGGGCTCGCGCTGGCCGAGGCGCTGCCCGAGGGGCTCGCCGTCGACGTCGTCGAGGTGGTGGTCGAGGCGCCGCCGCAGGCGGACAGCGCGATCGCGGGCGCGGCCAGGAGGGCCAGGGAGGTGGTGGTGCGCAGGCGCAAGAGGGGGTCCTTCGCTCGTGGTCTGGTGGTGAGCTCCGCGCAGCCTACTGCGCGTCGCTGTCCGTGGGCTGTCTCGCTCCGGCGACGGTCTGGGTCTGTCCCGCGACCGCCGGGGTGTCGCCCGTGGTGGACGGCGGCGTCAGCGACGCGATGAGCCGGTCGACGCGGGGGTCCTCGTAGGCGAGCGGGTCCTTGCACAGGATGGTGCGCTGGTTGCCGTCGTTGAGCTTGAGGTGGACCCAGTCCACGGAGTAGTCGCGCCGGGCCTCGCGGGCGGCGTTGACGAAGTCGCCGCGCAGCTTGGCGCGGGTCGTCTGCGGCGGTGTCGTCACGGCCCGCTCGACCTGCTCGTCGGTGACGACGCGCGCGACCAGCCCCTTGGCCTGCAGCAGGTTGAAGAGCCCGCGGCGCGGGTGCAGGTCGTGGTAGGCGAGGTCGATCTGCTGCAGCCGCGGGTGGTGCAGCGGCAGGTCGTCCCGGGCGGAGTACTGCTCGATGAGGCGCCGCTTGATGATCCAGTCGATCTCGGTGCCGACCTCCTCGAGCCGGCCGGAGTCGACGGCGGCGAGCACCCGGCGCCACAGCGTCACGACGCGCTCGTGCATCGGGTCGCCCACTCCCCCGTCGGCGACGAACCGCTCGGCCGCCTCGAGGTAGGCGCTCTGCGCCGCGAGCGCACTCGTCACGCCCCCCTCCGCGAGGGGCACCTCGACGCGCCCGGTCGGGTCGGTGCTCATCGTCCGTATGGCGGACGTGGTGCTGGCGGGCGTCAGGTCGGGCAGCGGGATCCCCGCCTCGACCATGCGCAGCACCAGGTCGATCGACCCGACCTTGAGCAGCATCGTGGTCTCGGACATCGTGGAGTCGCCGACGATGACGTGCAGCCGGCGGAACTTCTCGGCGTCGGCGTGGGGCTCGTCGCGGGAGTTGATGATGGGGCGCGAGCGGGTCGTCGCGGAGGACACGCCCTCCCACATGTGGTCGGCCCGCTGGCTCACGCAGTAGCTCGCCCGGCCCTGCGGGTCGACGACGAGCTTGCCCGCGCCGCAGGTGATCTGGCGGCTGATGAGGAAGGGCACCAGGGTGTCGGTGACGCGCCGCAGGTCGGTGCTGCGCCGGACCAGGAGGTTCTCGTGGCAGCCGTAGGAGGTGCCGGAGGAGTCGACGTTGTTCTTGAAGACGTAGACGTCCCCGGTGATGTCCTCCTGCGCCATCCGCAGCTGGGCGTCGTCGGCGAGGCCCTGCACGATGCGCTCGCCCGCCTTGTCCTGGGCGACCAGGTCGAGGAGGTTGTCGCACTCGGCGGTGGCGTACTCCGGGTGCGAGCCGACGTCGAGGTAGAGCCGGGACCCGTTGCCGAGGAAGGCGTTGGAGCTGCGTCCCCAGGCCACGACGGACCGGAACATGTAGCGCGACACCTCGTCGGGGGTGAGGCGGCGCTGGCCCTGGGAGGTGGCGGTGACGCCATACTCCGTCTCGATGCCGAAGATCCGTCGGTCCATGCACCGACCCTACCGGCGGCGGTCCGGTCCCATCGCCCAGCGCACGAAGGGGATGACCATGAGGAGCACGAACGCGATGCCCACGACGGCAGACCCCCACATCGTCCACCGCTCCCAGAAGGCGTCGCTGCCACCGAGCTGGGGCCCGAAGGCGATGCCGAGGCCGTAGAGGATCGCGAGGATCGCGGTGACGGCCCAGCCGGGGTTCTTGCCATAGCGGGCGACGGGCTGGGCGCTCATGACAGGCCGCCTTCACGGTAGAGCGGGATGCCCACCAGGACGAGGGCACATGCGAGGAGGACGAAGGCCCCGATGAGCACCACGCGTTGGCGGGTTTGCGGGCGGTCCTTCCATGGCCCGAAGGCCACGGCCAAGCCGTAGAGCACGGCGAGAGTGCCCCTGATGGACGCCCCTGTCTCCAGTGACACGACTCCCCCTTGCTGGGCCGATGACGATGACCTCGACGCTAGGAAGGTGAGCCTGACCTGCCCCATGACAGGTGTCACGGGGCAGGTGAACGTCAGGCGAAGAAGGAGGCGTTCATCCGCGGGTCGGTGCGGAAGGGGACGGTGCGCACCCGGGTCCGGGACCGCTCCCAGCGGAGGTCCTCCACCGTCAGGCAGATGGCGTTGGCGCGCTCGCACTGGCTCTCGGAGAGGTAGAACGCGAACCTGCGCAGCCGCTTGTGCAGCGCGTAGAACGCCTCGAAGTCCACGTCCCGCGCCTCGTCGACGTCCAGGGACCCGGCGGCCTCGAGGTCCGCGAGCGCCTGCTCGACGTCCTCGGGGCGGACCCGCGGGGCCAGCTCGGGGTAGACGTCGATCATGCCGTCCTCGGAGACGATGACGGTCAGGCAGGGGGCCGTGGACGCCTCGGTGTAGCGCACCGCGGAGTTGTAGCGCGACCCGCGGCTCGGGTCCCCCGCGCCGGTCGCCACGCCGTCGAGGATCACGCCGACCGCGTGGCACACCCCGTCGGGGGTCAGCAGCACGGCCCCGTCGATGCGGGTCACCGCGTCGAGCACCTCCGGGCTCAGCGACTGCGGGCGTATGGCGAGCGCCTGCGGCGCCAACCGCCTGGCCTCCTCGGCGGCGGCCGTGGTGACGACGAGCAGGGCTCCGCGGGCCTGCTGGGCGGCGCTCTGCGCCAGCATCCAGATCCCGCGGATGTCGTGGTCGGAGACATCGTCGAAGACGCGGCGCATCGCGTCGATGAACAGGCTCGTCGACATCCGTGGCCGGGGCAGCTGCGGGTGGCCGCTGGACACCCGCAGCAGCGGGTTGCGGTTGCAGGACATCTGCCAGGAGCCCTGCTCGAGCAGGGTGAACCGGAAGATGTCGTTGTCGGAGTCGTCGGGCTCGTCGTGGGCGAGCGGCTCCACCGACCCGAGGCCGTAGATGCGCTGGCCGTCGATGAGCAGGTGCAGGCCGGGGCGGGTCATCTCCAGCAGCTTGCGGAACTGCCGTCGCTCGCGCACCGACACCGCGGAGCGTAGCTGCACGGCCACGGAGATCCGGGGGTGCCCCTCGCGGGCCATGACGACGGTGCCGGCCCCCACCCGGCCCTCGTAGGGGGTCGACGACAGGCCCTCGAAGGCGTCGAAGAGGCCCTGCCCGAGCCGCTCCCCCGCGATCAGCCCGGCCGAGTAGACCAGGTGGTTGGCCGAGCGGCGGATCGCGTCGTTGGGGACGTCGTCGTCGATGGGCGAGATGGACCGGGGCGGGCGGGCGGCCAGCAGTGCGTGCGTGGCGATCCGCAGCAGCTCCACGACGATGCCGTGGGCGAGGGACGTGGTCAGCGGCACCCCGTCGATCTCGTCGTAGGGCAGGGCGTTGAGCTCGGCATACGCGCTGGTGTCCACGCTCAGGCAGGGGTGCACGACGTAGTCGCCCACCCGCGCGCCGGCGCCGATGAAGAAGGTGCGGCCGCGGCCGGCGCGGGCGCTGTCCAGCGCCGCGGCGATCGCGTCGCAGCGGGTCACGTCCTCATAGTGCTCGAGCCGGGCCTGCTCGACCTCGGCCGACTCGTAGGCCTCGTCGTGAGCCGGGTGCGCCTCGAAGCGGCGCAGCGCGTCGGCGCGGATCCCCTCGAGGTCCTGCAGGCTGAAGCCGCGGTCCGCCGGCGCCAGGCACACGTCCGGCGCGCCCGGCGCGCTGACCCCGTCGGCCAGGAACCCGACCAGGAGCGCGTCCGCGGACACGATCGCCCCGATCTGGTCCGTCGCGCGGTCGGTCGCGCGGTCCAGGGACAGCCGGAACTGCTCCTGGAACTCCCACATCAGGTGGTCGGGGGTGGGGGTGACGGTCACGGTGAGCCTTCGGCGAGGGGTGGTGTGCGGGCGTGCACCCCCAAGGATATTTCGCCCACGGGGGTGCCCCGGACGCCGCCGCTGCCGCTGTCCCTGCCGGGCGGGCATGATGGTCGTATGCCGACCGCGCCCACCTCTGGCCAGCCGCTCCCGCGCATCGTCGTCGTCGGGACGGGCGGGACGATCGCCGGGTCCAGCGCGGCGACCACCACGAAGCGGTACCAGGCGGGGGTGCTCGGCGTGGCCGACCTGCTCGCGGCGGTCCCGTCGCTGGCCGAGGTCGCCGAGATCCGCTGCGAGCAGCTCTACCAGATCGACTCGGTGGAGATGGACCTGCCGCGACAGCTGGACCTCGCGCGTGCCGTCTCGCGGCTGGCGGCCGAGGACGACGTGGACGCCGTGGTGGTCACGCACGGCACCGACACGCTGGAGGAGACGGCATACGCGCTGCACCTGCTGGTCGACACCGACAAGCCGGTGGTCGTCGTCGGGGCGATGCGTCCCGCCGACGCGGCCGGCGCCGACGGTCCCGGCAACCTGCTGGCCGCCGTCCGGGTCGCCGCGCACCCGACGTCCCGGGGGCTCGGGGCGCTGGTCGTGGTCGGTGAGGAGATCCACTCGGCGCGCGACGTCCGCAAGGAGCACACCTCGCGCGTGGACGCCTTCGGGTCGCTGACGGGTCCGCTGGGCGAGCTGGCGGGCGGGGTGCCGCGGTACGCCCACATCCCGGCGCGTCGGCACGGCGCCGCGACGGCGGTGACGCTGGCCGCGATCGACCAGCCGGCCGCCGTGGAGGTGCTCGTGACGCGGGCCGAGCTGCCCCCGCAGATCGTCGACGCGGTCGTCGCCTCGGGGGCCCGCGGGATCGTGCACGCCGGCCCGGGGGCCGGCAACGTGCCGGAGCGGGTGGCCGCGGCCCTGGACCGGGCGCGCAGCGCGGGCGTGGTCGTGGTGCGCTCGAGCCGGGTGGCGTGGGGCACCGTGGCACGCGGCGACGCCTTCGACGACGACGGCCACGACTTCGTTGCGGCGGCCGACCTCGGGCCCTACAAGGCGCGGGTGCTCCTGGCGCTGGCCCTGACCATCACCGACGACCCCGCGAGGCTGCAGCAGATCTTCGACACCCACTGAGGGGGCGCGAGCCTCACTGGCCGCCCTTCTGCACGAAGCCCTTGACGAACTCCTCCGCGTTGGACTCCAGCACCAGGTCGATCTCGTCGAGCACGGAGTCCAGTCCGGCGTCGTCGACCGAGGTCGTCACGGGTGCGGTCGGGACGGGCGGCGCCGGGACGTCGCCGGGGTCGGGCTCGCGCCGCTGCGGCTGGATCTGCTCCTGGGACATGGGTCCTCCTCGATGCGGTCGGTGTACGGGGGTGTGGGGGTGTATGGGGGTCGGTGGGCGACGGACGGGCCGATGGATGGCCCCGAGACCGGTGGGCGGCCGGGTCAGGCCAGCCGGGCGAGCAGGTCCGCCACGGTGGGGCTGGCGGCCACGACGGCCTCCAGGTGGGCGCGGGTGCAGCGCCGGGGCTCGGGCAGCGCCAGCCGCGAGGGTGGTTCGTCGGGGTGGCGGCGCACGATGACGGAGTCCCACGAGGCGGCGAGCACCTCGTGGGGGTACCGCTCGACCATGGTGCCGCGCAGCCAGGCTCGCGTGTCCGGCGGCGGTTCGGTGACGGCGGCGCGCACCCGCTCGGGCGGCTCGACCCGGTCGATGCGGCCGGCCGCCTCGAGCTTGTGGTGCAACCCCTTGTCGGGTCGCACGTCGCTCCACTGGATGTCCATGGCGCGCAGCCGCGGGTCGTCCCAGCCCATGCCGTCGCGCGAGCGGTACTGCTCGAAGAGCCTGAGCTTGGCGACCCAGTCGATCATGGGTGCCGCCAGCATGACGTCCTGGCCGAGCATCGTCAGCAGGTGGTCCCAGCGGGTCATGATCTCCTGGGTGTCCTCGTCCAGGTCGTCGCCGACCTCGCGGGACAGGTGGTCGTCGACCATCTCGTAGTAGGACCACAGGATGTCGAGGGCCGTCATACGGCGCCCGTCCGCCAGCTCCACCGTGGTGCGCAGCGTGGGGTCGTGGGAGATCTGCTGCAGCGCAGCGACGGGGTTGGCCAGGGTGAGGGTGCGCGGGACGTCCTGCGCCTCGATGATCCCGAGGACCAGGCTGGTCGTGCCCATCTTCAGCAGGGTCGCCGTCTCGGCCTGGTTGGCGTCGCCGATGATGACGTGCAGCCGGCGGTACCGGGTGGGGTCGGCGTGCGGCTCGTCCCGGGTGTTGACGATCGGGCGGCGCACGGTGGTCTCCAGCCCCACCTCGCGCTCGAAGAAGTCGGCGCGCTGGCTGATCTGGAAGCCGGCCCGGTGCGACTCGGGCCCGATCCCCACCCGGCCCGCCCCGCAGATCGCCTGCCGCGCCACGAAGAAGGGCAGGATCTGCCGCGCCACCGTCGCGAACTCGAGGTCCCGGCGCAGCAGGTAGTTCTCGTGGGTGCCGTAGGAGCTGCCCTTGCCGTCGGTGTTGTTCTTGTAGAGGTTGATCTGCCGCCCCGACAGCTCCGCCTGCCGCCGCACCGCCTCGGCCATGACCAGCTCCCCCGCCCGGTCCCACACCACCGCGTCGTGCGGCGAGGTCACCTCCGGCGAGGAGTACTCCGGGTGGGCGTGGTCGACGTAGAGCCGGGCCCCGTTGGTCAGCACCACGTTGGCGGCGATCTCGTCGTCCTCGTCAGTGAGCTGGCTCGCGTCCGCCACCGCCCGCGGCATCTCGTAGCCGAACTGGTCGGCCAGCGGCGACTCGGTCTCGTAGTCCCAGCGGGTGCGCGACACCGTGATCTCCGGGCGCGTGGCGTAGGCGTTGACGATCTGCCCGGACAGCACGACGGGGTTGGCGTGCGGCTCCCCCGGCACCGAGATGCCGTACTCCGTCTCCAGACCCATCACCCGGCTGACCCTCATGGGCCGACCCTATCCGCCGGGTCCTGCGCCCCGCTGACCCCGTCGATGAGCGACTGCACCGCGCGGCCGTAGCCCTCCCGCACCTGCGTGGCCACCGCCGGGTCGGCCAGCAGCCGCAGCACCCGGGTGGACACCGCGAGACCGACCAGCGCGCTGATCACCATCTCCGCGGCCACCGCGGCCTGCGGGTCCCCGCCGAGGCGGGCGGTGAGGGGCACGGCATACGCCTCGTGGAAGCGTCGACGCACCTCGTCCGGGTCGGGCGCCGGCAGGGCGAGCACCACCGCGCGGGCCAGCGGCTCCGGGCCGCCCGCCTGCAGCCGGTCCAGCACGTCGCCCACGAGCCCGCGACCGAGCTCGTGTAGCGGGCGCGACAGGTCCGCCTCGTCCGGGGTGAACGACACCGAGGAGGTGAAGAGCTCGGCCTTGCTGCCCACCAGCTTCATCACCAACGACGGCGACACCCCCGCGGCCGCGGCCACGTCCCGCACGGACACGGCGCGGTAGCCGTGCTCGGCGAAGAGGCGGCGCGCCGCCCGCACGATCAGCTCCCTGCTCTCGCTCACCGGTCGATCCTCTCAGAGGTCGCGCCCGGTCACGCGCCGACACCGCGGCGGGGTCCGCCGACGCCCGCCTCCTCGACCGTGACTATCGTGGGCGTCATCGCCACTCACCGAGGAGCTTCGATGGATCTTTCCGCTGCCCGCGACTACGCCCGCGAGGCCATGCCCCGTCTGCTCGAGGACCACGCCACCCTTGTCGGTCACGCCAGCATCGCCTTCCCCGGCTACCCCCGGGAGCCCATGGACGCCATCGCCCAGGACCTGCTCGAGATGTTCCGCCGCAACGGCGTCGCCGACGTGGAGCTGCTCGACATCCCGGGCGGCTACCCGGCCATCCATGCCGTGGTGCCGGGTCCCGAGGGGTCGCCGACCGTCACCATGTACGCGCACTACGACGTGCAGCCGTGCCCGCCCTCCCAGCAGTGGCACTCCGACCCGTGGGTCGCCACCCGCAAGGAGGACGGCCGCATCTACGGCCGCGGCACCGCCGACTGCAAGGCCGGGGTCGTCGCGATCCTCGGGACGATGGGCGCCTTCGACGGCAAGCCCCCCTGCACGGTCCGGCTGCTGCTGGAGGGCGAGGAGGAGACCTTCAGCCACATCGAGGACTGGGTCGCCGCCAACCCCGAGATGGTCCGCAGCGACGCCTTCATCATCTGCGACTCGGGCCCGTCCAAGGTCGGCGTCCCGTCCATCACCTCCGGGCTGCGCGGCGACGTGGCGCTCACCGTCACGCTGACCACCCTGGACAACGCGGTGCACTCGGGCCTCTTCGGCGGCGCCGCGCCGGACGCGCTCGTGGGCATGATCCAGCTGCTGTCGACGATGCACGACCAGGACGGCAACACCGTCATCGAGGGGCTGCACTCCTTCGAGTGGGAGGGCGCCTCGGTGGACGAAGGCGAGTTCGCGGCGTCCGCGGGGGTCAGGGACGGCGTCGGGCTGCAGGGCACCGGTCCGCTGGCGTCGCGGCTGTGGTCGCGCCCGTCGGCCACGGTCATCGGGCTCGACATGGTCCCCGTCGACCAGTGCTCCAACGCCCTCGTCCCCTCCGTGCGCGCCCGCATCTCCGTGCGCATCGCCCCCGGCGCCGACATGGCCACCGAGCTCGAGACGGTCAAGGAGCACCTGCGCCGCCACGCGCCCTACGGGGCGACGCTGGAGTTCTCCGACGACAAGGCGGGGTCGCCCTTCCTCGGCGACACGTCCGGTCCGATCACGGCGACCGCCCTGGCGGCCCTCGAGGAGGTCTACGGCCGCACCCCCGCCCAGGTCGGGTCGGGCGGGTCGATCCCGCTGGTGACCGAGCTGCTGCACGCCTCCCCCGGCGCCGAGGCGATCCTGTGGGGTCCCGAGGACGAGGAGAAGGCCAAGATCCACGGCCCCGACGAGTCCGTCGACCCGGCCGAGATCGAGCGGATCATGCTGGCGCAGATCAGGTTCCTGACCGAGCTCGGCGCCCGCTGACCCTCCTCCCTCTCCCCCTTCCCGCGATCGTGGTCTGTTGTGGTCGTCACGTGACCACAACCGACCACGATCTTGGGTGGGGACCATGACAGGTGTCATGGCCGGGTCGTGAGTGCTGTGCGTATGCCGCCCGCCCGCCGTCCGGCAGGGTGAAGGCATGACGCGCCACCGGTACTACTCCGTCGTCTTCCCCATCCTGTGCCTGGTGCTCGGCTACCTCGGGTACTGGCTGCACGAGCACCGCGGCCTCGAGTACGGCCCCACGGGCATCGCCATCGCGGTGCTCGCCATCGCCGGCGGGTGGCTGCCGCACCACCGGCCCGAGCCCTCGGCGCAGGCCGGGACACCCACCCGCGAGCCCCGCCCCTGACCACCTCCCGTGCGGTATGCCGGCGTGTGGGGGCGGCATACCGCGCGGGTAGGGTCGGGACCATGCGCGCCCCGGCCTTCCTGCACCTGCTCGTGGACCTGCTGCTCGTGGTCGTCTTCGCGGCGATCGGCCGGCGGTCGCACGCCGAGACCGGTGCGTTGCTGGGGATCCTGGGCACCGCATGGCCGTTCCTGGTCGGCACGCTGGTCGGCTGGGGCGTGGCGCTGGCGGCGCGCCTGTCCCCCGTCACGCTGCGCGGCGGGGTGCCGATCTGGCTGTGCACCGTGGCGGTGGGCATGGCCCTGCGGGCCCTGACCGGGGCGGGCACCGCCGTCAGCTTCATCGTGGTCGCCCTGGTCGCCCTGGCGATCCTCCTGCTGCTCCCCCGCCTCGTCGCAGCCCGGATCGCCCGCCGGTAGGTCTTCGCGGGTAGGCACCGCTCACTGCCGGCCGCACAGATCGGTCACATCGGCCACGCCAGACGCCTCCTGGCGAGGGACCTGTGACCGCTCTGCGGGCTGCCCCCGACGCCGCCGCACACGCCCCTGCCCGATCCTGGGGTCAGTCGACCTTGAGGTCCTTGCCGCCGACCAGCGTGTGGATGTTGATGATCCGCTCGCCCCGCTTGCCGGAGATCCGGGCCCAGTCGTCGGGGTTGGTGGTGTTGGGCAGGTCTTCGTTCTCCCGGAACTCCGCCACGTAGGCCGCCATCAGGTGCTCGAGCCGCAGCCCGCGCTGCCCGGTCGTGATCAGCGCCTTGATCGCGGCGGTCTTGGCGCGGTCGACGATGTTCTGGATCATGGCGCCGGACACGAAGTCCCCGAAGTAGAGCACCTCCTTGGCCCCGGAGAGGTAGGTCACCTCCAGGAACCGGTTGGTGTCGCTCTCGGCAAACATCCGCTCCATGACGGCGTCGATCAGGTCCTCGACGGTCGCCTTGGCGTCGCCGTCGTGGTCCTCGAGCTCGTCGGCGTGCAGCGGCACCTCGGCGGTGAGGTACTTCGCGAAGATCTCCCGGGCGCCGGTCACGTCGGGGCGCTCGATCTTGATCTTCACGTCCAGGCGACCGGGCCGCAGGATCGCCGGGTCGATCATGTCCTCGCGGTTGGAGGCTCCGATGACGATGACGTTGTCGAGGCGCTCGACGCCGTCGATCTCGGCGAGCAGCTGCGGCACGATCGTGGTCTCCACGTCGGAGGACACGCCTGACCCGCGGGTGCGGAAGAGCGAGTCCATCTCATCGAAGAACACCACGACGGGGGTGCCGTCGTCGGCCTTCTCCCGGGCGCGCTCGAAGATCAGCCGGATGTGCCGCTCGGTCTCGCCGACGTACTTGTTGAGCAGCTCGGGGCCCTTGATGTTGAGGAAGTAGCTCTTGGGCGCGTCCTCCCCGGTCAGCCCGTCGCGGGTCGCGACCTGCCGGGCGAGGGAGGCCGCGACCGCCTTGGCGATGAGCGTCTTGCCGCACCCGGGCGGGCCGTAGAGCAGCACCCCCTTGGGCGGGCGCAGGTGGTGCTCGCGGTAGAGCTCGGGGTGCAGGAAGGGCATCTCCACGGCGTCGCGGATCTGCTCGATCTGCGGCGCCAGCCCGCCGATGTCGCTGTAGGAGATGTCGGGCACCTCCTCGAGCAGCAGCTCGGACACCTCGGCGTGCGGCACCGTCTCCAGCACGAAGCTGCTGCGGGTGTCGAGCAGCACCGCGTCCCCGGGCCGCAGCCGCACCCCGTCGAGCGACCCCGCGACCCGCACGACGCGCTCCTCGTCGTTGCGCAGGAGCACGACCACGCGGCCCTCGTCGAGCCGCTCCTTGACGAGCACGACCTCCCCCGCGTCCTCGTAGCTCGCGAGCTGCACCACCACGAGGGCCTCGTTGAGCCGGACCTCCCGGCCGGGTCGCAGCTCGCCGAACGGCAGCTCCATCGACACCGCCACCCGCATCTTGCGGCCCGCGGTCGTGATGTCCACGGTCTTGTCGTCCGGGTAGGCCCGCTGCACGATCCCGTAGGTCGAGGGCGGCGCGGCGATCCGGTCGATCTCCTCGCGCAGGCTGGTGATCTGGTCGCGCGCGGCCTTCAGCGTCTGGGTGAGCCGGTCGTTGGCCTGCCCGAGCGCGCCGTTGGCGGTGCGCAGCGCGGACAGCTGGGTGGTGAGCTCGCGCACGCGCGCGGCGTGCGTCTCGCTGGTCGGGTCATAGCTCATCGGTCCACCTCGTCCTGGCTCGGGTCCTCAGCCGCCGTATGCCGCTCCCCCTGCTCCCCGCGGTCCCGCGGCGGCGTCGGAGGCGGCGGGGCCTCGCCGGTCACCGACCGGCGGATCCGGCGCAGCCGCTTGTCGCTGACCGTGCGCTCGCCCACGTCCTCGGGCGTCCACGCGTGGTCCGGCTCGACGCCGAAGGGCTGATCGCCCGGGTCCTCGGGGCCCTTGGCGGGACGACGCTTGCGCAGCGGCGGGGTGACGCCGGGCGCGAGCCGGCGCGTGGTGATCAGGAAGCCGGTGTGCCCGTGCATCCGGTGGACCGGCCGCACGGCGAGCCCTTCGAGGTGCCAGTCCCGCTCGATGGTCTCCCACGCGTGGGGCTCGGTGAAGCCGCCGTGGGCCTTGGCGGCCTCGGCGACCCGGGACAGCTGGGTCGCGGTCGCGACGTAGCAGATCAGCAGCCCGCCGGGCGCCAGGGCGTCGCCGACGACGTCGAGGCACTCCCAGGGCGCGAGCATGTCGAGCACCACCCGGTCGACGCTGCCCGGGTCGCAGGTCTGCGGCAGCGCGTCGACGAGGTCGCCGACGGTGATGGTCCACGCGGGGTGGTCGCCGCCGAAGAAGGTGCGGGCGTTGCCGCGGGCGATCTCGGCGAAGTCCGCGCGGCGCTCGAAGGAGTGCAGCCGGCCGTGGTCGCCGACCGCGCGCAGCAGCGACATCGATAGCGCGCCGGAGCCCACGCCGGCCTCGACGACGGTGGCGCCGGGGAAGATGTCGGCATACTGCACGATCTGGCCCGCGTCCTTGGGGTAGACGACGGCGGCCCCCCGGGGCATCGACATGACGTAGTCCGACAGCAGCGGCCGCAGCGCGAGGAACTCCTCCTCGACGGTGTTGCGCACCGTCGAGCCGTCGGGGCGGCCGATGAGCCCGTCGTGCCAGATGCGCCCGCGGTGGGTGTCGAAGGCCGCGCCCGGCTCCAGCGTGATCGTGTGCATGCGGCCGCGCGCGTCGGTGAGCTGCACCCGCTCCCCCGGCTGGAAGGGTCCGCGGCGGCCGAGGGCGCCGGTGGGCTGCTGGGGAGCGGGCTGCGTCGTCATGGTGCGGCCAGTGTAGTGACGACCACCGACGGACCCCGTGCCGGTCCGGCGGTGCCGCCACCGGCTCAGGCGCGCCGCGCCGCCGCGGCCTCGATCTCGCCGGCGTCGAGCAGCCCGAGCCGCCCGTCGGGGGTGCGGGCGAGCACGACCGCACTGCCGAGCTGGGCCATGCGCTCGAGGGCCGTGGTGACCGGGGCGTCGGGGGTGAGATCCATGGTCCAGCCGTCGGGCTGCGCGGCGGCAACGGCCGACACCGGCGTCTGCGGCTGCTGGTGCACCGGGACCTGCTGCACCACCCGCGGGTCGACCACGGCGACGGGGACCCCGCGGTCGTCGGCGACGGCCACGACCTGAGCCCCGTCCCGGCCGTAGGCCGCGGCCGCGTCGGCGACGGTGGCCCCGGCGGGCAGCACGACGGCGGGGTGCAGGAGCTCGGCCACGTGCACCCGGTCGACGAGACGGCGGGCCTGGGCGGAGCGGATGGCGCTGGTCGCCCCGACCCACAGGAAGGAGCCGATCAGCGCCGTCCAGAGCACCATGACGAGGTCCGGCGAGCCGCCGGTGAGCAGCGGCAGCAGCAGGAACCACGCGACGACCCCGACGACGAGCACCCGCCCGCACCAGCCGGCGACGAGCAGCCCGGTGGTGCGGCTGCCGGTGAGCTTCCACACCAGCGCGTCCAGGACGAAGCCGCCGTCCAGCGGCAGCCCGGGGAGCAGGTTGAAGGCCGCGACGAACGCGTTGGAGTAGAAGAACGCTCCGAGCAGCAGCGCCGGCACGTCCCCGTAGGCGCCGGGCAGCAGCAGCCACGCGACGCCCGCCAGCAGGGCGTTGGCCGCGGGCCCGGAGACCGCCACCAGCGCGCTGCGGGCCGGGGTGTTGGTCTCGGACTGGTAGGTGGTGTGACCGCCCATGAGGTCCGCGACGATCCGGTGCACCCGGTGCCCGAAGGCCTGGGCGGTCAGCGCGTGCGCCGCCTCGTGGGCGAGCACGGAGACGAGGAGCAGCAGCACGTAGACGAACGCGACGAGGTAGGCTGCGGCGCCCAGGTCGGGCAGCACCCGCGCCACCTGCGGCCCGAAGGTCGCGAGGATGATCACGGCGAGCAGCGGCCACGACCGCCCCAGGTAGATCGGGGTGCCCCGCAGGGTCCCGATCCGCCAGCCGGGGGGCGGGCTCACCTGCTCGGTCGGCAGCTCGGGCCCCTGGTCGTATGCCGCCGGACGCTGCCTCCCTGGATCTGACATGGCCCCGAGCCTACGTGCCTCGGGGGGTCTGTCGGTGCCGGGCTCTATCGTCGGAGTCATGGTTGCCGCCCTGTCCCCCAGCCGCGCCGCGGACTTCATGCAGTGCCCGCTGCTCTACCGCTTCCGCGTGATCGACCGGCTCCCCGAGCCGCCGTCGCCCGCGGCGGCGCGGGGCACGCTGGTGCACTCCGTGCTGGAGCGGCTCTTCGACGTGCCGGCGCCGGAGCGGACCCTGGAGCACGCCTCCTCCCTGGTGCTCCCGCAGTGGGAGGCGTTGCTGCAGGAGCGTCCCGAGCTCGCGGACCTGGTCGGCGACGGTGAGGGCGCGGTCGAGCTGACGCGGTGGCTGTCCGAGGCGACGGCGCTGGTGGAGCGGTGGTTCGGGCTGGAGGACCCGAGCGACCTGGAGCCGGCGGAGCGCGAGCTCTACGTCGAGTGCGACGTGGACGGGCTCCTTCTCCGGGGCTACGTCGACCGGCTGGACGTGGCACCCAACGGCATGATCCGCGTGGTCGACTACAAGACCGGCCGGGCGCCGTCGGTGCTGTTCGAGGGCAAGGCGTTGTTCCAGATGAAGTTCTACGCCCTGGTGCTGTGGCGCACCCGCGGCGTGGTGCCGGCGATGCTGCAGCTGGTCTACCTCGGCGACGGCGAGCTGGTGCGCTACCAGCCCGACGAGGCCGACCTGCGGGCGACCGAGCGCAAGCTCAAGGCGCTGTGGCAGGCGATCGTGCGGGCCGCCGAGACGGGTGACTGGCGGCCGAGCAAGAGTCGGCTGTGCGACTGGTGCGCCCACCAGAGCCTGTGCCCCGCGTGGGGTGGCACCCCGCCGCCGATCCCCGAGGGGGCGGTCGCCCGCGCCCTGGACCCGGCCTCCTCCGCGGCGGCCGAGCCCGACGTGGACGCGGACGACGTCATCGACGTGGAGCCGGTCGAGGCCTCCGCGGGGGCCTGAGGGCGGCGCGATCGGTCACAATCGAGGCACCATGACCGCCGCTGTGCCCGCCGTGTCCGTCGCCCTCCCTGCCCTGCCCATACCCGGCCTCGAGGCGACCCCCGAGCGCATCTCGGTGCTGTGGCTGCTGGCGGCCTTCGTCACGACCATCGCGCTGACCCGCGCGGCGACCCGCTACATCCGCCACCAGGCCGACCGGGCCCCGGTGGGCACCGCGCCCCGCGGGCCGATCCGGGACATCCTCATCAACGGCATCCACGTGCACCACCAGGTGTGGGGCATCATCCTGATCCTGCTTGTCGGGTTCGTGCAGGTGGCCTACCGGCCCGTGGGGGTGTGGGCCGACGTGACGGCGGCCGCCTTCGGGGCCGGGGCCGCCTTGACCCTCGACCAGTTCGCGATGTGGCTGCACCTGGAGGACGTCTACTGGTCCCCGGAGGGGCGCACCAGCATCACCGCGCTCATCACGACCGGCGCCATCGCCGTGGCGGTGCTGCTGGGGATCGACCCCCTCGGCCTGGCCTCGACGCCGACCGGGCTGCCGTGGCTGCGGTGGGCCCTCACCGCCGTCATCGTGGTCAACCTGGTGTCGGCGCTGGTGTGCCTGCTCAAGGGCAAGCCGTGGCTGTCGGTGGTGGGCGTCTTCGTCCCGGGGCTGGCGTGGGCGGGGGCGCTGCGGCTCGCGCGACCGCGGTCGTGGTGGGCCGCCCGGTTCTACGACCCCCAGGGCCGCCGGATGCGGCTCGCGCGCGAGCGGCAACGGCGACACCAGAGCCGCTGGGACGCCCTGCTGGACCTCATCGGTGGTCCGCCGTCGCGCTGACCTCCTCGCCGAAGAGCGCCCACAGGCCGGCGACGGACGTGCCCACCATGGTCGGCACGATGCGCAGCCCCTCCTGGGCGGGGATGGGCACGATGTGCGGGATCCCGATGGTGGGGACGCCGGCCGCGAGGGCCGACGCCAGACCGGTGTTGGAGTCCTCGATGGCCAGGCACTGCTCGGGGGCGACGCCGAGCCGGGCCGCGGCGGTGAGGTAGGGCTCCGGGTGCGGCTTGCCGTTGTCCACCTCGTCCCCGGTGATCACGACGTCGAAGGTGCCCTCCGGCAGCGCCGCCAGCAGCTCGCCGGCGAAGGCGGTGTAGGACATCGTGACCAGCGCCAGCGGGATCCCCAGCTCGCGGGTCTGCAGCAGCAGGTCCTGCGCGCCGGGCCGCCACGGGAGGTGCTCGCGAAACCTGCGGATCACCCCGGACATCAGCCGGTCGATGATCTCCTCGTCGCTCAGCGTCACCGGGCTGTGGGCGCGGATGAACCCCGCCGACCAGGTCAGCGCCTGGCCCACGAGCTGGTGGGCGAGGTCGTCGCCCCACTCGCCGCCGTAGCTCGCCACGAGGGCGTGCTCCTCGGCCATCCAATAGGGCTCGGAGTCGACCAGCGTCCCGTCCATGTCGAACAGGACGGCGGCGGGCAGGTCGGGGCGCTTCGGTCCAGGCACGCTCTGTCCAGTCACGTCTGATCCAGGCACGGTCGGTCCAGCCACCACCGTCACGCCTTGAAGTAGGACGCGTCGGGGTGGTGCGTGACCAGGGCGTCCGTGGACTGCTCGGGGTGCAGCTGCAGCTCCTCGGACAGGGTCACGCCGATCCGCTCGGGCTCGAGCAGCGCGACCAGGGTGGCGCGGTCCTCCAGGTCCGGGCACGCGGGGTACCCGAACGAGTAGCGCTCCCCGGTGTACTGCTGCTTGAGGATGCCGCCGAGGGAGCGGGCGTCGCCGTCGGCGAGGTCCAGCTCGGAGCGGACCCGGGCGTGCCAGTACTCCGCCAGCGCCTCGGTCAGCTGCACCGACAGGCCGTGCAGCTCGAGGTAGTCGCGGTAGGCGTTGGCGGCGAAGAGGCGCGCCGTCTCCTGCGCCACCTGGTCGCCCATCGTGACGAGCTGCAGGGCGAGGACGTCGGGCTGCCCGTCCGCCTCGACGGCCTCGCGGGAGCGGAAGAAGTCGGCCAGGCAGAGCCGCCGGTCGCGCGACTGGCGGGGGAAGCTGAACCTCGCCTTCTCCTCCCCCAGCTCGATCGAGCCGTCGGGCCGCTCGGTCCAGTCGAGCAGGACCAGGTCGTTGCCCTCGGACCAGCACGGGAAGTAGCCGTAGACCACGGCCGGCTGCACCAGGTCGTCGGTCTTGATCCGGTCGAGCCACATCCGCAGCCGCGGGCGCCCCTCGGTCTCCACGAGCTCCTCGTAGCCGGGCCCATCGTCGCCGCGGGTCGGCTTGAGCCCCCACTGGCCGAGGAAGGTGGCGCGCTCGTCGAGGTAGCCCGCGACGTCGGCCAGGGAGATCCCCTTGACGACCCGGGTGCCCCAGAACGGCGGGGTGGGGATCCGGTTGTCGGCGGCCACGTCGGAGCGCCGGGTGTCGACCTCGGTGGGCTCGCTGCGCTCGTCCGTATGCCGCGCCGCTACGCGGCGGGGCCGCAGCGCCGGCAGCGCGTCGGCGAGCTGCACCGCGGGGTCGGCCTTGGCCTTGGCGACGGCGTCCATGAGCCGCAGCCCCTCGAAGGCGTCCCGTGCGTAGCGCACCTGCCCGTCGTAGAGCTCGGCGAGGTCCTGCTCGACGTAGGCGCGGGTCAGCGCGGCGCCGCCGAGCAGCACCGGCCACCGGCCGGCGAGGTCGCGGGAGTTGAGCTCGAGCAGGTTGTCCTTCATGACGACGGTTGACTTGACGAGCAGGCCCGACATCCCGATGGCGTCGACGTCGTGCTGCTGCGCCTGGTCGATGATCTCGTTGACGGGGACCTTGATGCCGATGTTGACGACGTCGTAGCCGTTGTTGCTCAGGATGATGTCGACGAGGTTCTTGCCGATGTCGTGGACGTCGCCCTTGACGGTGGCGAGCAGCACCCTGGCCTTGGCCTCGCGCTTGGCGCCGCCGGAGGTGGCCTCGATGTGGGGCTCGAGGTGGGCGACGGCGGCCTTCATGGTCTCGGCGGACTGCAGCACGAAGGGCAGCTGCATCTTGCCGGAGCCGAAGAGCTCGCCGACGGTCTTCATGCCCTCGAGCAGCATGTCGTTGATGATCGCGAGCGGGTCGTGGCCCTGCCCGAGCGCCTCGTCGAGGTCGGCCTCGAGGCCGTTGCGCTCGCCGTCGACGATGCGCTGCGCGAGGCGCTCCGCGAGCGGCAGCGCGGCCAGCGCGTTGGCGCGCTCGGCCTTCAGCGAGGTCGAGTCGACGCCCTCGAAGAGCTCGAGCATCCGCGCCAGCGGGTCGTAGGTGCACTCCGACTCGCCCGGCTCGCCGGCCCACTCGCGGCGGTCGTGCACCAGGTCGAGGGCGACCGTGAGCTGGTCCTCGGGGATCCGGGAGATCGGGACGATCTTGGCGGAGTTGACGATAGCGCTGGTCAGCCCGGCCTTGACGCACTCGTCGAGGAAGACGGAGTTGAGCACCTGCCGCGCCGCCGGCTTGAGGCCGAAGGACACGTTGGACACGCCGAGGGTGGTCTGCACGCCCGGGTATCGGGTCGTCAGCTCCCGGATCGCCTCGATGGTCTCGATGGCGTCGCGCCGTGTCTCCTCCTGACCCGTCGCGATCGGGAAGGTCAGGCAGTCCACGACGATGTCCTCGACCCGCATGCCGTGGTCGCCGGTCAGCGCCTCGATCAGCCGCGACCCGACGGCCACCTTGTGGTCCCGGGTGCGGGCCTGGCCCTGCTCGTCGATGGTCAGCGCGACCACCGCGGCGCCGTGCTCGCGCACCAGCGCCGTCATCCGGGCGTAGCGGGAGTCCGGGCCGTCGCCGTCCTCGAAGTTGACCGAGTTGATGACGGCGCGTCCGCCGAGCCGCTCCAGCCCGGCCTGCACGACGGCCGGCTCGGTGGAGTCCAGCACCAGCGGGAGCGTCGACGCGGTGGCCAGGCGGGACGCCACCTCGGCCATGTCGGCGGCCCCGTCGCGCCCGACGTAGTCGACGCAGACGTCGAGCAGGTGCGCGCCGTCGCGGGTCTGGGCGCGGGCGATCTCGACGCAGTCGTCCCACTTCTCGGCGAGCATCGCCTCGCGGAAGGCCTTGGAGCCGTTGGCGTTGGTGCGCTCCCCGATCGACAGGAAGGACGCGTCCTGGCGGAACGGCACCGGGGCGTAGAGGGAGGCCACGCCGGCCTCCGGCTGCGGGTCGCGCGCCCGCACCGGCTGGCCGCCGACGGCCTCGACCACGGCCTTCAGGTGCTCCGGCGTCGTGCCGCAGCACCCGCCGACGAGCTGCACGCCATACGACCGGACGAAGTCCTGGTGCGCGGAGGCGAGCTCGGCCGGGGTGAGGGGGTAGTAGGCGCCGTCCTTGGACAGCTGCGGGAGCCCGGCGTTGGGCATGACCGTGATCGGGATGCGCGACTGCTGCGAGAGCACCCGCAGGTGCTCGCTCATCTCGGCCGGGCCGGTCGCGCAGTTGAGGCCGATGGCGTCGATGCCGAGCGCCTCCAGGGCGACCAGCGCAGCGCCGATCTCGGAGCCGAGGAGCATCGTGCCGGTCGTCTCGACGGTGACCGAGACGATGATCGGCAGGGTCTCGTCGGCGGCGGCCAGCGCGCGGCGGGCCCCGATGACGGCGGCCTTGGCCTGCAGCAGGTCCTGCACGGTCTCGACGAGCAGCGCGTCGGCGCCGCCGTCGATCAGGCCGCGCGCGCACTCCTGGTAGGCGTCCCGCAGCGTCGCGAAGTCGATGTGGCCCAGCGAGGGCAGCTTGGTCCCGGGGCCCATCGACCCGAGGACGAAGCGCGGGCGCTCCTCGGTGCTCCACGCGTCGGCGGACGCGCGGGCGATCTCGGCGCCGGCGCGGGCGAGCTCGTAGATGCGCTCGACGATGTCGTACTCACCGAGGTTGGCGTGGTTGGCGCCGAAGGTGTTGGTCTCGACGCAGTCCGACCCGGCCTCGAAGTAGGCGTCGTGGACCGAGCGCACGACGTCGGGGCGGGTGACGTTGAGGATCTCGTTGCAGCCCTCGTGCCCCTGGAAGTCGTCCATGCTCGGGTCGGCCGCCTGCAGCATCGTGCCCATCGCGCCGTCGGCGACGAGGACGCGTTGGGTCCAGGCGGTGCGGAAGAGGTCCGAGCGTGCGCTCACGAGGTGCCTGCCTTTGGAGTCGGGGACGGCCTGAAGTCTAGGCTGGACCGACGTCCTGTCCCACCGACGTCCACCCGGCCAGTGCCTGGCCGTGCGAAGCCAAGGAGCCCGCGTGATCCAGTTCGACGACCTGCCGGAGCTGCGCCGCCCGGTCATGATCGCGGCGTTCGAGGGGTGGAACGACGCCGGCGAGGCCGCCACCGACCTCGTCGCGCACCTGGCGACGGCGTGGGGCGCGGAGGCCGTCGCGGCGATCGACCCGGAGGAGTACTACGACTTCCAGGTGACCCGGCCGCGGATCGTGCACGAGGGCGGCGAGCGGATCGTGACCTGGCCGACGACGCGGATCCTGCACGCCTCGCTGACCGGCGAGGACCGCGACGTGCTGCTGGTGCAGGGCATCGAGCCGTCGGTGCGGTGGCGGGGCTTCACCGAGGAGCTGCTGGACTTCGCCGAGCAGGCGGGCGTCGAGCTCGTGATCACGCTGGGCGCCTACCTCGCGCCGACGCCGCACACCCGCCCGATCGCGACCGACGTGACCAGCGAGTCCGAGGAGCTGACGCACCGTTTCGACATCGCGGCGTCGACCTACGAGGGACCGACCGGGATCGTCGGCGTGCTCGGCCTGGCGGCGGAGCAGATCGGGTTGCCGACGGTGAGCGCGTGGGCGGGGATCCCGCACTACGCCGGGTCGTCGCCGTCGCCCAAGGCGTCGCTGGCGCTGCTCGACCGGGTGGAGGAGCTGCTCGGCATCACGATCCCGCGCGGGGACTTCCCCGAGGACGCGATCGCGTGGCAGCACGGCGTGGACGAGCTGGCCTCGGGGGACGACGACGTGGCGGAGTACATCTCCTCGCTCGAGGAGGCGCAGGACACCGCGGAGCTGCCGGAGGCGACCGGCGAGGCGATCGCGCGGGAGTTCGAGAAGTTCCTGCGGCGCCGCGACGACGACCCCAAGTGACCCTCGGGCGGACGTGACCTTGGGTCAGACGTGACGTTGGGTCAGAGGCGTATGCCGAGGAAGGCGTCCACCGCGTCGCCCACCCGCTGCCCCGCGCCGCTCGCCGTCCCGACTGCGTCGCACCACGCGTCGACCGCAGCCAGGGCGGCCGGCGTGTCGAGGTCCTGGCACAGCGCGGCCCGGACCTGCGCGACGACCTCGGTCGCGTCCGGCGCGGCCTCCCGGGCCACGGCCTCCCGCCAGCGCGCGAGCCGCTCCTGGGCCCGCACCAGCAGGTCCTCGGTCCAGTCCCAGTCGTGGCGGTAGTGCTGGTCCAGCAGCACGAGCCGCACGGCCATCGGGTCGACGCCCTGCTCGCGCAGCCGTGACACGAGCACCAGGTTGCCCTTGGACTTGCTCATCTTCGCCCCGTCGAGGCCCACCATCGCCTGGTGCAGGTAGGCCTGGGCGAACTCCCGCTCCCCCGTCAGCCCGACGGCCTGCACCGCCGACATCTCGTGGTGCGGGAAGACCAGGTCCGTGCCGCCGCCCTGCACGTCGAACCCCATGCCGAGCGTGTCCAGCGCGATGGTCGTGCACTCGATGTGCCAGCCGGGGCGGCCGCAGCCGGGGATCCCGCCGGCCCAGGCGGGCTCGCCGCGCCGCTCCGCGCGCCACAGCAGCGGGTCGAGGGGGTCACGCTTGCCCGCGCGGTCCGGGTCGCCGCCACGCTCGGGGAAGACCGACAGCATCTCCTCGCGGGTCCACCCGGACACCTCCCCGAAGGTCGGCTGCTGGGCCAGGTCGAGGTAGTAGTCGGACGCGCCGTCGCGCACCAGCCCACGCTCCGCCTCGGGCACCGGGACCGGGTAGGCAGCCCCCGACTCGACGAGCTGGGCGACCTGGTCGGCGATGGCCTCGACCGACTCGACCACGCCCACGTAGTGGTCCGGCGGCAGCACCCGCAGCGCGGTCATGTCGTCGCGGAAGAGCTGGATCTCCTGGGTGGCCAGGGCCGTCCAGTCGACACCGTCGCGGGCGGCGCGCTCGAGCAGCGGGTCGTCGACGTCGGTGATGTTCTGCGTGTAGTGCACCTCGTGGCCGGCCTGCCGCAGCGCCCGCCCGAGCAGGTCGAAGGTCACGTAGGTCGCCGCGTGCCCCATGTGGGTGGCGTCATACGGCGTGATCCCACAGCAGTAGATCCGCGCCGTCGGCCCGGGGGCGAGCTCCACGACGTCGCCGCGCGCGGTGTCGTGGATGCGCACGGGCAGCGGGCTGCCGGGGACGGACGGGACGGCGGGAGCGGGCCAGGACTTCACGCGCAGAGCCTAGCGGCGCCCGCGGACAGACCCGGTCCCCGTCCAGGGCCGCCCGGTCGAGTCACGTCGACGGACGGGTGGAGCGTCAGAGGGGCGGCCACGGGATCGGGTAGTGCCCCGGCGCCGGCTCCGGGTAGCAGCCCGCTTCCAGCAGCGCCGCCACGCGTCGGCGCAGCGCGGTCACCTCCCGCGCGCTCAGCAGGTCCGTCAGCCCTGCCTGCGGCCCGGACCCGGCCAGCAGCGCCGATCCCGGCGTGTCGAGCAGCGACTCCAGCAGCGCGAGCCGCTCCAGCTCGACCTCGGGGATCGGGTCACCGACCCAGCCCCAGAGCACGGTGCGCAGCTTGGGCTCGTCGTGCAGCGTCAGCCCGTGGTCGATCCCCCACGGCCGGCCGCTGGGGTCGACGAGGACGTGCGATCCCTTGCGGTCGGCGTTGTTGACCACGCAGTCGTATGCCGCGAACCGCTGCCCGTCGGGGCTGTCGGCGTGGACCACGACGACCTGCTCGCCGGCGGGGGTCTCGCCGGTGAAGACCGGCAGCATCCCCGGCCCCACGGCGTCAGGGGCCACGAGATCGACCATGGCGGAGGAGGACTCGTCGTGGTCGATCCACAGCTGGACCGCCCCCGCGCCGAGCGGTCCGTCGCGCAGGACGGTGGGCGGGACCACGGCATACGTGCCCTCGTGGGAGACCGCGAACGCCGCCGCCTCCCGCGCCGCCAGCGTCCCGGAGGGGAAGTCGCGCAGCGGCCGCTCCCCCCGGACCGGCTTGTAGGCGACCCGCCAGGTGTCCTCGCCCTGCCCCACCACGCCGAGGAAGACGCCGTTGGACGCGTCGACGAGCTGACCGACCAGGGTGATCTCGTCCTCGGCCAGCCGGGTCAGGACCTCGCGGACCTGGTCGGGCTCGGTCGGGTCGACGACCGGGTTGGGGCGGGCGAGCAGCGCCTGCACCTCGCTGTCGGGATCGCTCACGTCACCGCTTGTAGCCGTTGGCGCGCGGGCAGATGTGGCCCTCGGGGTCGAGGGGTTCGCCGCAGAAGGGGCACGGCGCGCGCCCGGCCGCGACCAGCGCCAGCGAGCGGCGGGCGAAGGCACGGGCGGCCGGCGGGGCCAGCACCACCCGCACCAGCTGCGGCGCCGCGCCGGGCTCCGGCTCCAGGCCGGCCTCCTCGGCGGCTGCCTGCTCCTCGAGGTCCCCGTCGGAGCAGTCGATGACGACCACGTCACGCCCGGGCTCGTAGGCGAGACCGATGCTCTGGACCCGGAACTCGTCCTCGATCGGGGTGCCGAGCGGCTCGTTGTCGACCAGGGCGCTCGCGGCGGCGTCGGAGCCCGTGATGGGGGCATAGCTGTCCAGCAGGTCGTTGCACCGGTCGGCGAGGACCTGGACCTGCTGCTTCTCCAGGGACATCGACACCAGGCGGCCGTCCCCGGCGGCCTGCAGGAAGAACGTGCGCTGCCCGGGAGGCCCCACGGTCCCCGCGACGAAACGCTCCGGCGGGTCGAAGATCTGCTGCGGCATGCTCCTGACCCTATGCCGTGCCGCCGCCGACCGCGGCGTCCCCGCGCGGCGTCTCGTCAGCTGATCGGGTGGGCACCAGCCCGCTCAGGTCGCCTCCGGAGTCGTTGGTCCGTATGACGAACGGCCGTGCCGCCGTGTAGCGGATCACCGACACTGACGCCGGCCCCGCCATGAACCGCTGGAAGTGGTCGAGGTGCGTGCCCGCCGCGTCCGCCACGATCGCCTTGATCACGTCGCCGTGGCTGACCGCGACCCACAGCGCGTCCGGGCCCTGCTCGGCCTCGACGAGCCGGTCCAGCCGCCGGACCGCCGCGACCGCGCGGTGCGCCATGTCCGCGATCGACTCGGCGCGGTGCTCCGGGGAGTCGGGGAACCTCGCCCGGCTCGGGTGGTCCTGCACGGTGCGCCACAGCTCCTCCGTGGCCAGCTCGGCCAGCGGGCGGCCGGTCCACGCGCCGTAGTGGCACTCCCCCAGGTCGTCCGCGGTGACCCGGCGGGCGTCCGACCACGCGGCGGCGGCATACAGCTCGTCCGCGGTCTCCTGGCAGCGTTGCAGCGGGCTCACCGCGGCGAGGACGACCGGCAGACCACGCAGCCGCTCCCCGAGAGCGCGGGCGTGCTCGCGGCCGGTGTCGTCGAGCCCGACGCCGGGGGTCCACCCCGCGAGCTGGCCGGTGGCGTTGGCGGCGGTGCGTCCGTGGCGGACGAGCAGCAGGGTGGGCACCTCGCCACTGTAGGGGCACAGGCCGTAGCCTTGCTGGCTGTGATCGTGGACCAAGCCCTCTACCGCGGCGGCCGCCGCCTCGCCTGCGGCGACCTCAGCGACGAGCTCGCGGCGCTGCGGGACCGCGCCGACGACGGATTCCTCTGGATCGGGCTCAAGGACCCGACCGACGAGGAGTTCGCGCTGGTCAACGACGAGCTGGGGCTGCACCCGCTCGCCGTCGAGGACGCCCTGACCGGCGAGCAGCGCGCCAAGATGGACATCTACGACGACACGCTCTTCATGGTCGTCAAGACCCTGCGGTACGTCGAGAGCACCAGCGACGTCGAGACCGGCGAGGTGATGCTCTTCGTCGGCGACAAGTTCGTGCTCACGGTGCGCAACGGCGACGCCAACCCGCTCGCCGGGGTCCGCGCCCGCCTCGAGCTCGCGCCCGACCAGCTCGCGCACGGGCCGGCCGCCGTCCTCTACTCCGTGCTCGACTCGATCGTCGACAACTACATGCTGATCGACGCCGAGCTCGAGGAGGACCTGGACCGGATCGAGCGCAGCATCTTCGGCGGCGGCAAGGGCGACCACGCGTCGGAGATCTACGAGCTCAAGCGAGAGGTGCTGGAGTTCAAGCGGGCCTCGGTGCCGCTGGCCGAGCCGGTGCGCCGCCTCGCCAAGGACCGGTCGGTCCCGGTGGTGCACAAGGCGGCTCGCCCGTTCTTCGCCGACGTCCTGGACCACCTGCTCAAGGTCAACGACCACGTCGAGTCCTACGACCGGCTGCTCACCGACGTCCTCAACGCCCACCTCGCGCAGATCGGCGTCAAGCAGAACGAGGACATGCGCAAGATCTCCGCCTGGGCCGCGATGGGCGTGCTGCCGACGATGATCGCGGGGATCTACGGGCAGAACTTCAAGTTCATGCCCGAGCTGGAGGCCAGCGTCCACCTGGGCGGCCACGAGTTCTACTACGGCTACTTCTTCGCGCTGGCCCTGATGGTGGGCGGCTGCATCTTCCTGTACCGCCTGTTCAAGCGCTCCGGCTGGCTCTGACCACCCGCGCCCCAGCCCCTGCCGCCCTGCCCCTGCCCCCTCCCGGACTCCTCCTCCCCGCTCCCTCCCCTCCCCTCCCGCGATCGTGGACGTCTTGTGTCGCGTACGCGCCCAAACGGACCCCGTTGGCGGGGAGTCCGGGCGCGGGGCGACTGGGGTTGACCCCGTTCTACGGACATCCTGACTGGCCGGGCCGTGTGCCTGGCGGGAGAGGATGCCCTTCATGGGTGCGAAGAGGAAGAGCTACACCCCGCAGTACCGGGTCGACGCGGCCCGGTTGGTGATCGACTCGGGGCGCGCGATCGCTGAGGTGTCGCGTGAGATCGGGGTCGGGGAGCAGCTGCTGGGACGGTGGGTCGCTGCGGAGCGGGCCAGGATGGTTGACCCGCCGCCGGCGGTTGACGTCAACGAGCGCGCCGAGCTGGAACGGCTCCGCGCAGAGAACGCCCAGCTACGCATGGACCGGGAGTTCCTGAAAAAAGCAGCGGCCTTCTTCGTGGCGGAGAACGCGTCGTCGCGGCCGATGCCGCCTACGCTCTGATCCACGCGCAGAAGGCCGCCAGCGAATCGAACGGCATCCCCGTGACGCGGATGTGTCAGCTGCTGGGGGTGTCCAGGTCGGGCTACTACGACTGGGCCGACCGGCAGCACCGCGGGCCGGGTCCGCGGGCTCGTCGCCTGGCGGGCCTGGCCACCAAGGTCGTCGCCGCACACGCGGCATCCGACGGCGTGAACGGCTCCCCCAGGGTCCTCGCCGACCTACGCGCCGCTGGTGAGGTCGTGTCCCGCAAGACCGTCGCGAAGATCATGCGTGCCAACGGCATTCAGGGCATCAGCCCACGCACGTGGAAGCCGGTCCCGCCGATGGGTATCGACCCGAGTCCTCACTCGATCCCTGACCTGGTCGGGCGCGACTTCGACCGCGGACAGCTCAACGTCGTGTGGACGTCCGACATCACCTACCTGCCCACCGGGCAGGGGTGGCTGTACCTGTGCGCCGTACGCGACGCATGCAGCCGCCGGGTCATCGGGTACGCCTTCAGCGGCAGCCTGCACACCGACGTCGTCGAGACCGCGTTGCGCCGCGCGGTGACCTTCCGCGACCCAGCGGCCGGCCCCACCGGCGCAGTGGTGTTCCACGCCGACCGCGGCTGTCAATACACCTCCGCCCAGCTGCACCAGGTAGCCCTCGAGGTCGAGGTACGCCAGTCCGTCGGGCGTACCGGGGTGTGCTGGGACAACGCCCAGCAGGAGAGCTTCTGGTCGACGCTGAAGACCGAGTTCTACAACCGGCACACCTTCCCCACCCACCACGACGCGATCAAGGCCGTCACCGCCTGGATCGAGAACGTCTACAACCGCCGCCGACGCCACTCAGCCCTCGGCATGCAGACCCCGGTAGCCTTCGAGCACCGGATCACCACCGCGGCCCAGGCCGCCTAATCCGATGTCCGTCGAACGGGGGCAACCTCACGACCACAACGTCACCCGAGGGTGTGGTTGTGGTCGGTTCGGGGGCGGCATACCGACCCAAGTCACCCCTGAGGGTGTGGTTGTGGTCCGTATGGCGCCCGCCCCCGCCTCACCGATCAGGTGGCGCTCATCCACCCCGCCGTCAGGGCGACCAGCACGGCCGCGCCGACCAGGACGCGCCACCCGACGAAGAACATCAGGCTGTTGTTCTTGACGAAGCGCAGCAGCCACGCGATGGAGGCGTACGCGACGATGAAGGACACGATGGTGCCGACCGCGAGCTGGCCGAGGCCGACCACCGACGTATTGACGTCCTTCAGCTCGTAGATCCCGGCCCCGACCAGCGCCGGGATCGCCATGAAGAAGGACAGCTCGGTCGCGGTGACCCGGTCGAGGCCGCGGAACAGACCGGCGGTGATCGTGGTGCCGGAGCGGGACACCCCGGGCACCAGCGAGCAGCACTGCATCAGGCCGATGACGAGGCCGTCCTTGATGGTGACGCGCGAGCCCTCGGGGCGGTCCTGGCCGGTGGCGATCAGCCGGGCGTGGTGCCGCTCCCCGGCCCAGATGACGACGCTCCACAGGATCAGCGCGCCGGCGACGACCCACAGGCTGCGCAGCGGCCCGGTGATGTAGCTCTTGAACAGCAGCGCGGCGATGACGACGGGGATGGACCCGATGATGACGGCCCACGCCAGGGAGTAGTCCTGCTTCTCGCGGGCCTCCGGGTTGCGCAGACCGGCGACCCACGCCAGGAACATCGCCTTGATCTTGCCCCAGAAGTAGATGAGGGTCGCGAGGATCGCGCCCAGCTGGATCACGGCCGTGAAGGACGTGACGGCCGGGTCGTCGATCGGCAGCCCGAGCATCTTCTCGGCGATGGTGAGGTGGCCGGTCGAGGAGACGGGGAGGTACTCCGTGACTCCCTCGACGATGCCGAGGATGATGGAGTCCAGATAGCTCAGGGCAGACACGAAGGTTCGCTTTCGGTCGGGGAGGGCCGCGGCGTGGGCCGCCGACCATTGTGACGCATCAGGACTGCGCGTAGGCTGAGTTGGCGACACCAGTGCGAGACCAGCACCGGACCAGCACGCGGCCGGGACGAGACCAGCGCAACACCAGCAGCACACGCGAAGACGCCGGAGCCCACTGAGGGCTCCGGCGTCTGAGCTCGCGACGGGCAGGCGCCCGGACGGATCAGCGACGACGGGTGTCCCGGTCGTCGTCCGCGTCCTCGTCGTCGTCCTCGTCCTCGTCGTAGTCCTCGTCGTCGAGGCCGACATACGGCCCGTCCTCGTCGTCGTAGTCGTCGTCCTCGTCCTCGGTGTAGATGCCGAGCGGCGTGACCTCCCCGAACGCGTCGTCCAGGGCCTCGTCGTAGGCCTCGAAGGCGTCGGCGAGCTCCTGGTAGGCGTTGACGACGGCGGGGTCGTCCTCGCCCCGGCGCGAGGCGGCGGCCTCGAAGTGTCGCTCGATCGCAGCGATGAAGGTGGCGAGGGCGGCGCGCGGCTCGGTGGTCATGCAGGAGACGTTACCCCGTCGTCCGGACGCTGACCACGGTGGCATCCCGTTGTCTGGCAAGGTGGGGTATGGCGCCCCCGACGACCGCCCTCAGCAGGTCGCTCTTGCCCAAGAAGGAGCCCGCGTGGCCGACTACGAGTACCGCACCATGACCTTCGGACGGGACGCGACGCGCGCCGAGATCCGCCGGGCGCTCACCGACGAGGCGGAGTACGGCCACTGGGAGCTCACCCGCATGTCGCTCTACTGGGGCGGGGTGCGCCGGGCCGAGATCCGTCGCCGCATCATCCGGGTCACGCGCACCGCCTGAGCCGTATGCCGCCGCCCCCCGGCCCTGCCCCCACCCGCCGGGCGGTTGCCCGCCGGGCGGTTGCCCGCCGGGCGGTTGCTGTCCGGGCGGGCGGGGCTCGCCATACGGCTCAGCAGGTCGCGAGCAGCCGCCCCAGCACCCGGGTGCCGAAGGCGAGCGAGTCCACCGGGATCCGCTCGTCGATGCCGTGGAACATCCCGACGAAGTCCAGGTCGGCGGGCAGGCGCAGCGGCGCGAACCCGTAGCCGGTCACGCCCAGCCGGGACAGGGCCTTGTTGTCGGTGCCGCCGGACAGGCAGTAGGGCAGCAGCAGCGAGCCGGGGTCCTCGGCCTGCAGGGCGTCCGCCATACGGTCCACGAGGTCGCCGCCGAAGGGCGCCTCGAGGGCCACGTCACGGTGGTGCACGCTGACCTCGACGTGCTCCCCCGCCAGCTCGCGGATGGTGGCCATCAGCTCGCCCTCGTGCCCGGGCAGGAACCTGCAGTCCAGCGTCGCGGACGCCGTCTGCGGGATCACGTTGTGCTTGTAGCCGCTGTCGAGCATCGTGAAGTTGCTGGTGTCCTGCAGCGTTCCGAGCACGAATCCTCGTGCCCCGCCGATGTGCTCGAGCAGCTCGCTGGCGTCCTCGTCGGTGTATCCGGTGCCCGTCACGGAGGACAGGCCGTCCAGCAGCTCTCGGACGCTGGCGATGTAGGTGCGGGGCCACTTGTGGGCGTCGATGCGTTCGATGGCGGCGGCGAGCCGGACGATGGCGTTGTCGGCGTTGGGGACGGAGCCGTGGCCGGCCCGGCCGTGGGCGGTGAGGCGCAGCCAGGCGATGCCCTTCTCGGCGGTCTGCAGCAGGTAGGCGCGCACCTGCTCCCCGGTGTCCTTGCGCGGGATCGTGACGGAGTAGCCGCCGACCTCGCTGATCGCCTCGGTCGCGCCCTCGAAGAGCTCGGGGTGCTGGTCGACCATCCAGTGCGACCCGTGGACCCCGCCGGCCTCCTCGTCGGCGAAGAAGGTGAACACCACGTCCCGGGGCGGCTTGGTGCCGGTCCGGGCCAGGTGGCGCAGGTTGGCGAGGATCATGGCGTCCATGTCCTTCATGTCCACGGCGCCGCGGCCCCAGATGCAGCCGTCCTCGACCTCGGCGCTGAACGGGTCGACGGACCAGTCGCCCGCGTCGGCCGGGACCACGTCGAGGTGCCCGTGCACGATCAGCGCGGGCCGCGAGCTGTCGGACCCCTCGAGGCGCACCGACACGTTGGCCCGCTTGTCCTGCGACTCGCCGTAGAACGGGTCGAGCCCCACCTCGGTGAGCTGCTCCATGACGTACTCCGCGCACGCCCTCTCCCCCGGCCCCGACCCGTCGCCGTAGTTGGAGGAGTCGATCCGGATGAGGTCGCGGCAGAGGCGCTCGACCTCCTGCGTCGGGTCCGTCACGGTCGTCTGGGCGTTCGGGTCGGTCATGGTCTCGACCCTATCCCTCACGTATGTCGCTCCCCCGCCCCGTTCGGGCGCCGCGTCGACCCTAGGCTGGGGACATCCGCCGTCGAGCTCAGCAGGAGGCCGTCGTGACCGAGTGCCAGCGCAAGACCGTCCGTGCCGGTGAGGCGGTCGCGCCGCCCGTCGAGGAGATCGACGGCGTCGGGCACGTGCGGGCGCTGGAGCCGGTGCGACAGGTGCTGCGGGCGGGCGGCTCGACCACCCAGGCGGGGTTCAACGCCGAGTCGGCCCGGTCGGGGCGTCCCAAGGCCCACCCGCCGGTGCTCTTCCAGGACGGTGACGAGCACAAGGCGAAGCGCAAGGCGATCGCGCGCTACTTCGCGCCGGCGACGGTGGACCGGCGCTACCGGGAGCTGATGGAGGAGCTCGCGGACCGTCTCGTGGCGGAGATCCTGCAGGAGGGACGGGCGTCGCTGTCGGACGTCACCATGACCTACTCCGTCGAGGTGGCGGCGCAGGTGGTGGGTCTCACGGAGTCGGACCTGGACGGGATGACGCGCCGGCTCAACGCGTTCTTCGCGATGCCGCCGGCGGCGCCGGACGCGTCCGCGGGGCGGTTCGGTCGGCTGGTGGCGGCGCTCAAGGCGGTGCGGTCGATCCCGACGGTCATGGCCTTCGACCGCTCCGACGTCCGCCCCGCCATCGCGGCCCGCCGTGTCGAGCCGCGCGACGACGTCATCTCCCACCTGATCTCCCAGGACTACACGGACGAGGAGATCCTCGTCGAGTGCATCACCTACGCCGCGGCGGGGATGATCACGACGCGCGAGTTCATCTCCATGGCGACCTGGCACCTGCTCGAGCAGCCGTCGCTGCGCGATGCCTACCTCGCGGCCGAGCAGCCGGAGCGCTACGACATCCTCGACGAGATCCTGCGGCTCGAGCCGGTGGTCGGCCACCTCTACCGCCGGACCACCGAGCCCCTCACGCTGACCTGCGACGACAGCTCGTATGCCGTGCCCGCGGGCGCTGTCCTCGACCTCTACATCCGCGCGGCCAACGCCGACGAGTCCGCGGTGGGGCCGCAGCCGTTGACGGTGTGCCCGGGGCGGGAGACGGCGGCGGGGCTGCGGCCGGAGGCGATGAGCTTCGGCGATGGCAACCACATGTGCCCGGGCAACGCGATCGCGACGCAGGAGTCGGACATCTTCCTGACCCGCCTGCTTCGCCCGCCGCTGCGGCTCGACGGCGCACCCCGCATCGAGTGGGACGAGCTGATCAAGGGGTATGCCGTCCGCGACCTCGTGCTGGTGATCGCGGACGAGGAGCCGCCGTCCAGCTCCTGACCCCGTCGGTCACGGCACGATCAGCCCGCGGGTCTGGGTGCTGACCTTGGCGTAGCGGTCCTGGACGTCGGCCCAGCTGACGATGTTCCACCACTGCTTCACGAAGGTGGCCTTGTCGTTCTTGTACTGCAGGTAGTAGGCGTGCTCCCACATGTCGAGGGTGAGCAGCGGGACCATGCACATGGGCAGGTTGCCCTGGTGGTCGAAGTGCTGGATGACGTAGCAGCGCCCGGCGACCATGTCCCAGGCCAGGACGGACCAGCCGGACCCCTGCACCCCGAGGGCGACGGCCTCGAAGTGGGCGCGGAAGGCGGCGAAGGACCCGAAGTCCTGGTCGATGCGCCCGGCCAGGGCTCCGGTGGGCTTGTCGCCGCCGTCGGGCGACATGTTGGCCCAGAAGACCGAGTGGTTGACGTGGCCGCCGAGGTGGAAGGCGAGGTTCTTCTCCAGCGTGGACAGCGACCCGAAGGACCCCTGCTCACGGGCCTCGGCGAGCTGCTCGACGGTCGTGTTGATGCCCTTGACGTAGGTGGCGTGGTGCTTGTCGTGGTGCAGCTCCATGATCTCGCCGCTGATGTACGGCTCGAGGGCCGAGTAGTCGTACGGCAGGTCCGGCAGCAGGTAGGCGTCCATGCCAGCCATCTGCCCTATTGCAATCAATTCGCAAATGGAGTGGGTCCGGACCTCACGTCTTGTGGGGTGCGGAGCTCATGACGTCGGCGACGGCGAAGCGCGCGTCGTTGGCGTCCATCTTGGCCGTGACGGCAGCACCGAGGTCGATGTCGAGGGCGTTGGCCAGGTGCAGGAGATAGATCAGCACGTCCGCCATCTCCTCGCCTGCTCGTGTCGCGGAGACGCCCTCGCCGGAGGGTGCCGCCCACTGGAACAGCTCGGCCAGCTCGCCCACCTCCCCCGTCAGCGCCAGGATCAGGGACTTCGGGTCGTGGAACCGGCCCCAGTCGCGGTCGGCGGTGAAGGCGGCGGCGCGGGCAGCGAGGTCCGGCAGGGTGGGGTTGGACGTCATACGGCTGAGCCTGTCACGGCGGTGCATCCATCAGGAGCGCCGGCCAGCTCGTAGGCTGGCCGCTCCCGACAATGCGGCAGATCCGGAGGGTCCGTGGCAGGCAAGGCGTTCGTGCGGCGCATCCCCTTCCACGAGCGCGCTCTGACCGAGCTGGTCGAGCAGCTGCAGGGTGCGCGGAGCGCGGCGGAGCAACGACTGGCGAGGCACCTGCTGGACTTCCCCACGGTTTACGTCGTGCACAAGGGGGCTGCTGCCGGCCGCTACGAGGTGTATGTCGGGGAGACGTCCGACATCCGCAGCCGCACCGTGCAGCACCTGCGGGCCGACATCCTCGTCCGAGAGGACTGGAAGGGTCTGGCCGACGCCCCGGACGCGCAGATGTACGTCATAGGGCACGAGCACTTCACGAAGTCGATGACCCTCGACGTCGAGAACCGGCTGATGCACTGGCTCAAGGGCTCCGACGCCGTCGTCCGCCTGCACAACCGCAAGCACAACCCGCAGAACGACTACTACTCACGAGACCTGCTGGACGAGACCTTCCGCGACGCGTGGAACCAGCTGCGTGGGCATGACCGTCACCTGTTCCCCACCGAGAAGATCGTGCGCGAGTCCGCGCTCTTCAAGGCATCTCCCTTCCACAAGCTCACGCAGCAGCAGCTCGCGGCGAAGGCGCGGATCCACGACGCGATCGTGGAGGCCCGCGCGTCCCGGGCCATGGGCCAGCTGATCCTCGTCGAGGGCTCCGCGGGCACCGGCAAGACGGTCCTGCTGAGCAGCCTGTTCTACGACCTGTTCATGGAGGACGTGGCCCGCGACGTGATGTCTGGTCTGGACGACCTCGACGCCTGGCTGCTCGTGAACCACGACCAGCAGCTCACCGTCTACGAGCAGATCGCTCTCAAGCTCGGCTTGGCGCGACGTGCGGGTGACCGGGTGAGCAAGCCGACGAGGTTCATCAACGGCCGAGACGAGGACGCCGACCCGGTCGACGTGGTGCTGGTCGACGAGGCGCACCTGCTCTGGACGCAGGGCAAGCAGTCCTACCGAGGGACCAACCAGCTCGCCGACCTGCGACGTCGAGCGCGGGTGGTCGTGGCGATCTTCGACCCGCAGCAGATGGTGGCCACCAACCAGTACTGGGAACCGGACCAGCTGCGTGAGCTCCGCGACGGCGCAACGCAGGTCATCGAGCTCGACGAGCAGATGCGGATGACGTCCTCGGAGGCGACCTATCTCTGGGTGCGTCACCTGGTGGACGACCGGCGGGTGGACGAGATCCCGGACGACCCCGACTACGACGTGAAGGTGTTCGACGACCCGCACGCGTTGTATGCCGCGATCCGGGCAAAGGCCGCGGACGAGGAGCACGGTCTGTCTCGCCTCACGGCGACCTTCGACTGGGAGTTCGTCGAGAAGCGTCGCGTCGACGGGAAGACGTGGGACGTCGTCATCGACACCTTCCGCGTGCCGTGGAACCTCCAGCTGGACTACGACGCGGCCGAACGACGCGACCTGCGAGGACGGTCCTGGGCCGAACGGCCCCGATCGATCGACGAGGTCGGGTCCACGTTCACCGTCCAGGGTTTCGACCTGGACTACGCCGGGGTCATCATCGGGCCGTCCGTGACCTACCGCGACGGGCAGATCGTCTTCGACCCCTCGGCCAGCGCTAACCGCAACGCCACGAAGCGGCGGACCCTTGCCAACGGCACCAAGGTCGCGGTGGCCGAGCACCTGCTGCGGAACGAGCTCAACGTGCTGCTCACCCGCGGTGTCCGGGGCCTCTACCTGTATGCCGTCGACCGCGAGCTGCGTGAGGCCCTGCTCGGCGCCCAGCGTTCCTCAACGTGTCGCCTTTCCTGATGTGCCCACGGCAGGTGGCATCTCGCCAGATCACTTGTGCCTGCTCGTGAAGAAGCAGTCTCGACCGGCTGGCTTGCCCCGGCCGCAGTAGCCTGCCATCGAATTGGGCTGGTCCTGCTACGGCAAAGGGGCCGCGCGGCATAGCCCTCGACCCGTAGAGGATTCGTGATGGCGAGGCGCAAGGGCTTCCTCGAGCAGATAGCCGCACTCCACCGCGAGGCGGCGCGCGAGCGCGCACGCCGAGAGACCGCCGACGCACGAGTGCGCGCCGCGGCGGAGAAGGAGCTCAAGCAAGAGAAGGCGCGCCAGGACAAGAAGCGCACGGCCGACGAGGCGGAGGCCGAGCGTCGACGGCGGGCGCAGGAACGCGAAGCCAGGGCTGCGCAGAAGGCGATCGAGGCGAAAACTCGCGCGGCGGAGGTTGCGGCTCGACGTGTCGAGCGTGAGGTGCAGGCGAGGACCCGCGCGAGGGAACGCGCTGAATCTGCGGCGGAACGAGACAGATTGCGCGCCGTGCGGGAAGCACAGCAAGAGGCTAGACGCGTCGCAGCTGACCACGAGGCTGCGAGGAAGGAGCAGGACCGCCGACACGCAGAGATGATGGCCGAGCACGTCCAGGACCGGGTGCGCCAGCTGGAGAGGGTGCTTCAGCGCCGGGTCGAGGGAGGGATCTCCGCGACGTCGCTGTCGGACGCCGCCCCGGGGCTCGTGGCCCTGATGGACGGGGCGGCGGAGCCGGGCACGTCATACGAGGTGCTGGCTGACGACGACAACCGCCGCCTCCTGGTCGTGGTCCTGGCGCCCGGCCCGACTGACGTGGTCCCTGAGCACTCGACCTTCAAGGTCAGCCGAGCCGGGGGCGTCGCTCCCGTGAATCGTCCTGACCGTGAACGCCGTCAGCTGTACCGCAACCACCTCGCCCGTCTCGCCCTGCGCGCCCTCCGCGAGACCTTCGACGCCGTGGATCCCGACCTGCTGGACCAGGTGTGGATCAGTGTCGAGGTGAATGCCGTCGACCCCGCCACCGGTCAGCGTGGACGACGCCCGATGGTCACCTCCAAGGTGGACCGGGCGCTCATGGACTCGATCAACCTCGACGCACCCGAGCTTGATCCGGCGGCCTGCGTCGAGACCGTCCTGCGTTCGCGTGCGAGTCGCAACGCGTATGAGGTCGAAGCGGTGGCCCCCTTCACCAGCCACGAGCTCTGCATGTTCAACATTCCAGCGGACCAGGAGGGGTCGTTGGCCTTCGACTCCCGGACCGACCTGCTGCAGATGCGTCCCACGGACTTCGAGTACCTCGTGCGCGACCTCTTCCTCGCGATGGGGCTTCGCGGGTGGCACACGACCAGCTCCAACGATGCCGGCGTCGATGCGGTGGTGGTCGACCCCGGTGAGTGGACCGGCGGGGAAGTCATCGTCCAGGCCAAGCGGTACAGCAAGGCCGTCGAGCGTGCCACCGTCCACGAGCTCCTCGGCGTGATGGGCGAGAAGCATGCCACCCGGGCGATCCTGGTCACTACTGCCTGGATCGCTCCGGCAGGTCGGCGGATCATCGACGCCAACCCCCGCCTGCAGGCCATCGAAGGCCCCGAGCTGTGCCACCTCGTCGAGCAGCACCTGGGCCGGCCCGTCACCATTCGGCACGAACGCGTCCCCCGCCATTGGCAGACCGTGCCCGCGACTCGTACTTCCGCACAGGACGAAGAGCCCGAACCGACGAACACTCCGGAACTCCGCGCGCCGCAAGGGACGTGACCTCGGCCGTAGGACCAGAGCGGCGCCGACCTGGCCATCGTTGACGAGCTCCACCGCGGCTGACTGAGTGGACCCGTGCCGTGGATGGGAGTCAGAACGCAGCGAGCTTGGCGAGGCGGTCCACACGCGGACCGCCTTCAGGATCCTCCACGGCGTATCCCATCTCGCGCAGGACTCGAACGGCTTCGCTCGGGCAGTCTCGCACCGCTGCAGCCGTCTGCTGACGTCGGTAGCTCACGCGCCTGTCGCTCAACACCGTGGGCCACGTCGGCCCGGTGGATGCGCCGAACTCGGTGACCATCCATTGCACACGTCCTCAAGACCCGGCCGGAAACGATGGCCGCCGACCGGGAAGTGCAGCTCCGAGATGCGCGTGCCCCGCATGTAGTCGTCTCCCTGTGTGGTCGTCCGTCGTTCGGCCCCGTCGGTCCCGGCGACAGCCATGGCCACTGAGAGCTGGTCCCGGTGGGCGTGGATGTGCAGATGGGCGCACGGCAGATGGCTCGCCTGGTCCCGCACGTACTCGACCCGAAACAACGGGTCGCCCTTGCCCTGGGAGCCCCCGAACACCTTGATCTCGGACTCCTCGACCACCAGGTACTGACCCGCGGAGTCGTACGTGCAGCGGTAGCGGGAGGTCACGCTCAACAGCGTGCGGCGGGCCGTGGCGATCGGGATGGGCGCCTCCGACTGGATCACGATCCGTTCGCCGAGCGTCGTCGCGACGAACGGGTGCGCCTGACCCACGAAAGTGGATGCCAGGTCCGAGAGCGAGCGGGCGAACTGCTGCGCCTGCGCCTGCAGGCTCTCCCTCATCACTCCTCGCCGAGAAGCCAGGCGAGCGACTCAGCTCGACGCAGGGCCCCTTCCTCCTCCACGGTCAGCAGGTCAGCCTGGGAACGTGCTCTCGCTGAGTCCAGCGACCCGAGCCTGGCCCGGAGGTGACTGAGCTCGGCCCGCGCCTGTTCGGTCGTCAATGTCTCGACTGTTGCAGATCCCATGGCGGCCTCCTCGTACGTCCATCGTGACAGGTCGGGACGTTAGTGGCCACCACCGACAGACCCCCGGTCGGCGGGGTCGTGCGCCGCCTCTGACGACCTCATCTCCGAGCTCACCCTCGACTCCAGGCGCCTATCGTGGGCGCCGGCTCAGTGAGTCGGCGGCGCAGGGCCAACCTGCACGACGCCACCCGAGCGGGAACGACCCGACGATGTAGTCCCGCCCGTCGGAAGCGAGAGCCTCACGCTCTCGTTCGGCGGTCGTGCGATCTGCGAAGGCACCAACGCCGACGGGATTCGCCACGTCGAGAGCGTCAGGCTCGCCGCTGGTCTGAAACAGGATGTGCACGGTGTCGCAGGCCTGACTCATCGGAAGGGTCTCCCACATCACGCGCGCCTCGGGATACTGCCCCAGCACCTCCGCCTCAAGCGCGCGAGCGTCCTCCTCGCGACGCACCACGGCGATGACTGGCTCGTCACGACCAAGAGCGACGCGGCCGTAGACGACGCGGACGTCTCCGCTGGCGATCTGCTCCCGACGAGAGCCGCCGCGCCTCACCGGAGGCTCCTGGCCGCCGCGCGCACGTGACCGCCCATCGAGTCTTCCCCTCTCCAGCGCCGCCAGCTTCCCTACGACGACGAAACTCCCGGCCAGATAGGCTCTGGCCGGGAGTTTCGGGAATCAAAAGGGTATTTCCGAGAACTACCTCGTGGTGTCCGAGGGGGGACTTGAACCCCCACGTCCGATAAAGGACACTAGCACCTCAAGCTAGCGCGTCTGCCATTCCGCCACCCGGACAGGTGATGCTGCGACCGGCGGGAACCACCGGGGCAACGACGTGAAACTCTAGCAGACCGCCGCCCGATGTCCGAATCTCCCGGGCCACCAGCGACCGTGGAGGTCAGCGGCCGCGGCGCCCCGCAGACGAGCCGGCCGAGAAGGCTGCCGCACCCCCGCTGCGAGCCGGACGGGCGCCGCCACGGGAGCCGCCGCCGGACGCACCCTGACGGGCCTGGCCACTCGCCTGCTGGCGCTGCTGGCGCTGCTGACCGCCTTGGCGCGAGCCGGAGCCGCCCTGCGCCGCACCGGACCCGGAGCCCTGGCGGCGGCCCTGCGACTGGCCGGACCGGTTGCCGCCGCCCTGACGTGCGCCGCCCTGTCGGCTGCCGCCACCCGAGCGGGACCCGCCCACGCGACCACCGCGCCGGCCGGACCCCTGCTGGGCCTCGGGCGCCGACACGGCAGCGTCGGTGGCGGCGGCATACGTGCGCTCCCCCGGGACCAGGCGACGCAGGAGAGCGTGGTCGGGCCCGACACGCGTCGTCGTGGGCTTGATCCCCGCGGCGCGGGCCAGGTCGCGGACGTCCTTGACCTGGTCGTCCAGCATCATCGTGACGACGGTCCCGGCGGCGCCGGCGCGCGCGGTGCGACCCGAGCGGTGCAGATAGGCCTTGTGCTCGACGGGCGGGTCGGCGTGGATCACGAGGGTGACGTCGTCGACGTGGATGCCCCGCGCCGCGATGTCGGTCGCGACCAGCGTCTCCACGTCGCCGGAGTGGAAGGCGTCGAGGTTGCGGGTGCGGGCGCCCTGGCCCAGGTTGCCGTGCAGCTCGACGGCGGGGACGCCGGAGCGGTTGAGCTGGCGGGCGAGCTTCTTGGCGCGGTACTTCGTGCGGGTGAAGACCACGGAGCGTCCCGGTCCGGCCGTCAGGTCGACGAGCACGGGGAGGTGGTCGTCGGCGGTCACGTGCAGCACGTGGTGCTCCATCGCGGACACCGGCGACTGCGCCGAGTCGGCGTGGTGGGTGACCGGGTCGTGCAGGTACCTCTTGGCGAGCACGTCGACCCCGGCGTCCAGCGTCGCGGAGAAGAGCATCCGCTGCCCACGCTCGGGGGTGCGGTCGAGGATCTTGCGCACCGTCGGCAGGAATCCGAGGTCGGCCATGTGATCGGCCTCGTCGAGCACCGTGATCTCGATGGACCCGAGGTCGACGAGACCCTGCTGGGCGAGGTCCTGCAGCCGGCCGGGGCAGGCGATGAGCAGGTCGACGCCCCGCTCCAGCGCGGACACCTGCGGCCCCTGCCCGACCCCGCCGAAGACGGTGAGGGTGCGCATCCCCGTGGCCTGCGCCAGCGGCAGCGCCGCAGTCTCGATCTGGGTGGCCAGCTCACGGGTCGGCGCGAGCACCAGGGCGCGCGGCCGACGCGCCTGCCGCCTGGTCCGCGACGACCCGAGCCGCGCCAGCACCGGCAGCAGGAAGGCATAGGTCTTGCCGGAGCCGGTCCGGCCCCGGCCGAGCACGTCACGCCCGGCCAGCGAGTCGGGCAGCGTCACCGCCTGGATGGGCGTCGGCTCGGTGATCCCCCGCTTCGCGAGCTCCGCGGTGAGCGAGGTGGGCACGCCGAGGCGCGCAAAGGCATCGATGGTCACAAGGTCTCCGTATGACGGGGGCGTCCGCCCCGCCGGGGCACCGGGACATCTCCGGGGAGGTCGGGCCGGGAACGGACACCAGCCGACGCACCTGCGACCCGAGGCGAGGCTGGGCAGGCCGCCCGATCACTCTACGTCATCGGCGGCCCGCCCGGCGTCGCGTGCTCAGCGGCGGACGTGCCGCACGACCCGGGTGGCGGCGATCGCGCCGACCGTCAGCGTGGTCGCCAGGCACCCGATAGGCAGCGGCAGGCAGCAGCCGCCGACGGTCACGGTCGAGCCGCTGCGGGTGCGCGTCGTCCACGAGGGGAAGGGAAACAGCCGCCCTCCGGAACGCTGCTGCTCGGCGGCGTAGGGGTCGTCATACGCACCGCCGCCCGACTGGGGACGGGAGGGATAGCTGGGGACGTCTCCGGGGCGAGGCTGCTGGTCGCTCATGGGTGGTGGCGTACCCCGAGCCCGGGGACCTGTAGACGTGTCCGACCAGACACGCGCCACCGGTCGACAGCCGGGGCGGGCGGGCGTTGGATGGAGCCATGAACGATGACCGTGATCCCGTGCGCCAGATGTCCGAGGACGAGTGCTGGGAACGGCTGCGGGGCACCACCTTCGGCCGGCTCGCGACGGCGGCGGTCGGGGACGTCCAGATCACGCCGATCAACTACGTGGTCGTCGACGACCGGCTGGTCTTCCGCACCGCCGAGGGCGGCAAGCTCGCGTCCCTGGTCGTGCAGTCCCGCGTCGCCGTGGAGATCGACGAGGTCGGCGCGGACCACGCCTGGAGCGTCATCGGCAAGGGCGACGCCCACGTGGTGCACAGCATGGACGAGGCCGACCAGCTCGAGGAGCTCGGCCTGCACCCCTGGGTCGACACCCGCAAGGAGGTCTTCGTGCACGTGGACCTCGACGAGGTCTCCGGGAGGGACTTCCGGCTCGACCGCTGAGACGGGACGGCCCTAGGCCGAGCAGCGACCCCGCCGAGCAGCGACCCAGCCGAGCCCCGCCACCACCCGGCCGGTACTCTCGTCCCCGTGGAGACCAGCGTCTACGTCGCGTCCGCCGAGGGCCACAGCGGCAAGTCCGCGGTGGCCCTCGGGCTGCTCGAGCACCTGACCAAGCGCTACGCGCGGGTCGGGGTCTACCGACCGGTCACCGAGGGGGTGCCCGAGGACGACACCGTGCTGGCCACGGTGCTGGCGCACGCGTCGGTGCCGCTGTCCCCCGCCGAGGCGGTCGGCGTCTCCTACGAGGACGTGCACCACGACGCGGACGCCGCGCTGGGGCGCATCGTCGAGAGGTTCCACGAGGTCCAGGCCCGCTGCGACGTCGTCGTCATCCTCGGGTCCGACTTCACCGACGTCACGAGCCCCACCGAGTTCTCCTTCAACGCCCGCGTCGCGGCCAACCTCGCCGCCCCGGTGCTGCTGGTCGTCGGCGCCCACGGCCTGCCCGCCGCCGACGTCGCCACGGTGGTCGAGATGGCCCTCGGCGAGCTGCGCAGCAACGTCGCCACGCCGCTGGCCGTCGTGCTCAACCGCGCCGACCCCGGGACCGCCGACGGGCTCCGCCACGCCGTCGAGACGGTGCCCGCGCTGGACGGGCTCCCGACATACGTCATCCCGGCCTCCCCCCTGCTCTCCGCGCCCACGGTGCGCGACCTGCTGCAGGCCACCGACGGGGTCCTGATCTCCGGCGACGAGGCGCTGCTGGACCGCGAGGCGCTCGCCTTCGTCACCGCGGCCATGACCATGCCCAACGTGCTGGACCGGCTGCTCGAGGAGTCGCTGGTGCTCACCCCCGGCGACCGCGCCGACGTGCTGCTCAGCGTGCTGCTCGCGCACCAGTCGAGCACCTTCCCGACGATCGCCGGCGTGATGCTCAACGGTGGTTTCGAGCTGCCCCCGCAGGTGCGGCGCCTCATCGACGGTCTCGGCAGCCGCCTGCCGATCATCACCACCCACGGCGGCACCCACGACACCGTGATGCGCCTCGCCGAGGTGCGCGGCCGGATGACCCCCACGGCGAGCCGCAAGATCGCCACGGCCGTCCAGCTCTTCACCGAGCACGTCGACGCCGACGCGCTGCTCGCCCACCTCGCGGTCCCCGCGCCGTCGATCGTGACGCCGCTGATGTTCGAGCACCAGCTGCTCGAGCAGGCCAAGGCCGCCGACCGGCACATCGTGCTGCCCGAGGGCCAGGACGACCGGATCCTGCGCGCCACCGAGATCCTGCTCCGCCGCGGCACCGTGCGGATCACGCTGCTCGGCGTCGCCGACGAGCTGCAGGCCCGCGCCCGCGAGATCGGGGTCGACCTGAGCGGCGCGCAGATCATCGACCCGCACGACCCCGACCACGTCGAACGCTTCGCGGCGCGCTACGCCGAGCTGCGGGCGCACAAGGGCATGACCGTCGAGCGGGCCCGCGAGGTCGTGGTCGACCCGTCCTACTTCGGCACGATGATGGTGCTGATGGGCGAGGCCGACGGCATGGTCTCCGGCGCCGTCAACACCACCGCCCACACGATCCGCCCCGCGCTCGAGGTCGTCAAGACCAACCCCGGTGTCTCCGTGGTCAGCTCGAGCTTCCTGATGTGCCTCAAGGACCACGTGACGGTGTATGGCGACTGCGCCGTCAACCCCGACCCCGACGCCGAGCAGCTCGCCGACATCGCGATCTCCTCGGCCCAGACCGCTGCGGCGTTCGGCGTCGAGCCGCGGGTCGCGATGCTGTCCTACTCCACCGGCACCTCCGGCTCCGGGGCCGACGTCGACAAGGTCCGCCAGGCCACCGAGATCGTGCGACGCCGCGCGCCCGAGCTGCTCGTCGAGGGGCCGATCCAGTTCGACGCCGCGGTGGACCCGACCGTCGGCCAGCAGAAGGCGCCCGGCTCCCCCGTCGCCGGCCACGCCACCGTGCTGATCTTCCCGGACCTCAACACCGGCAACAACACCTACAAGGCCGTGCAGCGGACCGCCGGCGCCGTCGCCATCGGGCCGGTGCTCCAGGGGCTGCGCAAGCCCGTCAACGACCTGTCCCGCGGGGCGACCCTGCGCGACATCGTCAACACGGTCGCGATCACCGCCATACAGTCCACCCTGCCCGCCCCGACCGCCCAGCCGGGCGACGCCCACTAGGGAGCCGCTGACCATGCCGTCCGTCCTCGTCCTCAACGCCGGGTCGTCCTCCCTGAAGTACCAGCTCGTCCAGGTCGGCACGCGTGACGTGCTCGCCGTCGGGCTGGTCGAGGCGATCGGGCTGCCGAGCGCCAAGATCACCCACACCGGCGGCGGCGACAAGGTCGCCAAGACCATCGACTGCCCCGACCACAAGGCCGCCATCGCCGCCGCGATCGAGATGTTCGACCGGGTCGGGCCGCGGCTCGCCGACGCCGAGCTCGTCGCCGTCGGCCACCGCGTCGTCCACGGCGGCGAGAAGTTCAGCGACGCCGTCCTGGTCACCGACGAGCTGCTGGACGCGCTCGACGAGCTGACGCCGCTCGCGCCGCTGCACAACCCCGCCAACCTCGTCGGGCTGCGCGCCGCGCTCGAGCTCTTTCCCGACCTGCCGCAGGTGGGCGTCTTCGACACCGCCTTCCACCAGACGATGCCGGACTACGCCTACACCTACGCCGTCCCGCACACGTGGCGCGAGCAGCACGGCGTGCGGCGCTACGGCTTCCACGGCACCTCGCACCTCTACGTCTCGCAGGAGGCCGCGCGGATGCTCGGCAAGGACCCGAGCGAGGTCAGCGTCATCGTCCTGCACCTCGGCAACGGTGCCTCCGTCACCGCCGTCCAGGGCGGCGTCAGCATCGACACGTCGATGGGCCTCACCCCGCTCGAGGGCCTGGTCATGGGCACCCGCAGCGGCGACATCGATCCCGCGATCCCGATGCACATGGTCCGCGCCGCCGGCCTGACCATGGAGGAGGTCGACCACGCGCTCTACAAGGAGTCGGGGCTCAAGGGCCTGACCGGGCACAGCGACAGCCGCGACGTGGAGGACCTGCGCGCCTCCGGCGACGACCGTGCCCGCCTCGCGCAAGAGGTGTCGACCTACCGGCTCAAGAAGTACATCGGCGCCTACGCCGCCGCCATGGGGTCGCTCGACGCCATCGCCTTCACCGGCGGCATCGGCGAGAACTCCGTCGTCGTGCGGCGCATGGCGACCGAGGGCCTCGGCATCCTCGGCATCGAGGTCGACCCCGAGCTCAACGCCGGCCGTTCCAAGCAGGCCCACGACATCGCCACCGCCGAATCGCGGGTGCGCGTCTTCGTCATCCCGACCGACGAGGAGGGCGAGATCGCCCGCCAGACCTACGCGGTCGCCAAGGACGCCGATCTCGTATGACGGTCGCCCGCCGATGACCGTGCCCACCGCGCTCGCGCAGGCGACGGCCACCCGCTACGTCCTGCCCCTGCGCGAGGGAGGGTCGCTGCCCGGCCTCGTCGAGGCGTCCGACGACGGCACCTACGTCGTCAAGCTGACCGGCGCCGGCCAGGGCCCGCGGGTGCTGGTGGCCGAGGTGATCGTGAGTGCGCTCGCGGCTGCCCTCGAGGTGCCCACCCCTCGCCTGGTCGAGCTGGACCTGCCGGCGCCAATCGCGAGGTACGAGGCCGACGAGGAGGTGCAGGACGTCCTCACCGCCAGCATCGGGCCCAACCTCGGGGTCGACTTCCTGCCCGGTGCGTTCGGGTACGACGGGTCGCGGCCGCCCTCGGCGTCGCTGGCCGGCCGGATCCTGTGGCTGGACGCCTTCACCGCCAACGTCGACCGCAGCTGGAGCAACCCCAACCTGCTGGTCTGGCACGGGCAGACGTGGGCCATCGACCACGGCGCGGCGCTCTACTTCCACCACTCGTGGCCGTCGCGCGGCGTCGACCCGGGGCGTTTCGCCGCCCAGCCCTACGACGCGGAAAGGCACATCCTGCGGGGGCCTGCCGGCGACCTGGCCGGCGTCGACGAGGCGTGCGCGGCGCTGCTGACGCCGTCGGTGCTGCGCGCCGCGGTCGACGCGGTGCCAGACGCGTGGCTCACCCCCGTCGCCGACCAGCCCGGGCTCGAGACGGTGACCGACGTGCGAGCGGCATACGTCTCGATGCTCCTGGCCCGGCTCACCGACCGGACCGCCTGGCTCCCTGGACCCCCGAGCGGGCCGCAGGCGGAGGGGCCTGCGGACCTGGCGCGGTCCCAGGACGCGCGCCGGCGGTGGACCCGATGAGCACGCCACCGCGCACCAACGTGGCGCCGCGGGACCAGGCGCCCGTCGAGTGGTTCGGTTACCAGTACCTCGTGCTGCGGTGCGTGCCGCGGGTCCAGCGCGAGGAATTCGTCAACGTGGGGGTCGTGCTCTACAGCCAGGACGCCGGCTTCCTCGACGCCGTGGTCCACGTGGACGAGGCGCGGTTGCGGGCGCTTTGCGCGGACCTCGACCTCGACGCGCTGCGGTCGAGCCTCGCCACCGTCCAGGCCGTATGCCGCGGCGAGGCTGCGGCCGGGCTGCCCGAGGACGCCCGCCCGTGGCGGAGGTTCGGCTGGCTGGAGGCGCCGCGCTCGACGGTGCTGCAGCCGTCGCGGCCCCACGGAGGCGTGACGCGCGACCCCGCGGCCGAACTCACGGGTCTGGTCGACCGCCTCGTCCGCTGACCCAGCAAACCCGCCGCCGGTAGGAGGATCGACCAGCCGTACTTCCCCAGGCTGATCGCGCCGCCGCCGGTAGGTGCGTCACCCCGCCAGGTGGGACCACCGGTCGGCCAGCGACGACCACGGCCCGACCTCGGCCACCCGCCCGTCGACCACCACGACCACGCGGTCCGCCTGCGCCAGCGCCGCCCGCTTCGAGGTCGCCCCGACCACCGTCATCGACCGGGACCGCAGCGCCTGCCACAGCTCGATCTCGGTGCGGGCGTCCAGCGCCGACGACACGTCGTCGGCCAGCAGCAGCTCGGCGTCGGCGGCGACCGCGCGGGCCAGCGCGAGACGCTGGACCTGGCCGCCGGACAGGCGCACCCCGCGGTGCCCGACGAGCGAGTGCGCCCCGCCGGCCTGCTCGACGTCGGGCTCCAGCCGCGCCACCCCGATCGGGCTGTCGAAGGCGCGGTCGAAGCCGAGCCGCACGTTGTCGGCGAAGGTCCCCGACAGCACCCGCGGCACCTGCCCGACGTACGCGACCTGCCCGGGGCGCAGGAACAGCTCGGGGTCGGTGACGTCCTGGCCGTTCCAGCGCAGCGAGCCGCGGTGGTCGGCGAGTCCCGCGACGGCGCGCAGCAGGCTGGACTTGCCGGACCCGACCTGCCCGAGCAGCAGCACGAGCTCGCCGCGGTCGATGTCCAGGTCGACGTCCTCGATGCCCAGGGTGCCGTCCTCGTGCACCGCGGACAGGCCGCGCAGCGACAGCCGCTGCAGCGCCACCCGAGGCGTGGGCCCCGGCTCGGGCGCCTCGCCGGCCACCAGGTCGACGTCGGGGGGCAGCTGGACGAGGTCGGTGCCGCCCGCCATACGGCTGGTGGCGACCTGCCAGGCGCGGGTGCCCGGGGCCTCCGTGACGACGGCCCCCGCCACCCGCCCGAACCAGTCGAAACCGTTGACGGCGCTCACGACCAGCAGTGCGGTGGCGAGCCCCCAGTGGCCGGTCAGGACGCCCACCCAGGCGGCGACGGCTCCGGTCTGGACCATCACCGTGGGGACGCCGTCGAGCAGCGCCTGAACCTGGTGCTCACGCACGGCGGCCGCGACCCGGCCCGCATCGACGCGTCGCAGGTGGCGGCGCACCTCGGGCATGCGGCCGGCGAGCTTGACGGTCCGGGCCGACTCCAGCACGGACACCAGCACCCGGCCGAACCTCGCCCGGGTCGCCGACGCGCGCGCCGCGGACCGTCCCGCCACCGGCCGGCCCACCGCCGACGCGGTCGCGGACGCGGCCATGACGACGAGCAGCACGAGACCGGCGAGCCAGGTCCCGGCGGCGATCGCGGTGACCAGGCAGATCAGCAACCCGTTGACGAAGTCGACCCAGCGGTCGGCATACCGCGCATAGCGGTCGGAGTCCATCGCCCGGGCCACGACCTCGCCGGCGGGCACCCGCTCCAGGCGTCGCTGCCCGGTCTGGCCGACCAGCACCGCCATGCGCACGCGCAGGAGCACCTCGATCCACCAGCGGGGATAGCGCACCACGGCCGCCGCGAGCGAGATCGGCCCCAGCAGCGCCACGGTCACGACGAGCACCAGCCACCACCACGGCGACGCGCCGGCCTGCAGCGCCTGCACGGTGTGCCCCCACGCATACCCGGTCAGGGCGCCCATGGCGCCGCCGAGCGAGTGGAGCAGGAAGAGCCCGACCGCCAGCAGCCCCCAGGCCGGCCGGACCGAGATCACGTTGCGTATGCCGCGCGCCAGCGACGACCCGTCCCCCGGGTCGCGCGGCGCGGGAGGCTCGCCCCGGCGGCGGACTGTGCCGAGGCCGGCGACGCGGGTGCTGCCGTGCGTCTCCTCGGGCGCGGGCTCGCTCGGAGGTGCGGCGGCGGCGTGGACCTCCGTCTCCCGCGCGGCCTCGAGCAGGCTGCGGAAGGGCCCGGGCTCGCGGGCCAGCCGGGACCGCTCCCCCGCCTGCACCACCTGGCCGCCGGCCAGGACGGCGACGAGGTCGGCCCGGGCGATCGTCGAGAGGCGGTGGGCGATGAGGATGCCGGTGCGGCCCTGCAGGAGGCGCTCGGACGCGGCGACGACGCGGGCCTCGGTCAGCGGGTCCATCCGGGCGGTCGCCTCGTCGAGGACCACGACCTGCACGTCGCGCATCAGCAGCCGGGCGAAGGCCAGCAGCTGCTCCTCGCCCGCGGACAGGACCGTCCCGCCGGGGCCGAGCAGGGTGTCGATCCCCGCGTCGAGGCCGGCGACCCAGTCGGTGAGCCCGAGCTCGGCCACGACGGCCTCGACCCGGTCGCGGGGCACGTCGGTGAAGAGCGCGATGTTCTCCGCGAGGGTGCCGGCGAGGATCTCGGTGCGCTGGGTGACGACGCCCACGGTCTGGCGCAGGGCCTGCAGGTCGAGCTCCAGCACGTCGATCCCGCCGAGGAGGACCTCGCCCGGCCGGGGGTCCACGGCGCGCGAGACCAGCGACGCGAGCGTCGACTTGCCGGAGCCGGTGCGCCCGACCAGCGCCAGCGTCTGCCCCGCGGGGACGGTCAGGTCGACGTCACGCAGCGCGAAGGCGCCCTCGTCGTAGGCGAAGCTGGCGTGCCGGAACTCCAGGCTCAGCGGACCGGGCGGCAGCTCGCGGCCGCCGGCCGGCTCGGGCTCGACGGCCATCAGCTGTCGCAGCCGCAGCACCGCGCCCAGCCCCGCCTGCAGGTCGGGGAGCTGGTCGGCGACGCGTCCGATGTAGCCGACGAACGTCGCGGTGATCAGGAACAACGTGACCAGCTGGGGGACGGACAGCCGTCCGGTCGTGGCGAGCAGCACCCCGACGGCGGCGACGGCGGCCAGCAGCGCGTGCAGGATCACCCCGGTGCGCAGGGTCACGTCCCGCTCGAGCACCAGGACCTCGTAGAACCGCTGGTGGACGCGGGCGGACAGCCCGGCCAGACGCCGGATCGCGAAGGCCTGCCCGAGGCTGGTGCGCAGGTCGTCCTGGGCGGCGATGCCCTCCTCGAGGACCGCGGCGTGGTCGGTCCACGCCGCCTCCTCGATCACCTTGCGGCGGGCGATCTCGCCGAGCAGGCTGCGCACCGACCACACCGCGGCGACGGCGAAGACGGGGAAGAGCAGCACCGACGGCCACCACGTGAACCCGGCGACGACGAGCATGGGGACGATGGACACGAGGGCCCGCAGCATCATCCAGACCTGGATGCGCACCAGCGAGCCGACCTCGCGGGTGTCGTCGTCGACGCGGTCGAGGATCTCCCCGACGGGCTGCTCGGACAGGGTCGGCAGCGGCTGGCCGAGCGCGGCGTCGAGCAGGTCGTCGCGCAGCCGGCCCTCGGCCCGGTCCGAGACCGCCGCCCACAGCCAGCGGCCGAGGGTGTCGACGGCCGCGCCGCCGACGACGCACAGGGCCAGCACCGCGACGAGGACCCACGAGACCTGCTCGGCCAGCCGGCCCGCGACGACGGTGCCGAGGGCGGTCCCGACCGCGCCGATCGTCAGCGCGAGCAGCGCGGCGGCGGCGGTCGGGGTGGCGAGTCGCCGCCACGTGACGGTGCGGTGGTCAGCGGGATGAGCACGGCGGCCGGACACAGTCACGTCGCACGATGCTAGGCGAGCGGGCGCGGCCACCACCACGGGTTTTGCGGCGGGTCGCCGCTGGGTGCGGGCGGCGGGCGTCCGGCATAGGCTCGGGCCATGAGCACCCTCGACCGACCCATGGCCCCGGACCCCTACGAGCTGCTCCCCCAGGTCGGCTCGTTCACCGTCACGAGCGAGTCCTTCACCGACGGCGCGGACCTGCCCGAGGCGCAGGCCTTCGACTCCTGGGGGATGGACGGCGACAACCGCTCCCCCCAGCTCTCGTGGAGCGGCGCCCCGGCCGAGACCCGGTCGTATGCCGTCACCTGCTTCGACCCCGACGCCCGGACCCCGAGCGGCTTCTGGCACTGGCTGCTCGTCGGGCTGCCCGCCGACTGCACCGAGCTCGCCGAGGACGCCGGCGCCGAGCGCGGCCGGCACCTGCCCAAGGGCGCCTTCATGATGGCCAACGACTACGGGCTCAAGGCCTTCGGCGGCGCCGCGCCGCCCGCCGGCGACCGCGCGCACCGCTACATCTTCGCGGTGCACGCGCTGGACACCGACGACCTGGGCCTGGACGACACGGCCAGCGGGGCGGCCACCGGCTTCACGATCGGGGCGCACACCCTGGCGCGGGCCGTCATCACCGGCATGTATGCCGTGCCCGCCGAGTCCTGAGCAGGAGGCCCGGCCTCGGCCCGGACTTTCCGTAGACTGGGACGAGTGCGCTTCCTCAACGGCCTGGAGCCGGCCTTCGACCTGACCTACGACGACGTCTTCATGGTGCCGTCCCGGTCCTCCGTCACCTCACGGCTCGACGTGGACTTGTCCACCACCGACGGCAGCGGCACCACGATCCCGCTGGTCGTCGCCAACATGACGGCGATCGCGGGACGGCGCATGGCCGAGACGGTGGCGCGGCGGGGCGGGCTGGTCGTCATACCGCAGGACATCCCGGTCGACATCGTCGCCGAGGTGATCGCGGACGTGAAGTCGCGCCACCTCGTCTACGACACCCCCATCTCCGTCAAGCCGCACCACACCTGCGGCTACGCGCTGGGCCTGCTGCCCAAGCGGGCGCACGGCGCCGCGGTCGTGCAGGTCGACGACCGGCCCGTCGGGCTCGTCACCGAGGCCGACCTGACCGGGGTCGACCGGTTCACCCAGCTGTCGGAGGTCATGAGCACCGAGCTGCTGACCATCCCCGAGGGCACCAGCCCGCGTGACGCCTTCGCGCGGCTGCACGAGCACCACCGCAAGCTCGCGCCCGTGGTCGACGACCAGGGGCGCCTCGTCGGGCTGCTGACCCGCCAGGGCGCGCTGCGGGCCTCGCTCTACACCCCCGCCACCGACGCCCATGGTCGGCTGCGGATCGCCGCGGCGGTCGGGATCAACGGTGACGTCGCCGCCAAGGCCCGGGCCCTCGTCGACGCCGGCGCGGACCTGCTCGTCGTCGACACCGCGCACGGCCACCAGGACAAGATGATCGAGGCGTTGCGCGCGGTCCGCTCCGCCGGTGTCGAGGTGCCCGTGGTCGCCGGCAACGTCGTGTCGGCCGACGGCGTGCGCGACCTCGTCGAGGCGGGCGCCGACATCATCAAGGTCGGCGTCGGCCCGGGCGCCATGTGCACCACGCGCATGCAGACCGGTGTCGGGCGGCCGCAGTTCGGCGCGGTGCTCGAGTGCGCCGCCGCGGCCCGCGAGCTCGGCAAGCACGTGTGGGCCGACGGCGGTGTCCGCCACCCCCGCGACGTCGCCCTGGCCCTCGCGGCGGGCGCGTCCAACGTGATGGTCGGGTCGTGGTTCGCCGGGACCCTGGAGTCCCCCGGCGACCTGCAGCGCGACAGCAACGGCCGCGCCTACAAGGAGTCCTTCGGCATGGCGTCCAAGCGCGCGGTCGCCAACCGCACCGCCGGCGAGTCCAGCTACGACCGCGCCCGCAAGGCGCTCTTCGAGGAGGGCATCTCCGCCGCGCGCATGTACGTCGACCCCGCCCGCCCCTCGGTCGAGGACCTGATCGACGAGATCATCTCCGGCGTGCGCTCCTCCTGCACGTATGCCGGCGCCCGCTCCCTCGCGGAGTTCCACGACCGCGCGGTCGTGGGCATCCAGAGCTCGTCCGGCTACGCTGAGGGCCGCCCGCTGCACCAGTCCTGGTGACCCCGGGCGCCCCGCGCCGCGTCAGTCGCCGAACGCCTCGGCCGCCGTCACCACGGACCCCCGGACGCCGGGCAGCGACGTGTTCTCGGCATACAGGTTGAGCAGGGCGATGGACTCCTCGGGTCCGACGGGCGCGCCCCACGGGCGCAGGTCGCCGGTGGTGTGCGCGTCCGAGACCAGGGTCACCGGGTAGCCGCGGTAGAGGGCGCCGTAGAACGTGCCGCGGATGCAGGCGTCGGTCTGCGCGCCGCACAGCACGACCCCGTCGGCGCCGACCCTGCGGAGCTGGTCCTGCAGGTCGGTGTCGGCGAAGGAGTCGCCGTAGCGCTTCTCGACGACGGGGTCCTCGCCCGGGTCGAGCTCGGGGACGATCTGCCAGCCGTCCGAGCCGAGGACGAGCTCCTCGTCCGCGTGGTGGCGCACCCAGATCACGGGCACGGAGCGGGCCCGGGCCCGCTCGACGAGCCCCCGGATGGTCTCGACGGTCGCCTCGGGGTGGATGGACTCGGCAATGACGTCCCGCTGGACGTCGACGACGAGCAGGGCGGGCGTGCCGGGGGTCTGGGTATCGGTCATGTCCACGACGCTAGGGCCGGTTGAGGACGATCGGCGACCGCATGCTCAGTGCATCACCGGGGTGGGTCCGCCGCCCGAGTCGTGCGGGTCGTGGGTCAGGCCCAGCCTGGCCTCCATCTCCTCGAGCGGGACCCCCTTGGTCTCCGGCATGACCCGCAGCACCCAGAAGAGCTGACCGACCATGGCCAGGAAGAAGATCGCGAAGGCCACCCCGCCGCCCAGCGCCCCGATGATGGGCGGGAAGAAGGTCGAGGTGAGCCACGCGAAGACCCAGTGCGTGAGCGAGCCGAGCGACTGGCCGCGGCCGCGGATCCGGTTGGGGAAGATCTCGGAGATGAAGACCCAGATCACCGCGCCCTGCCCGAAGGCGTGGGCCGCGATGAAGACCAGGAGCCCCACGAGCACCAGCACCGAGGACGTCGAGTCGAAGTGCCCGCCCTTGGCGCGCTCGTAGTAGAACATCAGCCCCGACAGGAAGCCCAGGCCCACCAGGTAGCCGAGCGATCCCACCGTCATCAGCCGCTTGCGCCCGAACTTGTCGATGACGGTCAGGGCGGTCATCGTGGCGATGAGGTTCATGAAACCGACCGCCACCGACATCAGGAACGCCGCGTCGGTGGACGCGCCGGCCTTCTTCATCACCTCGGGGGCGTAGTAGAGGATCGCGTTGATGCCGGACATCTGGTTGAACATCGCGATCATGAAGGCCAGCAGGATCACCTTGCGGTGCTCCCGCGTGAAGAACGGCACCGTGGGGGCGTTGGCGGCGTCGGCCAGCGACGCGTCGATCTCGCGGATCTGCGTCTGCGCCTCCTCGCGGGTCTGCGTCAGCCGGCCGATGACCTCCCGGCCCTCCTCCTGGTGGCCGTTGGCCATGAGCCAGCGCGGCGTCTCGGGCACGGTCGCCAGCATCAGCAGGAAGATCACGGACGGCACCGCCATGACCCCGAACATCCAGCGCCAGTCGGTCGCCTCGTCGTGGACGATGATGCGGACCAGGTAGTTGGACAGGTAGGCGAGCAGGATGCCGAGCACGATGTTGAACTGCACCAGGCCGACGAGGCGACCCCGGACCCGGGCGGGCGCGATCTCGGCGGTGTAGATCGGGGCGCACACGGACGCCGCCCCCACACCGATCCCGCCGAGGAAGCGGAAGATCGACAGCACGACGATGCTTGGCGCGAGCGCCGTGCCGAGGGCCCCCACGACGTAGAGGGCGCCGATGACGAAGAGCACCTTCTTGCGGCCGAACCGGTCCGCGGGCTGCCCCGCGGTCAGCGCGCCCAGGATGGTGCCGAGCAGCGCCGTGCCCACGGCCCAGCCGAGCGCGGAGTCGGACAGCGAGAACTGCGTCTTGAGGGCGTCGGTCGTGCCCGAGATCACGGCGGTGTCGAAGCCGAAGATCAACCCACCGAGCGAGGCGACCAGCGCGCTGCGGATCACGAGAGGTTTCATGGCCCCAGATCCTCACCCCGCGGGCGGAGTCCTGCGCGCCGAGTTCCCTTGTGCAGAAACGGTTGCGTCCTCCGGAGCGCGCAGCGCCCACATGGCGACGGCCGACGCGGCGGCGACGTTGAGCGAGTCCACTCCCCCGGCCATCGGGATCTGCACCACGCTGTCGGCGCCGGCGACGGTGCGGGCGGACAGGCCGTCGCCCTCGGTCCCCATGATCACCGCCAGGCGGGGCGGCGGGTCGGCGGCGAGCGCGTCCAGGGACACGGCGTCGTCGGCCAGCGCCATCGCCGCCACGTGAAAACCGTGCTGCTGCAACAGGTCCACCCCGCCTGGCCACGGGTCGACGCGGGTCCACGGCACCTGGAAGACCGTGCCCATCGACACGCGGATCGAGCGGCGGTAGAGCGGGTCGGCGCACCGCGGCGTCACCAGCACGGCGTCGACGCCCAGCGCCGCCGCGGACCGGAAGATCGCGCCGACGTTGGTGTGGTCGACGATGTCCTCGAGGACCACCACGCGACGAGCCCCGTCCAGCACCTGGTCGAGCGCCGGCAGCTCGGGGCGCTGCATCGACGCCAGGGCCCCGCGGTGCAGGTGGAAGCCGGTGAGGTCCTCGATGATCGGGTGCGCGCCCACGTGCACCGGGATCTGCTCGCGCTCGGCCCAGGCGACCAGGTCGGCCAGGTCCGTCAGCCACCGCTCGGCCATCAGGAAGGACCGCGGCCGGTGCCCGGCGGCGAGCGCCCGGCGGATCACCTTCTCGCTCTCGGCGATGTAGAGCCCCCGCTCCGGCTCGGTGCGCCGCCGCAGCGCCACGTCGGTCAGCCCCACGTAGTCGAGCAGGAGCGGGTCGGCGGGGTCGGTGATCCAGGTGGGCACCGGGGAAGTCTAGTGAGCCACTCGTCAGGGGAAGGCCACGAGCTTGACGATGGCCGCCACCCCCACGACCACGATGGCCGCGCGCAGCGCCGACGGGGAGATCCGGGTGCCGATGCGGGACCCGAGCCAGCCCCCGCCGAGCGCCCCGAGCGCGATGAGCGCCGCGACGTCCCACCGCATCTGGTCGCGGGCGACGGCGATGAAGACGACGGCCGCGACCAGGTTGGTGAGGTTGGACAGCACCACCTTGAGGGCGTTGACCTGCGGCAGCGGGTGCGGCACCAGCAGGCTCAGCAGCGAGACCAGGATGATGCCCTGCGCCGCGCCGAAGTAGCCGCCGTAGACGCTCGTCAGCGCCACCGCCCCGATGGCCAGCTGCAGCCGCCGCGGGCTCACGGCGTCCTGGTGGGCGGTGCGGGTCCACCGGTTGATGCGGGGCCCCAGCACGACGAGCACCAGCGCCAGCGCGATGAGGACGGGCACGATCACCCGGAAGGCCTCCGCCGGCAGCACCAGCAGCAGCACCGCCCCCGCGACGGCACCCAGCACCGCCGCCGGCACGAACCTGCGCAGCAGGTCACCCAGCCCGGCCAGCAGCGGCCGGAACCCCGGGATGCTCGTGACGGCGGCCGCGCACAGCCCGAGGCTGTTGGAGATGTTGGCCGAGACAGGTGGGATGCCGAGCAGCAGCAGCGTCGGGAAGGTGATCAGCGTGCCCGACCCGACGACGGTGTTGATGGTCCCGGCGGCCAGACCGGCCAGGACCACGACGACGGCTTCCCACAGCGACACCCGGTCACCTTATGGGGTGACCGGGTGTCGCAGGCATCAGCCCGTATGCCGGGCGCCCGCCGTCAGCGGGGGTCGCTGCCGGGCGCGGGCGGCGGCGTGCCGGGGTCCAGCGGCGCGGCCGGGGGCTCGACCACCGGCAGGTCCTGCGTGGCCGGGGGCGGGGTGCCCTGGGGCTGCGCCGGTGGCGCGGCGGGGCCGTCACCCCGGGAGCCGGGGGCGGCGGCATACGACCCGCGGCCCACGTGCTCCTGGGCGTGCCCCTCGGCCTCACGCTCGGTGGCCTGAGCCTGGCTGCGGGCCTCGCGCAGAGCCTCCGCCGGGTCCTGCAGCTCGACGTCGTCGAAGGCTGCGCGGGAGGCCTCGGAGTCGGCGGGCGTCCACGGCTCGCTGTCGTCCCAGCCGCCGCCCTTGCCGTCGTTGCCGCCCAGCGCGGAGCCGATGCCCTTGAGCGCCTCGGTCAGCTCGGACGGGATGACCCACAGCTTGTTGGCGTCGCCGCGGGCGAGCTGCGGCAGGACCTGGAGGTACTGGTAGGCGAGGAGCTTCTGGTCCGGCTTGCCGCGGTGGATCGCCTCGAACACCTGGGTGATGGCGCGGGACTGGCCCTGCGCCTCGAGGATCCGGGCCTGGGCCGAGCCCTCGGCGCGCAGGATCTGCGACTGCTTCTCGCCCTCGGCGGTGAGGATCTGCGACTGCTTGACGCCCTCGGCGGTGAGGATCGCGGCGCGACGGTCACGCTCGGCGCGCATCTGCTTCTCCATCGAGTCCTGCACCGAGTGGGGCGGGTCGATGGCCTTGAGCTCGACCCGGTTGACCCGGATCCCCCACTTGCCGGTGGCCTCGTCGAGGACGCCGCGCAGCTGGGCGTTGATCTGGTCGCGGCTGGTCAGCGTCTGCTCCAGGTCGAGCGAGCCGATGACGTTGCGCAGCGTGGTGACCGTGAGCTGCTCGATGCCCTGGATGAAGTTGGCGATCTCGTAGACCGCCGACTTGGCGTCGATCACGGAGTAGTAGATGACGGTGTCGATGGACACCACGAGGTTGTCGCTGGTGATCACCGGCTGCGGCGGGAAGGACACGACCTGCTCGCGCAGGTCGATGTTGGCGCGCACCTTGTCGAAGAACGGCACCAGCAGGTGCAGCCCGGCGGTCAGGGTGCGCGAGTAGCTGCCGAGCCTCTCGATGATCAGTGCGGTCTGCTGCGGGACGATCTTGATGGTCTTCGCGATCACCACGACCGCGAACACGACCAGCAGACCGAGGACGATCAAGGTCTCCATGTGTCAGAAGCCTTCCCGGCGCTCCGCGGCGTCGGCGACGACAGCGGTAGCCCCCTCGATGGACACCACCCGGACCTCCTGCCCGGCTGGTATGGCGGGCTGCCCCGCCCCCGTGCGCGCCGTCCACGTCTCCCCCGCGAGCTTGACGAGCCCGCTCGTGGTGGTCACCGTCTCGGTGACGAGGGCCGCGCGTCCGATGTAGGCGCCGGCACCGATCGTGGTGTCCGGCGCGATGGTGAAGCGGCGCTTGACCAGGGGGCGCACCGCGAGCACGAGCACCAGCGCCACGGCCACCGCCACCACCACCTGCGCCGCGAGCCCGGCGCCGAGGGCCGCCGCGACCGCGCCGGCGAGCGAGCCACCCGCCAGCATGAGGAAGAAGAAGTCGACGCTGGCCGCCTCGATCGCCCCCAGGATGAGCGCCAGACCCACCCAGGCCAGCCAGCCGTTGTCAGCGAACCACTCCATGGCTACCTCCCTGTAGGTCTGCACTGGTTGGACGTCCGGGGGCCGGGGAAGGTTCCCCTGCCGCAGCGGCTCCCGGCGCCCGGGCCGACGGTGGGCTCACGCGCGGGCGCGGGCGGCCCACCGCTCGCCGTGCTGCTCGAGGACCAGGTCGAGCCCGAAGGTCTCGGACAGGTTGGCCTCCGTCAGCGTGATCTCGAGCGGCCCGGCGGCCACCACCATGCCGTCGCGCAGCAGCAGCACGTCGGTGAACCCCGGCGGGATCTCCTCCACGTGGTGGGTGACCAGCACGAGGGCCGGCGCCATGACGTCCTCGGCCAGCTCGCCGAGCCGGCGCACCAGGTCCTCCCGGCCGCCGAGGTCGAGCCCCGCCGCCGGCTCGTCGAGGAGCATCAGCTCGGGGTCGGCCATCAGCGCCCGCGCGATCTGGACCCGCTTGCGCTCGCCCTCGCTGAGCGTCCCGAAGGTCCGGTCGGCGAGGTGAGCCACCCCGAGGGTCGCGAGCAGGTCGTCGGCCCGGTCCGCGTCGAGCTCGTCGTACGACTCCCGCCACCGGCCGATGACGGCGTAGGAGGCGGTGAGGACGACGTCGCGGACCCGCTCCGAGCCGGGGATCCGCTCGGCCGTGAGCGCGCTCGCCAGGCCGATGCGCGGCCGCAGCTCGAAGACGTCCACCCGCCCCAGGGTCTCCCCGAGGACGCTGGCGGTCCCGCTCGTCGGGTGCATCCGCGCCGCCGCGAGCTGCAGCAGCGTCGACTTGCCGGCTCCGTTGGGGCCCAGCACGACCCAGCGCTGCCCCTCCTCGATCTCCCAGTCGATCCCCTCGACCAGCGTGGTGGCGCCACGGCGGACCGTGACATCGTCGAACTCGAGGACGTCGCTCATGACTCCGACCCTATGGCACGGCGCCGACGCACCCGGTGCCTGGCGCGCACCTACCATGGGTGGGATGTCCGAGCTGCCGCTCTCCTGCCGCCTCGCCCTGTGGGCCACCAGCGCGTATGCCGGCCGCGTGCCACTGGACCGGGCCCTGGTCTCCGCGGCGGCGGACCTGGACCACGTCAGCGGCGCGGAGCGGCTGCGGGACTGGGGCGAGCTGGGCGAGCGCGTGGTGGCGGTGTCGCTGCCGCGGGCGGGGGCCACCGTCTCGGTGCCCCGGGGCAACCGCGACCTCGTCGGCGCGGCGGCCGACGCGGGCGAGTGCTGCTACTCCCCCGCGCTGGGGGTGGCGCTGGTGCCGACGGTGGCGGAGTTCGGGCCGGCAGGGGACGTCGGGTGGACGGCCGGGCTCACGGCATACGACTGCGACCCGGTGCCGACGCACCGGCTGGAGATGCTGTCGGTGCGGGAGGCGGAGCGGACCCTGCGGGCCGAGATCGCCTCGGCCACCGAGGATCTCGCGTCGCTAGGTGCGGTGTGGGGGTCGGCGCGAGAGGCCGCCGACTCGGCGCTGGGCTCGGCACGCTGGGGCCTGCCGCCGGACCTGCCCGCCCGCGCGGTCTCGGTCATGACCCTCGCGGCCACCGTCGGGCGGATCGCCGACCTGGGGCTCGAGGCCGCCGACCCGTCCCTCGTGGCGGCCGACGCGGCGCGGCGCCTCGGGGCCCTGCAGCGGTTGCAGCGTGTGGCGGACGAGGCGCTGGAGACGGCGACCACCGTGGCGGCGCTGGCGATCGCCGGCTACCTCCCCGCCGACCGCCTCCCCTGACCGCCTCCATCCGACCCGGACGCGCAGCGCCACTCAGCGCACCGGCACATGCCTCATCGAGAGGCGACGAACCGGGGTCATCCGCGCCCCGAGACCCCGGTATCTCGCCTCTCAAGGGGGCAGGTGCTCGACGGGGCGCGGCCTCGTCAGGCGTCGAGGACGGCGCGGTAGACCTCGAGGGTCTTGTCGCCGATCGCGGCCCACGAGAAGTGCTCGACGGCGCGACGTCGGCCGGCGCGGCCCATCTCCCGGGCCCGGTCCACGTCGGACACGGCCTCGGTGAGCGCGGCCGCCAGGTCGGCGACGAACCTCTCCTCGTCGAGCGGCGTGCCCGAGCCGTCGTCGACCTGCTCGATCGGCACCAGCCAGCCCGTCTCCCCCGGCACGACGACCTCGGGGATGCCACCCGTCGCGGTGGCGACCACGGCCGCCTCGCAGGCCATGGCCTCGAGGTTGACGATGCCGAGCGGCTCGTAGATCGACGGGCACGCGAACACCGTGCACGCGCTCTCCAGCGCCACGATCTCGTGCCGCGGCAGGTGCTCGGCGATCCACACGACGCCGTCCCGGTGGCTCCGCAGCTCCTCGATCAGCGCCTCGACCTCGGCCTTGATCTCCGGCGTGTCCGGGGCGCCGGCGGCGAGCACCAGCTGGACGCCCTCCGGCAGCCGGGCCGCCGCCTTGAGCAGGTATGGCAGACCCTTCTGCCGGGTGATCCGCCCGACGAAGCACACGAACGGCCGCTCGGGGTCGATGCCGTACTTCTCCAGCACCGCCGGGTCCGGGGCGGGCTGCCAGTCCTTCGAGTCGATCCCGTTGTGCACCACGTGGACCCGCTCGGGGTCCAGGGAGGGGTAGCAGCGCAGGATGTCCTCGCGCATCCCCGCGGACACCGCGATGACCGCCGCGGCGCCCTCGTAGGCGCTCCGCTCCACGAACGAGGACAGTGCGTAGCCGCCGCCCAGCTGCTCGGCCTTCCACGGCCGCAGCGGCTCCAGCGAGTGGGCCGAGATGACGTGCGGGATCCCGTGCAGCAGCGACGCCACGTGCCCCGCGAAGTTGGCGTACCAGGTGTGGGAGTGCACCAGGTCGGCCCCGGCCACGTCGGCGGCGATGCGCAGGTCGGTCCCCATGGTCACCAGCGCCGGGTTGGTCCCCGCCAGCTCGGGCAGGTCGGGATACCCGGTCGTGCCCTCCTCGTCCCGGGGGCCGCCGAAGCAGCGCACCTGGACGTCGAGGTCGCCGCGGGCGCGCAGGGCCCGGGCCAGCTCGGTGACGTGCACGCCCGCGCCGCCGTAGACCTGGGGCGGGTACTCCTTGCTCACGATGTCCACTCGCACGTCCTAGAACCTAGCCGCCCGGCGACCGTGACGCCCGACCGGCCCTGTCGCAGGCGCGTTTTGGTCGGGTGGCACGGTTGGCCCGGCCCGGGTCCGGGCTCCCGTGGCGTGGCGCGAGCGGCGACCTTAGGGTGTGGGCATGTACAACCGCCGTGAGCACAAGAAGGTTCTCGCCATCGTCCTCGCAGGTGGTGAGGGCAAGCGGCTCATGCCCCTGACCGCCGACCGCGCCAAGCCGGCCGTGCCCTTCGGCGGCAACTACCGACTCATCGACTTCGCGCTGTCCAACGTCGTCAACAGCGGCTTCCTCAAGGTCGTCGTGCTGACGCAGTACAAGTCCCACAGCCTCGACCGGCACGTCGCCCAGACCTGGCGCATGTCGCAGATGCTCGGCAACTACGTCACCAACGTCCCCGCGCAGCAGCGCATCGGCAAGGAGTGGTACCGCGGCTCCGCGGACGCGATCTACCAGTCGATGAACCTCATCCGCGACGAGGACCCCGACATCGTCGTGGTCGTCGGCGCGGACCACGTCTACCGCATGGACTTCTCCCAGATGGTCGCCCAGCACGTCGACACCGGCGCCGACTGCACGGTCGCGGCGATCCGGCAGCCGATCGGGCTGGCCGACCAGTTCGGCGTCATCGACGTGGACCCGCAGGACCCACGCCGGATCCGCGAGTTCCTCGAGAAGCCCAAGGACCCGCACGGGCTGCCGGACGCCCCCCACGAGGTGCTGGCCTCCATGGGCAACTACGTCTTCACCAAGGACGCCCTGGTCGAGGCGCTGGCCAGCGACAACGCCCGCGAGGACACCAAGCACGACATGGGCGGCGACATCGTGCCCGCCTTCGTGGAGTCCGGGCAGGCGTGCGTCTACGACTTCAAGGACAACGCCGTGCCGGGCGAGACCGAGCGGGACCACGGCTACTGGCGCGACGTCGGCACCATGGACTCCTACTACGACGCTCACATGGAGCTGTGCTCGCTCAACCCGGTCTTCAACCTCTACAACGACGAGTGGCCGATCTTCACGCAGATGGAGGCCCTGCCGCCGGCGAAGTTCGTGACCGGCACCGCCTCCCGGGCGGCCAAGGTCACCAACTCCATGGTGTGCGCCGGCGTCATCGTCTCCGGCGCGGAGGTGACGACCTCGGTCCTGTCCCCCAACGTGCGGGTCAACTCCTACTCGACCGTGGAGGGCTCGGTGCTGCTGGACGGCGTCGTCGTGCGCCGCAACGCCACCGTGCACAAGACCATCCTCGACAAGGGGGTCGTGGTCCCCGAGGGCGTCATGGTGGGCGTCGACAAGGACCACGACCGGGCCCGCGGCTACTACGTCACCGAGTCCGGCATCACCGTCGTCGGCAAGGGTGTGGAGGTCGCCCGCTGACCCGGCCGTATGCCGGACCGCCCCGCTCCCCGCGCTTCCGCCCCCTAGGCTGACCCGCGTGACCGACCTGAGCGACGTCAGCGACGTGACCGACGTGATCGTGCGCGACCAGGCGGCGCTGGACCGTGTCCGGGCCGCGCTGCAGCAGGGCCCCGGCCTCCTCGTCACCGACGTGGACTCCACGCTGATCCAGGACGAGGTGATCGAGCTGCTGGCGGCCCACGCCGCCACGGAGCCGCAGGTCCGGGCCGTCACCGAGGCGGCGATGCGGGGCGAGCTCGACTTCGCGGCGAGCCTGCACGCCCGCGTGGCCACCCTCGCCGGCTTGGACGAGGCGGTGCTGGCTCAGGTGGGTGACGCCGTGCGGCTCACCCCCGGGGCCGACGTGCTGGTCCGGTCCTGGTGCGCCGCAGGCGGATTCGTCGGCGTCGTCTCCGGTGGATTCGTCGAGGTGGTCGAGCCGCTCGCCGAGGAGCTCGGCATCCACCACGCCCACGCCAACGCGCTGGAGGTCGTCGACGGTCGCCTCACCGGGCGGGTGCTCGGCGACGTCGTGGACCGGGCCGCCAAGGCGCGCAGCCTGCGCGAGTGGGCCGCCCGGCACGACATCCCCCTGGAGCGCACCGTGGCCGTCGGCGACGGCGCCAACGACCTCGACCTGCTGGCCGCCGCCGGGCTCGGCGTGGCCTTCGCCGCCAAGCCCGCCCTCGCCGAGCGCGCCGACGTGTGCCTCCCCGGCCCACGCCTGGACGACCTCCTGGACGTCCTCGGGATGCCGGTCACCACCTGAGGCAACAACCCCTGAGGCGCCCCGGCATGTCTCACACTCCGGCGCGGCGCCCCTGGGGCCGGCCGACGGCGACCTAGGCTGTGCCGAGCGCCCGCAGGCCGGGCCGCGCCGTCATACCGGGAGTTGATCACCGCATGTCCGCCCAGCCGGAGACCCTCGTCCATCGCTCGCTGCTCGTGATCGGGGGCGCCGAGGACAAGATGGGCCGGGCGACGGTCCTGCGGAGGTTCGTGCGGCTGGCCGGAGGCAGCGACGCCCGCATCGTGGTCATCCCCTCGGCCTCGGCGTTTGCCGAGGAGGCCGCGGAGGTCTACGCCGACGTCTTCGAGCGGCTGGGGGCCGCCGCCACGGTCAGCGTCGACGTGCAGAGCCGCGCCGAGGCCGACCGCACCGGCGAAGGGTCCGCGGCGGCGCAGATCGACGAGGCCACCGGCATCTTCATGACCGGCGGCAACCAGCTCAAGCTCGCCCAGCTCCTCGGGGGCACCGAGACGAGCCGCGCCATCGAGCGGGCCTACGAGCGGGGTGCGGTGGTCGCGGGCACCTCGGCCGGGGCCTCGATCATGAGCCGCTTCATGATCTCCATGGGCGACGAGGGCATCACCCCGAGGCAGCGGTCCAGCCAGCTCACCGCCGGCCTGGGCCTGCTCCCCGACGTGATCGTGGACCAGCACTTCGCCCAGCGCACCCGCTACGGCCGCCTGCTGTCCCTGGTCGCCGGGTCCCCCGCGCTGCTCGGCATGGGCGTGGACGAGGACACCGCGGCCGAGATCACCGACGGCCGGGTGCTCACGGTGATCGGCGACGGTGGGGTGTTCGTCGCCGACGCGCGACGGGCGGTGACCGACGCCTACGAGGCCGCCGAGGACGCCCCGCTGCTGGTCAGCGGCGCCGTGGTGCACACGCTGCCCGCCGGGTCGACCTTCGACCTGCAGGCGGCCACGCTGGTGTCCTTCTCCGAGATGCACCCCGACGTCGACGTCCGGCGCTCCGAGCGCGAGCGCCCCGACGGCACCGCCCCCCTGGCCTGAGGCTGCCGGGCCGCCGAGACGGACCAAAGGGACAGCACGACGCGCGGACGCTACCGTGAGACCCCCCACCCCAGCACGGAGGTCTGCATGGATCGCGCCCGCCCCACCCCCTCGGCGCCCGCCCGCCCCGACCTGAAGGTCCTGACGCAGCGGGTCTACCGAGGACCCAACGTGTGGTCCTACGCGCAGGCGATCCACCTGGTCGTCGACCTCGGCGTCCTCGAGGAGTACCCCACCGACCTGCTGCCCGGCTTCACCGAGCGGCTCGTCGAGGCGCTGCCGGGGCTGCAGCGCCACACCTGCTCGATCGGCACGCCGGGCGGGTTCGTGCAGCGGATGCAGGACGGCACCTGGCTCGGGCACGTCGCCGAGCACGTCGCGCTGCAGCTGCAGCAGGAGGCGGGCCACGACCTGCGCCGCGGCAAGACGCGCTCCGTCCGCGGCAAGCCGGGGCAGTACAACGTGATCCTCGGCTACCTCGACGAGACCGTCGCGCTGGCCGCCTGCGAGCTCGCCGTCCGGCTCGTCAACGACCTGGTCGAGCACGACGAGGCCTTCGACTTCGAGGCCGAGCTGGACGCCTTCCTGCGGCTCGCGCAGCGGCAGGCCTTCGGGCCCTCCACCATGGCGATCCTCGAGGAGGCCGTGAGCCGCGACATCCCCTGGCAGCGGCTCAACCGCGGCTCGCTGGTGCAGCTGGGCCAGGGCGTGCACGCCAAGAGGTTCCGGGCCACCATGACCTCGCTGACGAGCGCGCTCGCCGTCGACATCGCCTCCGACAAGGACCTGACCGGGCAGCTGCTCGCGTCGGCCGGTCTGCCGGTGCCGCGGAGCGAGCTGGTCCGCGACGTCGACGCCGCCGTGTCCGCCGCGCGGCGCATCGGCTTCCCCGTGGTCGTCAAGCCGCTCGACGGCAACCACGGCCGGGGCGTCTGCCTGGACCTGCGCGACGAGCAGGCCGTCCGGGACTCCTTCGAGACCGCCCGCGAGCAGTCCCGCCGGGGCCACGTCCTGGTCGAGTCCTTCGTCACCGGCAAGGACTACCGCTGCCTGATCATCGGTGGCCGGATGCAGGCCATCGCCGAGCGGGTCCCTGCCCACGTGGTCGGCGACGGGCGGCATACGGTCTCCGAGCTGGTGGCGATCACCAACGACGACCCGCGCCGCGGGATCGGCCACGAGAAGGTGCTCACCAAGATCACGGTGGACGACGCGGCCGTCGCGCTGGTGCGCGCCCAGGGGCACGAGCTCGACTCCGTCGTCCCGGCCGGCGAGATGGTCAAGCTGGCGCTGACCGCCAACATGTCCACCGGCGGCATCTCCATCGACCGCACCTTCGACGCCCACCCGGACAACGTCGACATCGCCGAGGAGGCGGCCCAGCTCATCGGTCTGGACGTCGCGGGGATCGACTTCATCTGCCCGGACATCACCGAGCCGGTCCGCGAGACCGGCGGCGCGATCTGCGAGGTCAACGCGGCGCCCGGGTTCCGGATGCACACGCACCCGACCGAGGGCGAGCCGCAGTTCATCGCCAAGCCGGTCGTCGACCTGCTCTTCCCGCCCGGCGCGCCGTCGCGGGTGCCGATCATCGCGGTGACCGGGACCAACGGCAAGACCACCACCAGCCGGATGATCTCCCACATCTTCAAGGGCCTCGGCCGCAAGGTCGGGATGACCTCCACCGACGGCGTCGTCATCGACGAGCGCCTGGTCATCAAGGCCGACGCCTCCGGGCCCCGCTCGGCGCGCATGGTGCTGCAGAACCCCCGCGTCGACCTCGCCGTCATGGAGGTCGCCCGCGGCGGCATCATCCGCGAGGGTCTCGGCTACGACCGCAACGACGTCGCGGTCGTCACCAACGTCGCGTCGGACCACCTGGGGCTCAAGGGGATCGACACGCTCGAGCAGCTCGCCGCGGTCAAGCGGGTGGTGGTGGAGGCGGTGCCGCGCTCCGGCTACGCCGTGCTCAACGCCGACGACGAGCACGTGCGGGCCATGCGCCGCCGCTGCTCGGGCTCGATCGTGTGGTTCTCCCTCAAGGCGCCCGGCACCCCCGAGCGCACCATGATCGACGAGCACTGCCGCCGCGGCGGGCGGGCGGTCGTGCTGGAGGAGACCGAGCGCGGCGAGATGATCGTCATCCGCCAGGGCCGGCGCTCCATGCAGCTGGCCTTCACGCACCTGCTGCCGTCGACCTTCGAGGGCACCGCGCGGATGAACGTCGCCAACGCCCTGGCCGCCGCCGGCGCCGCCTTCGCGCTCGGGGCGCCGCTGCAGGACATCCGGCAGGGGCTGCGCACCTTCACCACGAGCTACTACCTCTCCCCCGGCCGCATGAACCTCCTGGCCGTCGACGGCGTGCAGATCATCGTCGACTACTGCCACAACGCCGCGGGGATGCGCATGCTGGGCGACTTCGCGCAGCGCTTCGCCGACCGGCAGGAGCAGCGCGGCGCGGGTGGGGCGGTGCGCCGCATCGGGATGGTGGCCACCGCGGGCGACCGCCGCGACGAGGACATCGCCGAGCTCGGCGCGGTGGCGGCGGAGTACTTCGACACCATCCTGGTGCGCGACGACGCCAACCTGCGGGGCCGCAAGCCCGGCGAGCAGGCCCAGCACCTGCGGCACGGGATCCAGCAGGCCCAGGCGGCCGGCACGGCGCGCTGCACCGACGACGAGGTGGTCCTCGACGAGCTCGAGGCGACCCGCCGGGCGCTCGAGCTGGCCCGGCCCGGCGACCTCGTCGTGCTCTGCGTCGACAAGCACGCCCGGGTGATGGAGTACCTCGAGCAGCGCACCAAGGTGGCGACCCCGCGCGGCGACAACGAGCAGGACGGCCCCGCCTTCGACCCCGACTTCGTGCGGGAGGACGACGCGGCGGTCGCGGGCGGCCCCGCGGTCGTCGAGCACGCCTGAGGTCACCTGCTCCTCAGGCCAGCGCGTATGCCGAGCGCGCCACCGCCTCCCGCGGTGGCGCGCTCGTCACGTGGGGGCTACCCGTGCGAGGGGTCGTCGGCAGCCTGCTCGCGCATGAGCTCCACGCGGCGGTGCAGGCCGTCGCGGTAGTAGTCGTCGTCGTCGGTCCCGGCGCGGCGCAGCACCGCGTCGATGAGGTCCGCCACGGCTGCCTGCGGCCGCCCGGCGTCGATCTGCGCGAGCGCGCGGAAGGCGGCATACGCACCGCTGTCCTGGCGGCGTGGGTCGACCGCGTCCAGCAGCGCCAGCGCCTCCGCGGCGCGACCCTGGCGGCGCAGCGCGGAGGCCTCGCTGATCCGGGAGCGGGTGCGCCAGGGCTCGTCGAGCCCGGCGTCGCGGGCCTGGCGAAAGAGCTCGATCGCGCCCTGCTCGTCGTCCAGCTCGTTGCGGTAGGCGCCGACCTCGAAGACGAGCCGGCCGTCCTCGGGCGCCCCCGACAGCAGCTCCTCCACCTGGGCGAGGCGCTCGCCGACCGGGCGGGCCGTGTCGGTGCGCAGGGCGCGCAGCACCTCGTCGTGCTCGTGCTCGCCGCGGGCCCGGCGCACCTTGGCGCGGATCGTGGCGGCGGTGTCGGGTCGCGCGCCCTGCTCGAGCAGCCACCCGTGCAGCAGCGGCCAGTCGGCGTGGGTCATGACCGCGACCACGTCGCCGTTGCCCGCCTGGGCGAGGATGCCCTGGAGGCCGTCGAGCTCGCTGGCGTAGGAGTCGACCTCGCCCACGCCGACCCGGGACAGCCCGATGCGCAGGTGCTGCTCGAGGTCCTCCATGGTGCGGTTGCGCAGGTAGTGGGTCTTGTGGACCACGTGGACCACGTCGGCCTGCGCGCCGGCCATGGCGCCCATGGCCTCGAGGATCTCGTCGGTGCGGTCCCCGCCGGTGCCGAGACCGAGGTGGAAGCGGCCGCCGGGCCGGGTCAGCCCCCGCGAGACGTCGATGAGCGCCTGCATGCCGTCCTCGTTGTGGGCCATGTCGAGGATGACGGTCGCGGTGCCGCCGCTCGGGGTGCGGACGGTGTAGCAGTTGAGCCGGCCGGGGTTGTGCTCGCCGTCGGGGGTGAAGGTGCGCAGACCCTCGACGACGGCGTCCCGGGGGACACCGAGCGCCAGCGCGGTCGCCGCGGCGGCGAGGGCGTTGGCGGTGTTGTGCCGCGACAGGCCGGCCATCGTCATGGGGACGTCGAGGAGCGGGACCAGCCGGTCCACGGCGCCGTCGTGGTCGAGCACCGCGATCCCGTCGTCGAGGACGGTGATGCCGCGGCCGCTGTCGTCGATGGCCTCGCGCAGCGCCGGCGAGGACGGGTCGAGGCTGAAGACCCAGGGCTGGGCCTCGGTGCCGGTGCGCATGGACCACACCCGCGGGTCGTCGCCGTTGAGCACCGCCCAGCCGCCGGGCCGGGTGACCTTGGTGACGATGGCCTTGACCTCGGCGAGCTGGTCGACGGTGTCGACGCCGTGCAGCCCGAGGTGGTCGGCGGTGACGTTGGTGACGACGGAGACGTCGTTGTGGGTCACCCCCATGCCCTTGAGCAGCATCCCGCCGCGGGCGGTCTCCAGGATCGCCATCTGCACCCCGGGGGCGCCGAGCACCGCGGCGGCGCCGGCCGGGCCCGAGTAGTCGCCCTCCTCCACCACCTCGCCCTGCACGAAGACCCCGGAGGTGCTCGACCAGCCGGTGCGCAGCCCGGCCGTCATGGCCATGTGCGCGACGAGGCGGGTGGTGGTGGTTTTGCCGTTGGTGCCGGTGATGGAGGCGACGGGGACCTTGGGGGTGAGCGTGGCGGGACGGTCGCCGGGGTCGGCCGCGGCGATCCGGTCGACCGCCTCGTCCAGCGCCTCGCGGGCGGCGTCCTCGTCCTCGGACAGCAGCGCCGCCAGCACCGGCCCGAGCGCCTCTGCGAGGGCTCGCCCCCGGCCGCGGCGCTGCCACGGGAAGGCGACCACGATCTCGTCGGGTCGGCTGCCGGCCCGGGTCTTGGTGGACAGGCCGCGTATGCCGGCGCCCGCCGCGAGCCGGCGCACCAGCCGTCGCGCGAGGCGCAGCGCCACCTGCTGCCGCTCCAGGGTGTGGGCGCGGCCGGGGTCAGCGAGGCGCAGCCCGAGCCGCGCCGCGAGCCGGCGGGCCTGGGGGCGGCGCAGCCCCAGGATCCCCGGGACGGCGAGGACCACCTTGATCGCCGGGCGCGTGAAGTAGAGGTTGGGGCCCTCCAGGACCCGGACCTCCAGCACCGTGATCGGCGCCGCTGCGTCAGTCATGCGCCCGATCCTAGGGGCTGCCCGGGGCCCCCGCCGCACCGTCCGGGACTGCCCGCAAACCGGTTGAACGCACGGTCACCCGGCCGTAGCGTGGAGTGGTGATCACCTCCTGACGACGCCGTCCGTGCCCCCGCCACCGTCCCCAGGAGCCTCTCGTGTCACACCCCCTCCACGCCGCCTCCGTCGGCGACGCCGACCACCTGCGGGTGGACGGCCTGTCCTGGTCCTACCCGGACCGGCGCGTCCTCACCGACGTCTCCTTCGTGGTGAGCGCGGGCGAGGTCGCCTGCCTCATCGGGGAGAACGGCTCCGGCAAGTCGACGCTGCTGCGGGTCGTCGCCGGGCTGGCCGCCCCGGACTCCGGCAGCGTCAGCGTCCCCGGCACGGCCGGCCTCTACCACCAGGAACCGCCGTACGACCTCGACCTGAGCGTGGCGGGAGTCCTCGCCGACGCGACCGCCCCCGTCCGCGCCCTCGTGGCCCAGGTGGAGCGCGAGGGCGAGGCGATGGCCGACGGCGACCCGGGCGCCGGTGCCCGGCTCGACGCGGCGCTGGAGGCGGCCCGGCGGCACCACGCGTGGGAGCTGGACCACCGCGTCGACCGGGTCGTGGCGGGTCTCGGGATCGGCCACCTGCCGCGTCAACGGCCGGTCCGCGAGCTGTCCGGCGGCCAGACCTCCCGCTTGTCGCTGGCCTGGCTACTGCTGCGCTCGCCCGACACGCTGCTGCTCGACGAACCCACCAATCACCTGGACGCCGCCGCGACCGAGCTGCTCGTCGAGCTGCTGCGCGGGTGGACCGGGCCGGTGCTGCTCGCCAGCCACGACCGCGCCTTCCTCGACGAGGTGGGCACGACCCCGCTCGACCTCGACCCGGCCCCGGCACCGCACGCGGCGGTGGCGCACGACGTGGCCTCACCCGGGTCGGGCTTCGGGGTCACGAGGTTCGGGGGCGGCTACACCGGCTACCTGCAGCACCGGATCGAGGAGTGGCAGCGGTGGTCGCGCCGCTACCGCGACGAGCAGCTGGAGCTGCGCCGGCTGCGCTCGCGGGTCCAGGAGGACCAGCGGGTGGGGCACCCCGAGCGGGGCCCGCGCACCGAGGCTCGCGGGGCGAAGAAGTTCTACTCCGACCGCAACGCCACCGTGGTGGCCCGCCGGGTCAACGACGCCGCCACGGCGCTGCAGCGGCTCGAGCGGGAGCAGGTGCGCCGACCGCCGGCACGGTTGCGCTTCACCGGTTTTGGTGACGTCAGCGAGACGCGGCAGCGGGTCGACGCGCCGCGGGGCGGCGGGCCGGTGCTGACCGCCACGGGCGTCGCCGTCCAGGGGCGCCTGGCCGGCACCGACCTCGCGCTCGGCGCCGGGGACCGGCTGCTCGTCACCGGGCCCAACGGCTCCGGCAAGTCCACGCTCCTCGCGGTCCTCGCGGGCACGCTGCCGCCGGACCACGGCACCGTCGTGCGCCAGCCGCGCCTCACCACCGGCCTGCTCACCCAGGAGCCGGCGCCGGTGGCGGACCTGGGCATGAGCGTGCGAGACGCCTACCGGGCCGCGGTCGGCGCCACCACGGCCGAGCGGGTGCCGCTCGGGACCTTCGGCCTGCTCGCCGGGCGCGACCACGAGCGGCCGGTGGGCGCGCTCAGCGTCGGCCAACGCCGCCGGCTGGACCTCGCGGTGGTGCTGGCGGACCCGCCGCAGCTGCTGCTGCTCGACGAGCCCAGCAACCACCTGTCGCTGCTGCTCGTCACCGAGCTGGAGCGGGCGCTGCCGGACTACCCCGGAGCCGTGGTGGTCGCGAGCCACGACCGGTGGCTCGACCAGGGGTGGGCGGGACGACGCCTGCGCCTGCAGGGGGATCCCCGCGAGGCGGCAGGCGCGGCGTCATACGAGCCGGGTCACTGACCCATCGCGTGGACGCCGCCATCGACGTGGACGATCTCGCCCGTCGTGGCGGGGAACCAGTCGGACAGCAGCACCGCGCACGCCTTGGCCGCGGGCTCGGCGTCCTTGACGTCCCAGCCGAGGGGCGCCCGGTCGTCCCACACGCGCTCGAACTGCTCGAAGCCCGGGATCGACTTGGCCGCGGTCGTGCGGATCGGGCCCGCCGCGACGAGGTTGCAGCGCACCCCCCGCGGGCCCAGGTCGCGCGCGAGGTAGCGGTTGGTGGACTCGAAGGCCGCCTTGGCGACGCCCATCCAGTCGTAGACGGGCCAGGCGAACTTCGCGTCGAAGGTGAGACCGACGATCGAGCCGCCCTCGCCCATCAGCGGGGCGACGGCCACGGCCAGCGACTTGAGCGAGTAGGCCGAGACCTGCAGCGCCGTGGACACGTCCTCCCACGTCGCGTCGAGGAAGCTGAAGGCCCCCTGCGGCGCGAAGCCGATGGAGTGCAGCACCCCGTCGATCCGGTCGGTGTGCTCCCCCAGCCGCTCGGCGAGGCTGTCCAGGTGGGACTGGTCGGCGACGTCGAGCTCGATGACCGGCGGGGTGTGCGGCAGCCGCTTGGCGATGGTCTGGGTGATCTTCATGGTGCGTCCGAAGCTGGTGAGGATCACCTCGGCGCCCTCCTCCTGCGCGATCCGCGCGACGTGGAAGGCGATCGAGGAGTCCATCAGGACTCCGGTGACGAGGAGCTTCTTGCCGTCGAGCATGCCCATGGGACAGGTCCTTTCGTATGACGAGCGGGTCAGTGGCCCATGCCCAGGCCGCCGTCGACCGGGATCACGGCGCCGGAGATGTAGGACGCGCCGGGCGAGGCCAGGAAGGTGACGGCGGCGGCGATCTCGTCGGCCGAGCCGAGGCGCCCGGCCGGGATGGCCTTGCGGTAGCCGGCGACGGTGTCCTCGGGCAGCACGGCGGTCATGTCGGTCTCGACGAAGCCGGGCGCGACGACGTTGGCGGTGATGCCGCGCCCGCCCAGCTCGCGGGTGATGGAGCGGGCCAGGCCGACGAGCCCGGCCTTGGAGGCGGCGTAGTTGGCCTGCCCGGGGCTGCCGTAGAGCCCGACGACGCTGGAGACGAAGATCAACCGGCCCCGGCGCAGCCGGATCATGCCCTTGGAGGCCCGGCGGGCGCAGCGGAAGGCGCCGGCGAGGTTGGTGTCGACGACCTGGTCGAAGTCGTCGTCGCTCATGCGCATGAGCAGGGTGTCCTTGGTGATGCCGGCGTTGGCGACGACGATCTCGACGGGCCCGCCCAGCAGCTCCTCCGCCGCGGTGAATGCCGCATCCACGGACTCGGTGGACGTGACGTCGCCCTGGACCGCCTGCAGCCCCTCGGGCGCCTCGCCGGAGCGGCTCGTGACGACCACCTTGTCGCCCTGCGCCACGAACGCACGGGCGATGGCGAGGCCGATGCCGCGGTTGCCTCCGGTGACGAGGACGGTCCGGGGCTCGCGCTGGTCGGTCATGGTGCTCCTCGCTGTCGGAATTGTCGCTCCGGCGACGCTAGCGGACTACCGGCCGGTAAGCCCCCTCGAGCAGTCGTACCCTGAAGGGGTGTCCAGCAACGAGTCCCCGACGCCGGCGGTCCACACCGTCACCACGGCGCCGCGCTCGCTGGCCGAGGACCAGGCGATGCGCACCAAGCGCTATCTCGTCTCCATGAGCATCCGCACCCTGTGCTTCGTCCTGCTGGTCGTGGTGGACCACCCGGTGCGCTGGCTCTTCCTCGTGGCGGCCGCGGTGCTGCCCTACTTCGCCGTCGTCCTGGCCAACGCGGTGGACCACCGCTCCGAGACCGAGATGACGCCGCTCGACCACCGGCGGTCGCTGCGCGCGGCGACCCCGGCCGACCGCGAGCCCCTCGAGGGGCGGGTCATCGAGGCCCCTCCCACCCAGCGGGACCAGCACGTATGACGGGCGACCGCTGCTCGGCCAAGGGCTGCCACGCCGACGGCCGCTGGGAGATCCGCTGGAACAACCCGTCCCTGCACACCCCCGAGCGCCGCAAGGTGTGGCTGGCGTGCGACGAGCACAGGCAGTCGCTCGCGGACTTCGTGGCGCTGCGGGGATTCCTGCGCGAGGTGGAGCCGCACCGCTGAGGGCGCTCAGCCGCCGATGGCGGACATCGGCCGGTCCGGCTGCTCGAAGTCGGGGTCGCCGATGCCGTGGCCGCGCCGCTTGACCCGCATCTCACCGGTGATCAGCGCCTTGAGGTCGTCGTCGGACGCCCCTTCCCGCAGCGGGCCGCGCAGGTCGGTCTCGGTCACCGAGAAGAGGCAGTTGCGCACCTGCCCGTCAGCCGTGAGCCGGGTGCGGTCGCAGTCGCCGCAGAACGGCCGCGTCACGCTGGCGATGATCCCGACGGTCGCCTGCTGCCCCGACAGGTCCTGGTAGCCGACCACGTCGTACAGCTCGGCGGGGGCGCTCCCCCGGGCCGTCTCCGGGCGCGCCCGCAGCTCGAACCGCCCCGACAGCCGGTCCAGCAGCTCGTCGGCCGTCACCATCTGCGCCCGCTCCCACCCGTGCTGGGCGTCCAGCGGCATCTGCTCGATGAACCGCAGCGCGTAGCCCCGGTCCAGGCACCAGCCCAGCACGTCCGCGACGCCCCCGTCGTTGATGCCGCGCATGGCGACGGCGTTGACCTTGACGGGCGTCAGGCCCGCGGCGGCAGCCGCCGACATACCGGCCTCGACGTCGGCCAGCCGGTCGCGCCGGGTGAGGTCGCGGAAGACCTGCTCGTCGATCGTGTCCAGGCTGACGTTGACCCGGTCCAGGCCGGCCTCGGCGAGGTCGGCGGCGATGCGCGCGAGGCCGACCCCGTTGGTGGTCATGGCGATCTGCGGGCGCGGGTCGAGGGCGGCGATGCGGCGCACCACGTCCACGATGGAGCGGCGCAGCAGCGGCTCGCCGCCGGTCAGACGCACCTTGGTGACCCCCAGCTCGACGAAGAGCCGCACCAGCCGGACCAGCTCGTCGTCGGTGAGCATCTCGGGCTTGGGCATCCACGGCAGCCCCTCGGCGGGCATGCAGTAGGTGCAGCGCAGGTTGCACCGGTCGGTCACCGACACCCGCAGATCCCGTGCCACGCGGCCGAATCCGTCGACGAGCGCCGGGCGCACGCGGGGATCCGGGAGAGTCGTCATAGGCTCAACCCTATGCGTCCGACGTGCTGCCACGGAATTTCCCTGGGAAGTATTCCGTGATCCGTACCCTCCTCCAGCCGCGGTGGCTCAAGCTGCTCGCCGCGGCCTTCGTGTTCCTGCTCGCCTGTATCTGGCTGGGGCAGTGGCAGCTCGGCCGCTACGAGCACAAGCAGGCCAAGGTCCACGCGATCGACCGCAACTACAGCGCCGCCCCGGCACCGCTGCGGACCCTGCTGCCGACGCCGCAGACCGGGGTGAGCGACGCGACCCTGTGGCGCCAGGTCACCATGACCGGCACGTATGACGGGTCCGCCCCGCTGCTCGTCCGCAACCGGCCCCGCGACGGCCGGCGGGGCTATGAGGTGGTGTGGCCGCTGCGGCTGCCCGACGGGACGGCGATCCTCGTGGACCGCGGGTGGCTCTCGGCCGGTGAGGGGGCCGCGGCGCAGCTGCCGACCGTGCCGCCCGCGCCGAAGGGGCAGGTCCAGGTCACCGGCTGGCTGCGGTGGGGCGAGACCGACCTCGCCAAGTCCCCGGCCCGGGGCCAGCTCGCCTCCATCAACTACACGATCGCCCAGGAGCAGGTCGACGCGCCCCTCAACCACGCGTATGTCGTCCTCGGCTCCGAGGGCGCGGTCACGGCCGGGGACGCGTCGACCGGGCTGGCCGCCCCGCCCGGGCCCGACCGGGACGAGGGCTGGAACAACGTCTCGTACTTCGGGCAGTGGTGGCTCTTCGGGCTGGTCGCCATCGGGATGGTGGTGTACGCGGCGCGCCGGGAGCACCTGGAGGGCGCGGCTGCGGCGGCCGGCCCCGGCGGCGAGAGCGACGGTGCTCACTCGGCTCACTCGGCTCACTCGGCTGGCTCGGCTCGCTCGGGTCGCTCGGTCGGCTCGACTCGCTCGGCCCGCCCGAAGAAGCCGAAGAAGGTCCGGATCTGGGACGAGGAGGACGAATGAACGACGCGAGCGGCGAGTCGGCCGGCTCGGTGCGGCAGCGTCTGGGCGGGACCTTCCGTGAGGGCGGGGCGCGCTATGCCTCGCTGCGGCCGAGCTATCCCTGGGAGGCGGTGGCCTGGGGCGTGGGGACGGCCCCGTGCGACGTCGTCGACGTGGGCGCCGGCACCGGCAAGCTGACCGAGGTCATGCTCGGGTTCGGGCACCGCGTGGTGGCCGTCGACCCCAGCGAGGACATGCTGGAGCAGCTGCGGGCGGCATACGGGCAGGTCGAGGCCCGGCTGGGCACGGGAGAGGCGACCGGTCTGCCCGACGGCGCCGCGGACGTGGTCACCTATGCGGCGGCCTGGCACTGGGTCGAGCCGGAGGCCGCGACCCGTGAGGCCGCTCGGGTGCTGCGGCCGGGCGGGCGGCTGGTGCTCCTCCCTCCCCGTCGAGAGGCGACCAATGGGGGTCATGACTCCCGGATGACCCCCATTGGTCGCCTCTCAACGAGAGGGCGGGGCGGGTCGAGGGGGCCGGGGAGGTCGGGTGCGGGGTCGTCAGTCGGTGAACTGCGTGTGGTACAGCTCGGCGTAGAGGCCGCCCCGCTCGAGGAGCTCGGCGTGGGTGCCCTGCTGGACGATGCGGCCCCCGTCGACGACGAGGATCAGGTCGGCGCCGCGCACGGTCGAGAGGCGGTGCGCGATGACCATGGCGGTGCGGCCGTGCAGCGCCGAGTCCAGGGCGCGCTGGACGGCGACCTCGGACTCGCTGTCCAGGTGGGCGGTCGCCTCGTCGAGGATCACCAGGCCGGGGCTCTTGAGCAGCAGCCGGGCGATGGCGAGTCGCTGCTTCTCGCCGCCGGAGAGGCGGTGGCCCCGGTCGCCGACCACGGTGTCCAGCCCCTCCGGGAGCGACTCGACGAGGGTGGCGACCTGGGCGGCCCGCAGGGCCCGCCATACGTCCTCGTCGGTGACGCCGGGGCGCGCGTAGTCGAGGTTGGCGCGGATGGTGTCGTGGAAGAGGTGGGCCTCCTGGGTGACCATGCCGACGACCTCGTGCAGGGAGTCGAAGGACGCCTCCCGCAGGTCGACGCCTCCGACGCGGACCGACCCGGAGGTGGGGTCGTAGAGGCGCGCCATCAGGGAGGTGATGGTGGTCTTGCCGGCGCCGCTGGGCCCGACGAGCGCGACCAGCCGGCCGGGCTCGACCCGGAAGGACACGCCCCGCAGCACGGGGCCGCCGCCGGCCCGGTCACCGGTCGCGCCGCCCTGCTCGAGCGACTCGAGCGAGATCTCGTCGGCGGAGGGGTAGGCGAAGGTCACGTCGTCGAGCTCCACCGAGACGGCGCGGTCGGGGATGGTGCGCGGGTGCTCCACCTCGCGCACCAGCGGCTGCAGGTCCAGGACCTCGAAGACCCGCTCGAAGCTGACCAGCGCGGTCATGACGTCGACGCGCACGTTGGACAGGGCCGTGAGCGGGCCGTAGAGCCGGCCGAGCAGCGCCGCCAGCGCGAGCAGGGCGCCGACGGACAGGGACCCGTCGATCGCCATCAGACCACCGACGCCGTAGACGACGGCGGTGGCGAGGGCGGCCACGAAGGTGAGTCCGGTGAAGAAGAAGGTGCGGTTGAGGGCGATGCGGACCCCGATGTCACGGACCCGACCGGCCCGCTCGGCGTAGTCCCGCGTCTCGTCCGCGGGACGGCCGAAGAGCTTGACGAGCAGCGCGCCCGCCACGTTGAAGCGCTCGGTCATCCGGGTGCCCAGCTCGGCGTTGAGGCCCATCGACTCGTGCTGCAGCCCGGCGAGACGGCGGCCCATCACCCGCGCCGGCACGAGGAAGACGGGCAGCAGGGCCAGGGCCGCGAGGGTGAGCACCCACGACTTGCTGGCCATGGCGACGACGATGAAGACGACCGAGACGACGTTGCTCACCGTGGTGGACAGGATGGACGTGAAGGCCGACTGCGCGCCGATGACGTCGCTGTTGAGCCGGGTCACGAGCGCTCCGGTCTGGGCACGGGTGAAGAAGGCGATGGGCTGGGCCAGCACGTGCCCGAAGACCTGGGTGCGCAGGTCGTAGATGAGCCCTTCGCCGATGCGGGCGGAGAACCACCGCTCCACCAGCGCCAGGGCGGCGTCGACCAGCGCGAGCACCGCCAGCACCAGCGCGATGGTGACGACGACCGAGCGGTTGCCGGGGATGACGCCGTCGTCGACGACCTTGCCGAGCAGCAGCGGGGTCGCCACCACCAGCGACGCGTCGACGAGGATGAGGACGAGGAAGACCGCGATCTGGCCGCGGTAACGGTCGGCGTAGCCGAGGACGCGGCGGGCGGTGCCGGGGGCGAGCCTGCGGTCCTTGACGGAGGAGTCCTTGGTGAGGGACCGCATCATCTGCCAGTTGCTCATCCCGGGTCCGCTCATGTGGTGCTCCTCGTCGCGTCAGCCATCGCCTCGGGCCAGCGCCGCCAGCCGGCGGACCTGCGCCTCGCGCTCGTGCCGCAGCTGGTCCCCCGGCGGCGACTCGGTCGCGGAGCGCAGCAGCGGCTTGAGCTCGCGCAGCGCCCCGGCCGGGGTGTCCAGCAGGGCCTGCACCAGGTCGCCGGTCGTCTCGTCGAGCTCGTCACGCGGCACGACCACCGTGGCCAGGCCGATGGCGTGCGCCTCGCTGGCGCCCACGAACCGGCCGGTCGCGCAGATCTCCAGCGCCCGTGCGTAGCCAACGCAGGACACGAGCGGTTTAGTCCCCGCGAGGTCCGGCACCAGCCCCAGGCTCGTCTCCCGCATGGCGAGCTGCACGTCATCGGCGCAGACCCGCAGGTCCGCGGCGAGCGCGAGCTGGAAACCGGCCCCGATCGCGTGCCCCTGCACGGCGGCCACCACGACCTGCGGCAGCTCCTGCCACACCCGGAAGGCCCGCTGGAAGCCCGCGATCAGCTCGGCGGTCGCGTCGGGCTCGCGCGACGCGGTGGCCACGAGGTGGGGCTCGTCCGGCATACCGGCCGGGGAGAGCATGCCCCGGTGCAGCCCGGCGCTGAAGCTGGCGCCCTCGGCCCGGAGCACGACGACCCGTATGTCGCCGCCCACCGCCTCCCCCACCGCCGCCAGCGCGCGCCACAGCGACGGCGTCTGGGCGTTGCGCTCGTCAGGGTTGGCCAGGGTGACGGTGAGGACCGGGCCGTCGGCGGTGACGTGCAGGTGGGGGTGCTGGGTCATGCCCAGACCCTACTGGTGGGTTCGGGACGGCGCCGGAGGACAGCGTGCACCCCGCGCACGCCGGACGTGCCGTCCCCGGTCAGGCGAGGGAGATCAGCTCGAGGTACTCCGGCCCCCACAGGTCCTCGACGCCGTCCGGCAGCACGAGGACCCGCTCGGGCTCGAGGGCCTCGACGGCACCCTCGTCGTGCGAGACCAGGACGACCGCCCCGGTGAAGGTCCGCAGGGCACCGAGGATCTCCTCGCGCGAGGCGGGGTCGAGGTTGTTGGTGGGCTCGTCGAGGAGCAGCACGTTGGCGGCGGACACGACGAGCAGCGCGAGGGAGAGCCGGGTCTTCTCGCCGCCGGAGAGGACCGCGGCCGGCTTGTCGACGTCGTCGCCGGAGAAGAGGAAGGACCCCAGCACCTTGCGGACCTCGGTCTCCCCGAGGTCCGGCGCGGCCGACTTCATGTTGTCGAGGACCGAGCGGGCGGTGTCGAGGTTCTCGTGCTCCTGGGCGTAGTAGCCGATCTTGAGGCCGTGGCCAGGCAGGATCTCCCCGGTGTCAGGCGCGTCGACGCCGGCGAGCATCCGCAGCAGGGTCGTCTTGCCGGCGCCGTTGAGACCGAGGACGACGACCTTGGACCCGCGGTCGATGGCCAGGTCGACGTCGGTGAAGACCTCCAGCGAGCCGTAGGACCGGGACAGGCCGCGCGCCATGAGCGGGGTCTTGCCGCACGGCGCGGGGTCCGGGAAGCGCAGGTGCGCCACCTTGTCCTGCGCCCGCTCGGCCTCGAGACCGCCCAGCATCTTCTCCGCACGTCGCGCCATGTTGTGCGCGGCGGTCGCCTTGGTCGCCTTGGCGCCCATCTTGGCGGCCTGCGCGAGCAGCGTGGACGCCTTCTTCTCGGCGTTGGCGCGCTCGCGGCGGCGGCGCTTCTCGTCGGTCTCCCGCTGGGCGAGGTAGGCCTTCCAGCCCAGGGTGTACTGGTCGATGGTGGCCCGGTTGGCGTCGAGGTGGAAGACCTTGTTGACCACCTGGTCGAGCAGGTCGACGTCGTGGCTGATGACGATCAGGCCACCCTTGTAGGTCTTGAGGTAGTCCCGCAGCCAGACGATCGAGTCGGCATCCAGGTGGTTGGTGGGCTCGTCGAGCAGCAGGGTCTCGTTGCCGGAGAAGAGGATTCGCGACAGCTCGACGCGCCGCCGCTGGCCGCCGGACAGGGTCGACAACGGCTGCCCCAGGATCCGCTGGTCCAGGCCCAGGGCCGACGCGATGGTGGCGGCCTCGGACTCCGCGGCATACCCCCCTGCCGCCTCGAAGCGCGCCTGCAGCTTGGGATAGCGCTCCATCGCCGCCTCGTGCGTCTCCGGGTCCGCGCTCGCCATGGCGCCCTCGGTCTCACGCAGCTTGCGGACGAGGACGTCCAGGCCGCGGGCGGACAGGATCCGGTCGCGGGCCAGGACCGTCAGGTCACCGGTGCGGGGGTCCTGCGGCAGGTATCCGACGGTGCCGGACCGGGTGACGGCGCCGCCCGCGGGCTGTCCCTCCCCCGCCAGCACCTTGGTCAGCGTCGTCTTGCCCGCTCCGTTGCGCCCGACCAGACCGATCCGGTCGCCCGGGCCGACCCGGAAGGTCGCGCTCTCGATGAGGATGCGCGCCCCCGCGCGCAGCTCGATGTCCGTCGCGGCGATCACGTGGCAAGGCCCTTCGGGTGAGGTGGGGTGCAGGTGGGTGGTTGACGCGCGACAATCGCCGCCAGTTCGCCTCGGCCAGCGAGGCAACCGGGTTAGTCTACGGGCAGGTTTCGGGGCGTCTCCACCGCGATGTCCCACGTCAGGGCGCCCGCCCAGCACGAGTCAGGAGCAAGGATGAGCTTCAACGACGACGCCCAGCTCGACACCAGCCAGGTCGAGCGAGGCGGAGGTGGGGGGATGAGCCCCGGCGGCATGATCATCGGTGGCGGTGGTGGCCTCGGGCTCCTCGGTCTGCTGGTCGTGCTGCTGCTGCAGATGTGCGGCGGGGGCAACGCCTCCCTCCCCACCGACTCGGGTGCGCAGAACCAGTCCCAGGGCCAGCAGGACCTCGAGCGCTGCAAGACCGGCGCCGACGCCAACAGCGACGTCGAGTGCCGCGTGGTGGGCACCGTCAACTCGGTGCAGGCGTACTGGGCCAAGGTCTTCCCGGAGCAGGCGGGGCGCAACTACGCGAACGCCAAGACCAGCCTCTACCAGGGGCGCGAGCAGTCCGCCTGCGGCACCGCCTCCAACCAGGTCGGCCCGTTCTACTGCCCCACCGACCGCAAGGTCTACATCGACGCCTCCTTCTTCAACCTGCTGACCAAGCAGTTCGGCGCGGACGACGGCGCGCTGGCGCAGGAGTACGTCGTGGCCCACGAGTATGGCCACCACATCCAGAACCAGCTCGGCCTCCTGCAGAAGGCGCAGCAGGACCCGCAGGGCCCGCAGTCCGGTGGGGTGCGGGTCGAGCTCATGGCGGACTGCCTGGCCGGCATGTGGGCCAAGGACGCCTCAACCGTCCCCGGCAAGAACGGCAAGCCCTTCCTCAAGCCGCTGACCCAGCAGGACATCAACTCCGCGCTGTCGGCCGCCAAGGCCGTCGGCGACGACCACATCCAGTCCTCGATGGGCTCCGGCCAGGTCAACCCCGAGTCGTGGACGCACGGCTCGTCCCAGGCCCGGCAGCGGTGGTTCATGACCGGCTACTCCAAGGGCAGCCTGCAGGCCTGCAACACCTTCGCCGTCGACCGGGTGGAGTGACCCCGGCCGAGCCGGACCACGCGACCAGGCACGTATGCCGCCAGGCCCGCACCCCCACGACGGGGGTGCGGGCCTGCTGGCGTCACCCGGCGGTGCAGCCCAGCGGTGTCACCTAGCGCCGTCCGGCCCGGCGCAGGACGACGGACTCCCAGCCCGCCAGCACGCCGTCGCAGAGAGCGGTGTCGCTGGTGGCGATCACCACCTCGGCGTCCTGCCACCCGTCGAGCAGCTCCTCCGGCACGGCCAGCGGCTCGCGGGTGAACGACGCCAGGACCAGCAGCTGCGTGCCGTCGCTCGACCGCGTGTAGGCCCACAGGTCCGGGTGCTCCATGGCGACCGGCTCGATCCCACCGCGCGAGACGACCGGCTCGGTGTGCCGCAACGCGATCAGCCGCCGGTAGTGCGCGAAGACCGACTCGGGGTCCTCGACCTGCGCGGCCGCGTTGATCTCGACGTGGTTGGGGTTGACCGCGATCCACGGCGTCCCCGTCGTGAAGCCGGCGTGCGGCGAGCCGTCCCACTGGACCGGGGTGCGGGCGTTGTCGCGGCCCTTGGCCCGGATGCCGGCCAGCAGCACCTCCGGCGCCACGCCGCGCTCGCGCGCCGCCCGGTAGTAGTTGAGCGACTCGATGTCGCGCAGGTCCTCGAGGCCGGCGAAGGGCATGTTGGTCATCCCGAGCTCCTCGCCCTGGTAGACGTAGGGCGTGCCGCGCAGCAGGTGCAGGACGGTGGCCAGGGTCTTGGCGGACCGGACGCGCCATACGGGATCGTCGTCGCCGAAGCGCGACACCGCGCGCGGCTGGTCGTGGTTGTCCCAGTAGAGCGAGTTCCAGCCGGTCTCGGCGAGCCCCACCTGCCAGGCCATCAGCGACTGCCGGACCCGGGGCATGGTGAGCGGCTGGACGTCGAACTTCCCGCCCGGCCCGCCGTCGAGGTCGACGTGCTCGAACTGGAAGACCATGTCGACCTCGCGCCGGGCGGGGTCGGTGTAGTCCCGCGCCTGCTCGATCGTCACCCCTGGCATCTCCCCCACCGTCAGGTAGGCGCGCGGGTGATCCGCGAAGACCTCGCGGTGCATCTCCTGCAGGTAGTCCTCCAGCCGCGGGCCGCACGCCACGAGCGGGAAGCCGTTGCCGAGCTCGGCGCCCTCGGCCTGCTCGCCGTCGGGCAGCCCCGGCGTCTTGGAGATGAGGTTGATGACGTCCATCCGGAAGCCGTCGATCCCCCGGTCCATCCAGCGCCGCATCATGGCGCAGACCGCCTGCCGGACCTCGGGGTTGTCCCAGTTGAGGTCCGGCTGCTTGCGGGAGAAGAGGTGCAGGTAGTACTGCCCCGTCGCCTCGTCGAACGCCCACGCGGAGCCGGAGAAGAAGGACTCCCAGTTGTTGGGCTCGTCGCGCCAGAGGTACCAGTCCCGCTTGGGGCTCTCGCGGCTGGACCGGCTCTCCACGAACCACGGGTGCTCGTCGCTGGTGTGGTTGACGACCAGGTCCATGACCAGCCGTATGCCGGCGTCGTGCGCCCGCTCGACGAGCTCGGTCAGATCCGCCATCGTCCCGAACACGGGGTCGACGTCCTCGTAGTCGCTGATGTCGTAGCCGTTGTCGTCCATCGGCGAGCGGTAGACGGGGCTGAGCCAGATCACGTCCACGCCGAGCCGCTGCAGGTGGTCGAGCCGGTCGATGATGCCGCGCAGATCCCCGATGCCGTCGCCGTCGCTGTCCTGGAAGGACTTCGGGTACACCTGGTAGACGACGGCGTCCTTCCACCAGTCGCCGGGCAGGTCGGTCTGCAGCATTGGTCCTCCGTCGATCGGGTGCGCGATGATCAGCGTATGACGACCCGCACCGTCGGCTTCGACCTCGACCAGACCCTCGTTGACTCCACCGAACGCATCGTGGAGTCCTTCCGTTCGGCCTTCCGAGCGATGCGGCTGGCCGACGTGGCCCCGTCGGCGTTCACGCCGTGGTTCGGCTACCCGCTGGAGGAGATCCTGCGGCACGTCGCCCCCGGCGTGGACCCGGCCGCGTTCGTCCCGCACTACCGGCACGCGTACGACGTCGAGCGCCCGGGGCAGGCGGGGCCGATGCCGGGCGCCCGGGCGGCACTGGAGTGGTTGCGGGACAACGGCTTCCGCGTCGTGGTGGTGTCGGCGAAGCACCACCCCGTGGTCGAGGTGGCCCTCGCCGACGCGGGGCTCGGGGACCTCGTGGACGCCTACTACGGCGACCACTTCGGGGAGCAGAAGGCGATCCCCCTGCGGGAGGAGGACGCGGCGTTCTACGTCGGCGACCACGTGGCCGACATGCACGCTGCCTCGCTCGCCGGCGTGACCGGCGTCGCTGTCGTCTCCGGGGCGCACGACACGCGGGCCCTGCGCGAGGCCGGGGCCGGGGCGGTCATCGCGTCGCTCACCGACCTGCCGGCCACGATCGAGCGGCTGCTCGACTGACGAGCCTCCCGGTCAGTCCGGCACCGGCTCGACGGCGCGGATGGGGGTCGGCCTGACGCGCGACGCCGATGGGTGGCATCGGATCGTTCCGGCTGCCCGGCGCGTCAGGCGGCGTGGGAAGGGGGATCGCCGGGTTCGACGCGAGGTGCGTCGCGAGGTGCGTCCCGAGGTGCGTCGCGGTGCTCGTGGGGTGCGCCGTCCAGGTGCTGGCCCGTCCGGGTGGTCACGTGCAGCCGCCCGTCGGCGTCCAGCTCGTAGTGCCAGTGGCCCCGCGTCTTGAGCTGGTGGTGGTAGCGGCACAGCGTCACGAGGTTGGCGGGGCTCGTCGGACCCTCCGGGTAGGGGGTGACGTGGTCGAGGTCGCACAGCTCGGCTGGACGGGTGCAGCCGGGCAGGCGGCACGTGACGTCGCGGGCCATCACGTCGGCCCGCATGGTGGGTGTCGGCACGTAGGTCTTGCTGCTCCGCTCGAACAACGTGCCGGTGACGGGGTCGTGGACCAGGCGGTGCCAGGTGCTGTCGGGGCGGAGCGCGATCTCCCTCGCGAGGGCCGCCGGGATCGGGCCGACGCCCGCCAGGTGGCCGGGGTCGTCCCGCAGACCCAGGAGGGTGAGCAGGTCCATCCGCAGGTCGACCCGGGCCGGTGCTCTGGTGGTGGCGAGGGCGGCGGCGGTGCGGCTGATCTCCTCCGCTGCGTGGCGGGCGGCCTCGGCACGTTCCTGCTCGCTCCGACGCCACGCCGCGTCCCCCGCCTCCTGCACGAGGTTGGCGAACGGTGCACCCGGGTCGTAGCCGTACGGCGTGGCGCCGTCTCCCACAGGCGGACCGCCGGAGCCCCGGGCGGCCGGGGATGCCGGGGCAGGGCCGGGTACCTCCCTGTCGTCGGGACGCGTGCCTGCGGCTGGAGCAGGCCAGGTCCTGGGAGGGACGTGGGGCTCGTGCGCCGAGCTGGCGGCGTCCGACAGGTCACCGGGCACGGTGACGCCGTGCGTGAGCAGGGCGAGCGCGATGTCCGCCCGCAGCTGTGAGAGCCGGCGTTCGTCGCCGTTGTGCTTCGCGGCCCGGGCGAGCTGCTCGATGCGAGCCCTTGCTGCCGCCACCTGGTCGGGATGGCCGCTCAGGCCGAGCCGCGCCACGCCGTGGTCGTCGACGCCGGTCCACAGGTCTCGGCTCTCGAGGCGCCGTCGGCGCTCCTGCTCGGCGGTGCGCTCGCGTGAGGTCTCGTGCACCACGTGCCGGCGCAACCGGGCGCGAAAACCCGCGTGGCTGAGCGTGGCGGCGGCGGACAGGTCGTCGGCGGCGAACCCCCTCTTGGGGGCGAGCACCGCGCCCAGGACGCGGGCCGCGGCCGGGTCGGTCAGGCCGTCGGTCTCGTCCCGCACCCAGGTGGCCCGCTCGAGCGTGGTGCGGCCGCGGGACAGCGCGCTGAGCACGGCCCCCAGGAACTCCCCCGGTGCCGCCGCCAGCCGGGATCGTCGCTGGACCTCGTGCAGGCCGAGGCCGGTCGCCGTCACGATCTCGGCGTTGGCCACGCGGTGGCCCTCGGCAAATGCCCTGGCGGCGCGGGTCGGGGACGGTTCGGGTCCCGCGTGCGCGCTCACGTCGGCGGCCACACTCTCCTGGAGCGCGGCGTGCGCGGTGATCGCCACGGCGTGCAGGTAGCCGGTCAGCCGGTGCGCCGCCACGACCCGCGCGAGAGCCTTCGCCTCCCGCGCCTCGTCGGGCGCCCCGCGCGTGCTCGCGGGGGGTGTGTCGGTGGCGGCCGCCAGGATCGTCTCGAGCGCCTCGACGACGACGTCGGGCAGACCGAGAGCACAGGTGTCGATGATCATCTGAGACCTCCCCTCCCCAACCACAACGCCCCACCGCGGGACCTGGTCCCAGGATACCTCTCCCGGGGCGGCAGGGAAAGGGGTAGGGGTGACATTTTCGCAGGTCAGAGCGGGTGCGAGCCCGCCATGAGGTGCTGCCCGCGAGACGGCGCGGCGGCCACGCCGAGCTCCGTCCCAGGCGGCTGTGGCAGACTCGGGCGTACGCGCTCCGGGGTCGGTGCAATTCCGAGCCGGCGGTGACAGCCCGCGACCCGACCACCTCTCGAGGTGGTCGGTTGACCTGGTGGAACTCCAGGACCGACGGTGAAAGTCCGGATGGGAGGCAGCGCGAGAGGTTCCCCTGCCCAGGGGTGCCTCGACGCAGGGTCGTCCTGCGGTCGGCGGTGCCGTATGCCGCCTCGGCCGCCGGCTCGCCCCTCGCCGTCGTCCCCGGAGCCTGCACAGGCCACGGCAGCAGCGACGAGCGAGACGAGCGAGAGGGACCCGATGTCCGACGACCAGCACCAGCGCGACCTGCTGCTGCTCCGACGCACCGTCGCGCTGGCCGTCCGCGGCCCGGCCGCCGACCCCAACCCGCGGGTCGGGTGCGTGGTCGTGGACCGCCACGGCGAGGTCGCGGGCGAGGGGTGGCACCGCGGCTCGGGGACGCCGCACGCCGAGCTGGCCGCCCTCGCGGCGGCGCGAGCCGCCGGGCACGACCTGGCGGGGGGCACGGCATACGTGTCCTTGGAGCCGTGCAACCACACCGGCCGGACCGGACCGTGCGCCGAGGCGCTCGTGGCGGCCGAGATCGCCCGGGTCGTCTACGCCATGCCCGACCCGGACCCCATCGCGACCGGCGGGGCGGACACCCTCGCCCGGGCGGGCATCACGACGGAGCTGGTGCCGCTGGCCGAGGCCACCAACCTCAACGACGGCTTCTGCCACGCGGTGACCCACGGGCGCCCCCTCGTGACGTGGAAGCTCGCAGCCACCCTGGACGGACGCTCGGCCGCCGCCGACGGCTCCAGCTGCTGGATCACCGGGGAGACCGCCCGCGCCGACGTGCACCGGCTGCGGGCCACCGCCGGTGCCGTCGTCGTCGGCACCGGCACGGTCCTGCGCGACGACCCGCGGCTCACGGTGCGGGCGGCGGACGGGTCCCTCGCCGAGCGCCAGCCGTTGCGCGTCGTCGTCGGTGAGCGCGAGATCCCCGCCGACGCAAGGGTGCTCGACGACGGTGCACCCACCCTGCGGATCCGGCACCGCGACCCTGCGCTGGTGCTCGCGACCCTGCACGAGCACCGGGTCCGCCACGTCTGGCTGGAGGGCGGCCCGACCGTCGCGGCCGCCTGGCTGCGCGCCGGCGTCGTCGACCGGGTGATCGCGTATGTCGCACCCGCCCTGCTCGGCGCCGGCACCCCCGCCGTCACCGACCTCGGCATCGCCACCATCGAGGAGGCGCGCCGCCTCACCACGACCGACGTCGCCGTCCTCGACGGGGACGTCCGCATCACCATGTCGACCGCCCCCGGACCGAGAGGACGCTGATGTTCACCGAGTCACCCGTCGAGGACGCCCTGGACGCGCTGCGGGAGGGCCGACCCGTGCTGGTCCTCGACGACGTCGACCGTGAGGACGAGGGTGACGTCGTGCTGGCCGCGCAGACCGTCACCCCGTCCTGGCTGGCCTGGACGATCCGGCACACCAGCGGATACCTGTGCGCGCCGATGCCCGAGGCGTGGGCGGACCGGCTCGACCTGCCGCTCATGGTGACGCGCAACGAAGACTCGCTGCGCACCGCCTACACCGTCACCGTGGACGCCGCCCGCGGTGTCACCACCGGCATCAGCGCGACCGACCGGGCCACGACCCTGCACGCCCTCGCCGACCCCGCCGCGCTCCCCCACGACCTCGTCCGGCCCGGGCACGTCGTCCCGCTGCGAGCCCGCGACGGCGGGGTGCTGGTGCGCCGCGGCCACACCGAGGCCGCCGTCGACCTGTGCCGCCTGGCGGGCCTGTCCCCCGTCGGCGCGATCGGCGAGCTCGTCCACGACAGCGGCGAGATGATGCGCGCACCAGCGGTCTTCGCCCTCGCCGCCGAGCACGACCTGCCGGTGGTCACCATCGCCGCGCTCGTCCGCCACCGTCAGGCCCACGACCGGGTGCGCCGGCAGGCCCGGACCGTGGTGCCGACGCGGCACGGGCGGTTCGCGGCATACGGCTATCGCGACGAGCTGACCGGAGCCGAGCACCTGGCGCTGGTGAGTCCGCGGGGCCTGGGCGAGGCGCCGTTGGTGCGGGTGCACTCCGAGTGCCTGACGGGCGACGCGTTCGGGAGCCTGCGGTGCGACTGCGGGCCGCAGCTCGAGCACGCGCTGGCGCGGGTCGCGGCCGAGGGCGGCGCCGTGGTCTACCTGCGTGGGCACGAGGGGCGCGGGGTGGGGCTGCTGGGCAAGCTGGCGGCCTACCGCGAGCAGGACCTCGGGGCCGACACCGTCGAGGCGCAGGAGCTGCTGGGGCTGCCGGTCGACGCCCGGGACTTCGCGGCGGGCGCGGCGATCCTGCACGACCTCGCCATCAGGCGGGTGCGGCTGCTGACCAACAACCCGGGCAAGGCCGACGCGGTCCGCGCCGCCGGCCTCGACGTCGTCACGGTCGAGCCCAGCCACGTCGGCGCCAACCCCGACAACGAACGCTACCTGCGCACCAAGCGCGACCGCCTGGGACACCTGCTCCCGGCGACCTCCCCCACCCACCAGCTCGCCCAGGAGGCATGACATGGCCGGACACGGCTCACCCACCCTGACCGTCGACGGCGCCCGGCTGCGGGTCGCGGTCGTGGCCTCGTCCTGGCACGACCAGGTCATGGGCGGGTTGCTGGACGGCGCCGCGCGAGGCCTCGCGGACGCCGGCGTGACCGACGCGGACGTGGTGCGCGTGCCGGGCTCGTTCGAGCTCCCGGTGGCCTGCGCCCGCCTGGCACCCTCGTACGACGCCCTCGTCGCGCTCGGCGTCGTGATCCGCGGGGGCACCCCCCACTTCGACTACGTGTGCAGCGCCGCGACGCAGGGGATCACGGAGGTGACGATGCGCACCGGGGTGCCGGTCGGGTTCGGCCTGCTGACCTGCGACGACGAGGCCCAGGCGCTCGACCGGGCCGGGCTGGCGGGCTCGCGCGAGGACAAGGGGCACGAGGCCGCCACGGCGGCGGTGGCGACGGCGGTCGCGCTGCGGGACCTGGCCCCGCGGGTCGTCGGCTCACCTAGGAGTACACCTAGGCCAGGCCCGTGACCGGGTCCCGGCGCGTGAGGCAGTAGGTCAGGCCGGCGGGGTCCCGCATGACGTGCCACCACGCGTGCCGCTGGACGACCTCCGCGCCGAGGCTCGTGTGCCGGGCGGTCGTCCGGTCCAGCAGCTCGGCGTCGGCCCCGACCGCGAGGTCGAGGTGCGCGCGCCCCGACTCGTCGTCCCCCTGCAGTCGTTGCACGAGCAGCTGGACCGAGCGCGGGTCGCCGGCGCGGCGCAGCAGGGTGAACTCCTCGTGCCTGGTCCCGTGCTGCACCTCCCACGCGGTGAGGCCGCTCCAGAAGGCCAGCTCTTGGTCGTGGTGATCTCCCGGCACGTCGAGGCACACCTGGTCCACCCGCTCGCCAGCGACGGGCGGTGGCAGCTCCGACTCGCCGTGCGAGGCGACGCAGCACAGGCCGATGCCGGCGGGCGAGCGCAGGACCACCAGCCCCGGCTCACGGTGCTGCACGCTCGCGCCCAGCGACTCGGCGCGCCCGGCCAGCCCGTCGACGTCGGGCGAGTGCAGGTCCACATGCACCCCGGGCGGGCCCTCCCGCAGGCCCTGGATCCGCAGCTGCGGATCTCCCCGGCGGGGCAGGAAGGTCGCGAACTGCCCGGCCTCCCCGCGGCGTGCGGACAGGCGGGTGCCGGTGGCAGCGCACCAGAAGTCGGCCGCCGTCGCCATCCGGCTCGCCGGCACGTCGACGAAGGCCGTCACCCAGCCGATCGCGGTCATGGCCGGGATCCGTCAGCCGCGCCAGGCGGGGTCTCGACCGAGCAGCGCCACGAGCTGGTCGGTGCGATCGCGGGAGTCCGTGGACACCGGCGCACCGAAGATCCCCTCGACGCCCCCACCCGAGGTGGTGCGGTTGGCGTAGCCGAGACACTCGTCGACCGCCTCGGGCACGAGCGAGACCGGCACGCCGGCCCCTCGCGCGAGGTCCCACGCGTGCACGGTCAGGTCGACGAGCATCTGCGAGGCGTACTCCCGCACCGGGATCGAGCCCGAGCTCACCGACACCTGCTGGTCGTCGTCCGTCACGGCGCCGAAGGCCAGCACCGAGCTGGTCTGTGCCGAGCGCCAGGCCGCCACGGGGTCGTCGCCGAGCACGTCGCCGTCGAAGGCGTCGCCCACCTGCTCGACGGTCTCGCCACCGAGCAGCCGTGGCGCCCAGAGGTGCTCGCCGGTCAGGTGGTTGAGGACGTCGCGCACCGTCCAGTCCTCGCAGGGGCTCTGACGGTCCCAGGCGTCGGCGGGTATCCGCTCGACGAGGTCGGTCACCGCGGCAGCGGCGGCGGGGATCAGCTCACGGGCGTCGGACATCGTCTCTCCGGTCATGCCCTCCACCATGCCACCGCCTGCCGGGGCTGTGCCGCTCGGCTCCGTGACGGTGATGCACACCCCGCGCGCCCGCCTCAGCTCCGCGCGCAGGATCGCGTGGGTCGGGTCCGGTATGCCGAACGCCTCCCGTCTCGCCAACCCCCGCCACGCGGCGAGGCGGGGGTCCGCGAGCACCTGCTCGGCGAGGGCGCGGTCACCGCCGAGCACCACGGCCTCGACCCACCCCCGGCCGAGGGGCTCGGAGAGGCGCACGAGCTCGTCGGCGACGTGCCGCACCAGCGCGTCCGCCTGGTTGCCGCGTCGTCGCTGGTAGCGCTGCTGGGACCACCCGCCCGCCGCCGTGCGCGACTGGACGTAACGGCTGCCCGCGGTGTGGGCCACCAGGTCGTCGCCCTCGGCGAGGCCGAGCGCGTAGCGGCCGCGGCGCACCAGCACGAGCGCGAGCCGCGGCGCCGCGGACGGCCAGCCGACCAGCGTGCGTCGCGAGGACACCTGCCCGGCGCCGGCGGGGTCGAGCGCGTCCAGCCGCGCCAAGGCGCCGTCCGCGCACGTGATGACGACGGTGTGGCCGTCGTGGCCCCACCTCGCCTCGCCGTGCCGGTCGAGGAAGCCGTCGACCCAGCGGGTCAGCCGGCCTCGCTCGACCACGAGCGTGCGCGGGGTGCTCAGACGTTGAAGCCCAGCGCGCGCAGCTGCTCGCGACCGTCCGGGGTGATCTTGTCGGGGCCCCACGGCGGCATCCACACCCAGTTGATGCGGTGGCCGGTGACGACGCCCTCGAGCGCCTGGGCGGTCTGGTCCTCGATGACGTCGGTCAGCGGGCAGGCCGCGGAGGTCAGGGTCATGTCGATGACCGCGTGGGACTGCGGGTCCACGGTGATGCCGTAGACGAGGCCGAGGTCGACGACGTTGATGCCGAGCTCGGGGTCGACGACGTCGCGCATCGCCTCCTCGACGTCGGCGACGTTGGGCGGCATGGTGCTGGTCTGGTCGCTCATGCTCGGGGCTCCTTGCTGGTCTGGCTGGTGCTGGAGATGTCGACGCCGGCCTGGGCCAGCGCGTCGACCATGGCGGTCCACCCGAGGAGGGCGCACTTGACGCGGGCGGGGTACTTCGCGACGCCGGCGAAGGCCACGCCGTCACCGATGACCTCCTCGTCGCCCGCGTCCGCGCCCTTGCTGGTCAGCATGTGCCGCATCGCGTCGAAGGTCTCGAAGACCTCCGACAGCGGGCGGCCCGTGCACTCCTCGGCGAGGACCGACGTGGACGCCATCGAGATCGAGCACCCGAGGGCGTCGTAGGACACGTCCTGCAGGGTGATCTGCTCCGGCGCGCCGTCGGTGCGGTCGACGTGGACGCGCAACGTCACCTCGTCGCCGCAGGTCGGGTTGACGTGGTGCACCTCGGCCTCGAAGGGGTCGCGCAGCCCGGGGCGGCGGGGGTGCTTGGAGTGGTCCAGGATCAGCTCCTGGTAGAGGTCCATCAGCTCGCCTCCTGGCTGGTCTCGAGGCCGAAGACCGCGGGCACCCGGTCGAGCGCCTGGAGGAGCGCGTCGATCTCGTCCGCGGTGTTGTATGCCGCCATGCTCGCCCGCGTGGTCGCCGCGACCCGCATCCGCCGGTGCAGCGGCCACGCGCAGTGGTGGCCCACGCGCACCTCGATGCCCTGGTCGTCCAGGACCTGCCCAACGTCGTGCGCGTGCACCCCGTCGACGACGAAGGCGACGCTCGCGCCACGGTCCTGCGTGGTGGTGGGGCCGACGACGCGCACCCACGGCCGCTCGGCCAGGCCGTCCAGCAGCCGCTGCGTCAGGGCCGTCTCGTGCGCGTGGACGCGCTCGAGCCCCAGCTCGTCGAGGTAGTCGCAGGCCGCCGCGAGACCCACGGCCTGCGCGACGTTCATCGAGCCAGCCTCGAAGCGGGCGGGGGGTGCCGCATACGTGGTCTGCTCCATGCGCACCACCGCGATCATCGACCCTCCGGTGATGAAGGGAGGCATCGCGGCGAGCAGCTCCGAGCGGCCCCACAGCACACCGACGCCGGTCGGCCCGAACATCTTGTGCCCGCTGAAGGCCGCGAGGTCGACGCCGAGCTGCTGGACGTCCAGCCGCAGGTGCGGGGCGCTCTGGCAGGCGTCGAGCACGGTGATCGCCCCGACCTCGCGGGCCCGCTCGACCAGGGTGGCGACCGGGTTGACGGTCCCGAGGACGTTGGAGACGTGCGTGAAGGCGAGGACCTTGGTGCGCTCGTTGACGACCTCGTCGAGGGTGCTGAGGTCGAGCCGCCCCTCGTCGGTCACGCCGAGCCAGCGCAGCGTGGCGCCGGTGCGGCGGCACAGCTCCTGCCACGGCACGAGGTTGGCGTGGTGCTCCATCTCCGTGACGCACACCTCGTCGCCGGGCCCCAGCCGGAACCGCTCGGCGACGGCCGGGTCGACCCCGTCCATCGCGCCGTCGAAACCGGCGTTGCTGAAGGCGTAGGCGACCAGGTTGAGCGACTCGGTGGCGTTCTTGGTGAAGACGATCTCGTCGGGCTCGGCCGCCCCGACGAACCGCGCCACCGTGGCCCGCGCGCTCTCGTAGGCGTCCGTGGCCTCCTCCGAGAGCAGGTGCGCGCCGCGGTGGGCGCCGGCGTTGACCGTCTCGTAGTAGCGCCGCTCGGCCTCCACGACCTGGCGGGGCTTCTGCGACGTGGCGCCGGAGTCCAGGTAGACCAGCGGGTGGTCACCGCGGCCGGTGCGCGCCAGGATCGGGAAGTCGGCCCGGATCCGGGCCGACTCCTGCGGGCTGAACGCCTCGGCCATCAGACCGTGGTCGGCGCGGCTGCCGGGGCGGGGGCGTTGACGAACCGGTCGTAGCCCTCCTCCTCCAGGCGGTCGGCGAGCTCGGGCCCACCCTCCTCGACGATGCGGCCGTCGACGAAGACGTGGACGAACTGCGGCTGGATGTAGCGCAGGATCCGGGTGTAGTGGGTGATCAGCAGGACGCCCACCTGGCCGCTCGCGATGACCCGGTTGACGCCCTCGGAGACGATCTTGAGGGCGTCGACGTCCAGGCCGGAGTCGGTCTCGTCCAGGATCGCGAAGGACGGCGCGAGCAGCTCCATCTGCAGGATCTCGTGGCGCTTCTTCTCACCGCCGGAGAAGCCCTCGTTGACGTTGCGCTCGGCGAAGGCCGGGTCCATCTTCAGGTCGGCCATGGCGTTCTTGACGTCCTTGACCCAGGTGCGCAGCTTGGGGGCCTCGCCCGCGACGGCGGTCTTGGCGGTGCGCAGGAAGTTGGACACCGTGACGCCCGGCACCTCGACGGGGTACTGCATCGCGAGGAACATGCCGGCGCGGGCGCGCTCGTCGACGCTCATCGCGAGGACGTCCTCACCGTCCAGCGTGACGGTGCCGCTCGTGACGGTGTACTTCGGGTGGCCCGCCAGCGCGTAGGCCAGCGTCGACTTGCCCGAGCCGTTGGGGCCCATGATCGCGTGGGTCTCCCCCGAGCGGACCGTCAGGTCGACGCCCTTGAGGATCTCCTTGGTGCCCTGCTCGGTCTCGACCGTGACGTGCAGGTCGCGAATCTCCAGAGTGGCCATGGTGGTTAGTTCTCCTTGTTGTTCGGTGACTGCACGTCCACCAGGACGTCGTCACCCTCGAGCGTGACGGGGTAGACCGCGACGGGCACGGTCGCGGGCGGGGCGGTGGGCTCGCCGGTGCGCAGGTCGAAGGAGCTGCCGTGGAGCCAGCACTCCAGCAGGCAACCGTCGAGCTCGCCCTCGGACAGCGACACGTTGGCGTGGGTGCACACGTCGTCGACCGCGTGGAACTCCCGGTCGCCGGTGCGGGCGAGGGCGATGGTGACGCCGTCGACCTCCGCCGCGGCGACCCGACCGACCGGGATGTCCTGGACCTGGCAGACCAGCTCGAAGCTCATGCCCCCGCCTCGAAGGCGGCGTCCACGGAGTCCGCGAGCTCGCGGTCGATGACCTCCATGAGGCGGGCCTGCGTGTCGGTCACCCCGATCCGGTTGATGATGTCGGCGAAGAAGCCGTGCACGACGAGCCGGCGGGCCTCCCGCTGCGGGATGCCGCGCGCCATCAGGTAGAACAGCTGCTCGTCGTCGAACCGCCCGGTGGCGGCCGCGTGACCCGCGCCGACGATCTGGCCGGTCTCGATCTCCAGGTTGGGGACCGAGTCCGCCCGCGCACCCTCGGTCAGCACGAGGTTGCGGTTGAGCTCGTAGGTGTCGGTGCCCTCGGCCGCGGCGCGGATCAGCACGTCGCCGACCCACACCGAGTGGGCGGTGTCGCCGCGCAGGGCGCCGCGGTACTCCACGTTGGAGACGCAGTGCGGCGCCTCGTGGTCCACGAAGAGGCGGTGCTCCTGGTGCTGCCCCGCGTCGGTGAAGTAGACGCCCAGGCACTCGGCGCTGCCGCCGGGGCCCGCGTAGCGGACGTTGGTGCACACCCGCACGATGTCGCCGCCGAGGGTGATCGCGATGTGCTTGACGGTCGCGTCGCGACCCACGAGCAGGTCGTGCTGCGCGAGGTGGGTGGTGTCGTCGTCCCACTCCTGCACGGTGACCAGCGTCAGGTGCGCGCCGTCGCCGACGTTGACCTCGACGTTGGTCGCGCACCGGGCCGAGCCCTGGTGCGACAGCAGCACGGTCGCGGTGGAGTGTGCGCCGGCGTCGATGACCAGGTGGCCGTTGATCCGGGCCTGGTCGGTGCCGCGCACCGTCAGACGCGCCGCCTCGCCGAACTCCCGGCCCTGCGGGATCCGCAGCACGTAGGCGTCGCGGAAGGACGCCCACGCGGCCGCCGACGCGCGGTCCGCCGGGCGCAGCACGCGCCCGAGCCGCTCGTCGCCGGCCGGCACCTCGGACACCTTGATGCCAGCCGGCACCTGGATGTCGGTCTTGAGGCCCGCCACGTCCGACGGCGCCGGGTGGAAGAGCGTCTGCAGCCGGTCGACCGGCGTGAAGCGCCACTCCTCCTCGCGCCCGTTGGGCACGGGGAAGTCTGCGACGTCGAAGGACGTGCGGCGCTCGCCGCGCGACTGGTCGGGCACGAAGGCCTCGGGGACACCCGCCACCGTGGGCGGGGACTTGAGCTCGACTGGCATCAGCCGACGGCTCCTTCCATCTGCAGCTCGATCAGGCGGTTGAGCTCGAGGGCGTACTCCATGGGCAGCTCGCGCGCGATGGGCTCGACGAACCCGCGCACGATCATGGCCATGGCCTCCTCCTCGCTCATGCCGCGGGACATCAGGTAGAACAGCTGGTCGTCGCTCACCTTGGAGACGGTGGCCTCGTGGCCCATCTGCACGTCGTCCTCGCGGACGTCGACATACGGGTAGGTGTCCGAGCGGGAGATGTCGTCGACCAGGAGGGCGTCGCAGCGGACGTTGCTCCTGGACCCGTGCGCCCCCTCCGCGATCTGGACCAGACCGCGGTATGACGTCCGCCCGCCACCGCGGGCCACCGACTTGGAGACGATGGAGCTGGACGTGTGCGGCGCGGCGTGCACCATCTTGGCGCCCGCGTCCTGGTGCTGGCCCTCGCCGGCGAAGGCGATGGACAGCGTCTCGCCGCGGGCGTGCTCGCCGAGCATGAACACGGCGGGGTACTTCATCGTCACCTTGGAGCCGATGTTGCCGTCGACCCACTCCATGGTGGCGCCGGCCTCGCAGGTGGCGCGCTTGGTGACGAGGTTGTAGACGTTGTTGGACCAGTTCTGGATGGTCGTGTAGCGCACCCGGGCGTTCTTCTTCACGACGATCTCGACGACCGCGCTGTGCAGCGAGTCGGACTTGTAGATCGGCGCGGTGCAGCCCTCGACGTAGTGCACGTAGGAGCCCTCGTCGGCGATGATCAGGGTCCGCTCGAACTGGCCCATGTTCTCGGTGTTGATGCGGAAGTAGGCCTGCAGCGGGATGTCCACGTGGACGCCCGGCGGGACGTAGATGAACGACCCGCCCGACCACACCGCGGTGTTGAGCGCCGCGAACTTGTTGTCGCCGGCCGGGATCACGCTGGCGAAGTACTCCTTGAAGATGTCCTCGTGCTCGCGCAGGCCGGTGTCGGTGTCGACGAAGATGACGCCCTGCTCCTCCAGGTCCTCGCGGATCTGGTGGTAGACGACCTCGGACTCGTACTGCGCCGCCACGCCGGCGATGAGGCGCTGCTTCTCGGCCTCCGGGATGCCCAGCTTGTCGTACGTCGCCTTGATGTCCTCGGGCAGCTCGTCCCAGGTGGTCGCCTGCTTCTCGGTGGACTTCACGAAATACTTGATGTTCTGGAAGTCGATGCCGGTGAGGTCGCTGCCCCAGCTCGGCATGGGCTTGCGGTCGAAGAGGCGCAGCGACTTCATGCGCAGGTCGGTCATCCACTGCGGCTCGTTCTTGCGCGACGAGATGTCCTGCACGACGGCCGGGTTGAGGCCGCGCTTCGCCGTCGCACCCGCGACGTCGCTGTCGGCCCAGCCGTACTCGTAGCGACCCAGGCCCTTCAGCCCTGGGTTGAGCTCCTCGATGTTGGTGGTCATGGCGTCGACCTTTCGTCAGGGTGCTGGGGGTGGTCGGAGGTGGGGGTGGTCAGCGCAGTCACGGGGACGAAGGTGGTGCACACGTGCTCGCCGTGCGCCAGGGTGGCGAGGCGCTGCACGTGCACGCCGAGCAGGCGCGAGAAGACCTGCTGCTCCGCGTCGCAGAACTGCGGGAACTCGGTGGCGACCTGCTGCACCGGGCAGTGGCCCTGGCACAGCTGGACGCCGAGGGTGGTGCTGCCGTCGGCCAGCGCCAGCGGGCGGCTGCTCGCGGCGTAGCCGTCCTGGCTGAGGGCCTCGGCGAGGGCGCGGGCCCGGACCTCCGGGTCGGACCCCGCGGCCTCGACCCGGTCCCGGTAGCGCTCCTCGAGGGAGGCGACGTGCTGGTGGGCGACGGCCGCGACCGCGTGCTCGCCGACCTGCTCGGACAGGTAGCGCAACGCGGACGTGGCGACGTCGTCGTAGGACGCGTCGAGCGCCTCGTGGCCGGCCGCGGACAGCACGTAGGCCCGGGCCGGTCGGCCCCGGCCGCGGCCCGTGGTCGCGGCGACGTGCTCGACGATCAGCCCGGAGGACTCCAGGGCGTCGAGATGACGTCGGACCGCCGTGGCGGTCAGACCCAGCCGCCCGGCCAGGGCCGCAGCGGTGATCGGGCCGTGCTCGGAGACGGCCTGCTGGACCCGGCCTCGGGTGCCGGACTCGCGCACGGCCTCCGGGGACCGCGCGGGGAGAGGTGACGGGGTCGGCATACGCCCTCCTGTCTCTCGCTCCTCACGTCCGATAAACACAACACCAGTGTTACCTAATTCCCGCGACGGAGTCTACCAAGGCCGACCTTCCTCGCGGGCCGGGCCTACACTGCCTGATCGTGACACCAGCCGTGAGCGCCGCCGGACTGCGCAAGAGCTTCGGGTCCGTGCGGGCCGTCGACGACCTGACCTGGAGCGCCGGGCTCGGGCAGATCACCGCCGTCCTCGGGCCCAACGGCGCCGGCAAGACCACCACCATGGAGATCCTCGAGGGGCTGCAGCGCGCCGACGCCGGCGAGGCCCGGGTCCTCGGGACCGACCCCTGGGACGCCCCCGCCGAGCACCGCGCCCGCGTGGGCGTGATGCTGCAGGACGGCGGCCTGCCCAACGGCGCTCGTCCGGTCGCGCTGCTGCGCCACCTCGCCTCCCTGTATGCCGCTCCCCTGCCCGTCGACGACCTGGTCCAGCGGCTGGGGATCGATCGCTTCGCCGGCACGACGGTGCGGCGGCTGTCCGGCGGGCAGAAGCAGCGCGTCGCCCTGGCGGCGTCGCTGGTCGGCGACCCCGAGGTGGTGTTCCTCGACGAACCCACCGCCGGGCTCGACCCGCACGCCCGCCTCGACGTCTACGACCTGGTGCGCGAGGTGCGCGACCGCGGGGTCGGGGTGGTCGTCACGACGCACTCGTTCGAGGAGGCCGAGCGGCTCGCCGACCACCTCGTGGTGATCAGCGACGGACGCGTCGTCGGCGACGGCACCCCGTCGTCGCTGTGCGCCGGGCGGCCGCTGGAGGACGTCTACTTCGAGCTCACGAGGAAGGTGCACCGATGAGCGCCCCCGCCCCCGTCGCCCGGCGCGTGAAGGCACAGGCGCGCTTCGACACGCTGACCTTCCTGCGCAACGGCGAGCAGACGCTGGTGTCCATCGTGCTGCCGGCGCTCGCCCTGGTCGGCGGGGTGCTCGCGCCGTGGCCCGACCTGGGCGCGGGCCGACGCGTCGACATCGTCACCCCGGGCGTCTTCGCGCTCGCCGTGCTGTCGTCGGCCTTCACCGGGCAGGCGATCCAGACCGGCTTCGACCGCCGCTACGGCGTGCTGCGGCTGCTCGGCGCCTCCCCTCTCGGCAAGGGCGGGCTCGTGCTGGCCCGGGTGCTCGCGGTCATGGTGATCCAGGTGATCCAGTTCGTCGTGCTGGGTGGGGTCGGGCTGGCGATGGGCTGGCGGCCGGCGGTGCTCGGGGTGCTCCCCTTCGTCGTGTTCTGGCTGCTCGGGACCGCGACCTTCGTGGGCTTCGCGCTGCTCTTCGCCGGGACGCTGCGGGCCGAGGCCACCCTCGCGCTGGCCAACCTGGTGTGGGTGCTCATGCTGGGGGTCGGCGGCGTGCTGATCCCGGGCTCGCACCTGCCCGGCGTGTGGGCGACGGTGGTGTCGTGGCTGCCGTCCGCGGCGCTCGGCGACGGCTTCCGCGCGGCCTTCGAGGGGCACGGGCTGCCCTGGCAACCCCTCGTGGTGCTCGTGGTGTGGGGCACGATCTTCTGCGCGGCGGCGGCGCGGCTCTTCCGCTGGTCCGACTGACGGGGCGCGCAGGGCCGATCGGGGAACCCAGGGTGCGTATGCCGCTGCCAGGGTTCCCCGGTGTCGTGGCTCGCTGCTTGCTCTTGCCCGGAGGTGTTGTTGCCCGGAGGTGTTGCTGAGCGGAGGTGTTGCTGCCCGGTGTGCCGGCAGGAGAGTGCTGGGTGCCGGGTCTCGGGCTTGTGCACGGGCGCACTAGGCTGTCCTGGTGAGCACGTCCACCACCCCCGGCACCCCCACCCACTCCCCGGCCGACGTCGTCGCGCCGCCTCGGGGGGCCCGTGACTGGTTGTGGATCGCGCTGATCGCCAACCTCGTCGGCAACATCGCCATCATCCTCACCGGCGGTCTCGTGCGGCTGACCGGCTCCGGGCTCGGCTGCCCCACCTGGCCGGAGTGCACCCCGGGCTCGCTCGTGCCGACGGGGGCGCAGACGCAGGGCTTCCACAAGTTCATCGAGTTCGGCAACCGGATGATCACCCCGGTGCTCGTCGTGGTAGCCCTGGCCCTGCTGGTCCTCGCGGCGGCCCGCCACTGGCGCTCACGGCGCAGGTTCGTCCTCGAGTGCGCGGTGCCCCTCTTCTTCGTCCTGGTCCAGGCGGTCGTCGGCGGCATCATCGTGCTGGCCAAGCTCGACCCCAAGACGGTGAGCCCGCACTTCCTGATCTCGTTGTTCCTCGTGGCCAACGCGACCTACCTGCTCTACCGCTACCGCGAGGGCGACGGCCCGGCCACCCGCGTGGTCCCGACGGTGCTGCAGCGCCTCGCGTGGGCGGCGGCGGCGGTGGGTGGCGTGGTCTGCGTGCTGGGCACCGCCGTCACCGGGTCCGGCCCCCACTCCGGCGACAAGTACGAGAACCTCCGCTTCGGCTTCGACCCCCACGCCACCAGCTGGCTGCACGCCGACTCGGTGATGCTCTTCCTCGGGCTCAGCGTGGCCCTGGTCGTGGCGTCACGGCTGGTCCCCGTGCCCGCGCCCTTCCGTCGCGCCTGGGACTGGACCCTGGCGCTGTCCCTGCTGCAAGGCCTGATCGGCTACGTGCAGTACTTCACCGGTCGGCCGGTCGCCGTCGTCGCCGTGCACCTGCTGATGTCGGCGCTCTTCACGGTCCTGCTGACGCAGGGCGTGCTCACCGCGCGCCGCCGCTGAGGCGAGACGCCCCCCGCCCCGCCCCTCCGGCCGGTGCGTGAGCGGCCCCGCCGGCCGGTGCGTGAGCGGCCCCGCCGGCCCGCCTCAGCGGCCCCGCCGGCCCGCCTCAGCGGCCCCGTCGGCCCGCCCGACGGGACGCGGCCGTGCGCTCGCCATACGGGCTCGTCCCCGGCAGGACAGATCGACCGGCCTTGGTGAGATCCGCCTGGTCACGGAAGGCCGGTCGATCGTGCTACCGGCGGTAGGGCTAGAGGGGGAGGTGGAGGAGGGGGTCGATCGCCACGGCCATGAAGAGCAGCGTCACGTAGGTGATCGAGTAGTGGAACAGCCGCATGGGCTTGAGCGAGGCCATCGTGGCGTTGGCCGGGTCCTTGGCGCGCCCGAGCAGCTTGTAGGCCTCGAGCAGGAAGAGCCCGCCGGACACGATCGCGGTCACGAGGTAGATCCACCCCATGTCGGCGACGGGCACCAGCACCAGCGAGATCAGCGCCGTGGCCCAGGCATAGGCGACGATCTGCCGCGCCACCGAGGTGTCCTGCTTGAGCACGGGCAGCATGGGGATGCCGGCCGCGGCGTACTGGTCCTTGAACCGCATCGACAGCGGCCAGTAGTGCGGCGGCGTCCAGAAGAAGATCCACAGGAAGAGCACGAAGGGCGTCCACGACACCGACTCGGTCACCGCGGCCCACCCGATGAGCACGGGCATGCAGCCGGCGACGCCGCCCCAGACGATGTTCTGCGAGGTGCGTCGCTTGAGCACCAGCGTGTAGAAGACGACGTAGAGCAGGATCGCGCTCACGGACAGGGCCGCCGAGAGCCAGTTGACCAGCAGCCCCAGCCACAGCGTCGACACGGCGGTCAGCACGATGCCGAAGCGCATCGCGGCGGACGGGCTGATCTCGCCGGTCACGAGGGGGCGGTTCTCGGTGCGGGCCATGAGGCGGTCGATGTCCCGGTCGAGGTAGCAGTTGAGGGTGTTGGCGGCGCCCGCCGACAGCGACCCCCCGATCAGGGTGTTGACCACCAGCCAGAAGTCGGGCAGCCCGCGCTGGGCCAGGAACATCACCGGGAAGGTGGTGACCAGCAGCAGCTCGATGATCCGCGGCTTCGTCAGCGCCATGTAGTTCTTGACGGTGTACGAGAAGCGCGACGGGGTGGCACCGGTCCGGTCCTGCGGCGCGGTGCGCGGCTGCGAAGCTGTCACGGTGTCCTTCGGTCGGTGGGCTCGGGCGGCGGGCGGTGCGCGGGCAGGCCCGAGAGGCCTTCCGATCCTATCCTCTCCGACCCGGCGCGGCGACGGAGCGCGAGCCGCCGGATCGACGTCCGCGCCGCGGGGTAAGGGCGGATAGGCTCCGATGTGACTCCGACCACGAAGGAAGTGTGACCACGTGAGCATCACCCCCAAGGCCAACGGACGTCAGGTCTCTGACATCGTCGCCGACACGGTCGGCTGGGACGACGTGGACGTGCGTGCGGTCGACACCGTGCGCTGCCTCGCCGCCGACGCCGTGCAGAAGACCGGCAACGGCCACCCCGGCACCGCGATGTCGCTCGCCCCTGCCGCCTACCTGCTCTATCAGAACGTGATGCGCCACGACCCGACCGACCCCCACTGGATGGGCCGTGACCGGTTCGTCCTGTCGGCGGGCCACTCGAGCCTGACGCAGTACATCCAGCTCTACTACGCCGGGCTCCTCGAGCTCGACGACATCAAGGCCCTGCGCACCTGGGGCTCCAAGACCCCGGGCCACCCCGAGGTGCACCACACCGAGGGCGTGGACCTCACGACCGGTCCCCTGGGCTCCGGTGTCGCCACCGCGGTCGGTATGGCGATGGCCCAGCGCCGCCAGCGGGGGATGTTCGACCCCGACGCCGCTCCGGGCGAGAGCGTCTTCGACCACCGCGTCTACTGCATCGCCGGTGACGGCTGCATGATGGAGGGCGTCGCCTCCGAGGCCAGCTCGCTGGCCGGGACGCAGCGGCTCGGCAACCTGACGCTGATCTACGACCAGAACCAGATCTCCATCGAGGACGACACCGACGTGGCGTTCTCCGAGGACGTCGCCAAGCGCTATGAGGCCTACGGCTGGGACGTGCGCGTGGTGGAGTGGCGCACCCGGCACGGCGTGCGCGACGAGGACTACGTGGAGGACGTCGACGCGCTCTTCGCGGCGATCGAGGAGGGGCACAAGGTCCTGGACCGCCCCACCTTCATCATGCTGCGTACGGTCATCGCCTGGCCGGCCCCGACCAAGCAGGGCACCGGCAAGGCCCACGGGGCCGCGCTCGGCGACGACGAGATCAAGGCGATGAAGTCGCTGCTCGGCTTCGACCCGGAGCAGACCTTCGAGGTCTCCCCCGAGGTCGAGAAGCGGGTCCGCGAGGTGCGGGACCGCGGCGCGAAGGCCCACCGCGAGTGGGAGGAGCGCTACCAGGCGTGGCGTGCGGGGGCGCCCGACAAGGCCGCCCTGGTCGACCGGCTGCTGGCGCAGGAGCTCCCCGAGGGCTTCGCGGAGGCCTTCCCGACCTTCGAGCCCGACGACAAGGGCCTCGCCACCCGCGCGGCCTCCGGCAAGGTCCTCGGCGCCCTCGCCGAGATCATGCCCGAGCTGTGGGGCGGCTCGGCCGACCTGGCCGAGTCCAACAACACGACCATGACGGGCCAGCCGTCCTTCGTCCCGGAGGACCGCCAGACCGAGGAGTGGCGCGGCGGCCCCTACGGGCGCACCATCCACTTCGGCGTCCGCGAGAACGCCATGGGCATGATCGTCAACGGCATCTCGCTGGAGGGCCTGACCCGCGCCTACGGCGGCACCTTCCTGGTGTTCTCCGACTACATGCGCCCTGCCGTGCGGCTCGCCGCCATCCAGGAGACCGACTCCATCTTCGTGTGGACCCACGACTCCATCGGTCTCGGCGAGGACGGCCCGACCCACCAGCCGATCGAGCACCTCGCCGCGCTGCGCGCGATGCCCAACCTCGACGTGGTGCGCCCGGCGGACGCCAACGAGACCGCCCACGCGTGGAAGCGGATCCTGGAGGGCCACGGCACGCCCACCGGCATCGCCCTGTCCCGTCAGGCGCTGCCGACCATCGCCCCGGCCGACACCTCCGCGGACAAGGTCGCCAAGGGTGCCTACGTGCTCGTCGAGGGCAGCAAGCCCACCCCCGACGTCATCGTGATGGCCACCGGCTCCGAGGTGTCCGTCGCCGTCGCCGGCGCCGAGCAGCTCGAGGCCGCGGGCATCGCCACCCGGGTCGTGTCCATGCCCTGCCTGGAGTGGTTCGCCCGCCAGGACGCCGACTACCGCGAGTCGGTGCTCCCGGCCGCCGTCAAGGCGCGCGTCAGCATCGAGGCCGGCGCCACGATGGGCTGGCGCGACTACGTCGGCGACGCCGGCCGGATCATCGGCATCGACCACTTCGGTGCCTCGGCCGACGCCAAGACGCTGTTCCGCGAGTTCGGCTTCACCCCGGAGGCCGTCGTGGAGGCCGCCAAGGCGTCCATCGCGGGCGCGGCCTCCGCGACCCCCGGCGACACCGCCCCCGGCTACGCCACCTCAGACCCCGGCTTCGAGACCTCGGCCCCCGCCGAGCGCCAGGAAGGCAAGTGACCATGACCAGCACCAACCTGCAGGAGCTCTCCGCCGCCGGCGTGTCGATCTGGCTGGACGACCTGTCCCGCGAGCGCATCGCCACCGGCAACCTCCAGGAGGTCGTCGACACCAAGGGCGTCGTCGGCGTCACCACCAACCCCTCGATCTTCGCCTCCGCGCTCGCCAAGGGCGAGAAGTACACCCCCCAGGTGAAGGAGCTCAAGGGTGAGGGCGCGGACGTCGAGCGGACCGTCTTCGCGCTGACGACCACCGACGTGCGGGACGCCTGCGACATCCTGCGACCGGTCTATGACCGCACCGGCGGCGTGGACGGCCGGGTGTCCATCGAGGTCGACCCGCGGCTCGCGCACGACACCGAGCGGACCGTGGCGGTGGCCCAAGAGCTCTACGCCGCCGTCGACCGCCCCAACGTGATGATCAAGATCCCCGCCACCGTCGAGGGCCTGCCCGCGATCAGCCGCACCCTCGCCGAGGGCATCTCGGTCAACGTGACGCTGATCTTCAGCCTCGACCGCTACCGCGCGGTGATGAACGCCTTCATGACCGGCATCGAGCAGGCGCGCGAGGCCGGCAAGGACCTCTCGCAGATCCACTCCGTCGCGTCGTTCTTCGTCTCCCGCGTCGACACCGAGATCGACAAGCGGCTCGATGCGATCGGCACCGACGAGGCCGCCGCGCTCAAGGGCAAGGCCGGCCTGGCCAACGCCCGGCTGGCCTACCAGGCGTGGCAGGAGCAGTTCGCGACGCCGCGCTGGGCCAACCTCGCCGACGACGGCGCGCACGTGCAGCGCCCGCTGTGGGCGTCCACCGGGGTCAAGGACCCGGCCTACCCCGACACCATGTATGTCGACCAGCTCGTCGCCCCGCAGGTCGTCAACACGATGCCGGAGAAGACGCTCGACGCGGCCGCCGACCACGCCAAGGTCACCGGGGACACCATCACCGGCGCCTACGATGAGGCCGACGCCGTCATGGACGCCCTGGAGCGCCAGGGCATCTCCTACGTCGAGGTCGTCGACCTCCTCGAGCGCGAGGGCGTCGACAAGTTCGAGAAGTCCTGGGGCGAGCTGCTGGAGACCGTGCAGGGCGAGCTCGACAAGCACTGACCCGCGACCGGCCCGCCGCCACCAGGCACAGCGGCGGGCTGGTCCGCCATACGGCCTGTGAGACCACGACCCTGACGGGAGACTGAGTTGAGCCCCACCCGAGTCACACGTGAGCACAACCCGCTGCGCGACCCGCGGGACAAGCGGCTGCCCAACATCGCCGGTCCCTGCGCGCTGGTGCTGTTCGGCGTGACCGGCGACCTGTCGCGCAAGAAGGTCATGCCGGCCATCTACGACCTGGCCAACCGTGGCCTGCTGCCGCCCGGCTTCTCGCTGGTCGGCTTCGCGCGCCGTGACTGGGCGGACCAGGACTTCGGTCAGATCGTGCACGACGCGGTCCGCGAGCACGCCCGCACCCCCTTCCGCGAGTCGACGTGGCAGGCCCTCGCCGAGGGCTTCCGCTTCGTCCCGGGCAACTTCGACGACGACGAGGCCTTCGACCTGCTGGCCACCACCGTCGAGGAGCTCGAGCACGAGCGCGGGACCGGCGGCAACGTCGGCTTCTACCTGTCGATCCCGCCCGGCTTCTTCGGTCAGGTATGCCGCCAGCTCGACCGCAGCGGTCTCGCCAAGGCGGAGGACGGCCAGTGGCGGCGGGTCGTCATCGAGAAGCCCTTCGGGCACGACCTGGCCTCCGCGCGCGAGCTCAACGCGATCGTCGAGGGCGTCTTCCCGGCCGACTCGGTCTTCCGGATCGACCACTACCTCGGCAAGGAGACGGTCCAGAACCTCCTGGCGCTGCGCTTCGCCAACGAGCTCTTCGAGCCGGTCTGGAACGCCCACCACATCGACCACGTGCAGATCACGATGGCCGAGGACATCGGGGTCGCCGGCCGCGCCAGCTACTACGACGGGATCGGCGCCGCCCGCGACGTCATCCAGAACCACCTGCTGCAGCTCCTGGCGCTGACCGCCATGGAGGAGCCGGTCGCCTTCACCGCCCAGCACCTGCGCGCGGAGAAGGAGAAGGTGCTCGCCTCGGTGCGCCTCATGGACGACCTGTCCACGTCCAGCGCCCGGGGTCAGTACGCCCCCGGGTGGCAGGGCAGCGACAAGGTCAAGGGGTTCCTGGAGGAGGACGGCATGAAGCCCGGCTCCCGGACCGAGACGTATGCCGCCCTCAAGGTGGAGGTCGACACCCGACGGTGGGCCGGCGTGCCGTTCTACCTGCGCACCGGCAAGCGCCTGGCCAAACGCGTCACCGAGATCGCGGTGGTCTTCAAGAAGGCCCCGCACCTGCCCTTCAACGACACCGAGACCGAGGAGCTCGGGCAGAACGCCATCGTCATCCGGGTCCAGCCCGACGAGGGCGTGACGCTGCGCTTCGGCTCCAAGGTGCCGGGCGCTCAGATGGAGGTCCGCGACGTCACGATGGACTTCGCCTACGGCTCCTCCTTCACCGAGACCTCCCCGGAGGCCTACGAGCGGCTCATCCTGGACGTGCTGCTGGGGGCGCCCTCGATGTTCCCCCGCACCCAGGAGGTCGAGCTGTCCTGGCAGATCCTCGACCCGGTCGAGGAGCACTGGGCCAAGGACGGGGCTCCGCAGCCCTACCCCAGCGGGTCGTGGGGGCCCGCCAGCGCCGACGAGATGATGGCCCTGGACGGCCGCGAGTGGAGGATGCCGTGATCATCGACCTGCCCAACACCTCGACGTCGGCGCTCAACAAGAAGCTCGTAGACGTCCGCAACCAGAGCGGCGCCATGGCCCTCGGCCGGGTGCTGACGCTCATCATCGTTGTCGACGAGGACCGCGCCGAGGAGGTCATCGAGTCGGCGGTCGAGTCCTCCCACATGCACCCCTGCCGGATCGTCGTGCTGGTGCACGCCAACAAGCGTGGCGGCAGCCGCGTGGACGGGCAGATCCGGCTCGGCGGCGACGCCGGTGCCTCCGAGGTCGTCGTGCTGCGGCTCTACGGCGAGGTCAACGCCCACGGCTACGCCCTGGTGCTGCCACTGCTGCTGGCGGACTCCCCCGTGGTCGGCTGGTGGCCCTGCGAGGCGCCGGTCGACATGGCGTCCGACCCCATCGGCGCGATCTGCCAGCGGCGGATCAACGACTCCGCGGTGGCCAAGAACCCCTTCGCCGAGCTGAAGCGCCGCGCCGAGCACTACGCGCCCGGCGACACCGACCTGGCCTGGTCCCGGGTCACGCACTGGCGGGCGCTGCTCGCGGCGGCGCTGGACCAGCGCCCCTTCGAGGCCGTCACCGGGGCCGTCGTCAGCGGCGGCCTGGACTCCACGGCCACCGACCTGCTCGCGGCCTGGCTCGCCGAGGCGCTGGACGTGCCGGTCACCCGCGCCCGCACGCCCCAGGGCTCCGGTCTCATCAGCGTCCGCCTCGAGCGGCCCTCGGGTCCGCTCGACCTGGTCCGGCCGGAGGGGACGACCATCGCCACGCTGTCGCACCCGCTGCAGCCGGTGCGGCGGGTCGCGCTCAAGCGGCGCAGCGACGCCGAGTGCCTCACCGACGAGCTCCGGCGGCTCGACCCGGACGAGGTCTACGAGGCCGCGCTCGTCGACGGTCTGCCTCGCCTCGGGCGGCGCAACGCGTTGGCCAGCCAGCTGATCAAGGCCGGCAAAGCGCCCTCGCCGGAGGAGTCGCGCCGCCTCGCCCGCGAGGCGGGCCGCCGGCCGCGCCAGACCAGCGCCGACATGGTGACGATCGACCCGGCGACGGCCGAGCTGACGCCCACCGAGAAGGCCACCGACCGTCAGGTCGCCGACCGCGCCCAGACCCAGAAGCGGGTGGGTGCCCGCGTGGCGCCCGAGGCGTCCGTCGGCGCCAAGAAGGCTGCCAAGACGGCGAAGAAGGCCGCGAAGAAGTCGGCGAAGAAGTCGGCGAAGAAGTCGGCCACGAAGTCCTCCGCCTCGACGTCCGCGAAGAAGTCGGCCTCGAAGTCCGCTGCGGGGACGGCCGACTCGACCCAGGAGACGTCATGACCGCCCAGGTCGTCGTGCACCCCGACAAGGCCACGCTGGCGGCAGCCGTCGCCGCGCGGCTGATCACCACGCTCGCCGACGCCCAGGCTCGCCACGGCGAGGTCCACGTGGTCCTCACCGGGGGGTCCATGGGCAACGCCACCATGACGGCCCTGGCCGACTCCCCCGCCGTGCGGGCGGTGGCCTGGGAGCTGGTGCACCTGTGGTGGGGGGACGAGCGGTATGTCGAGCGCGCCTCGGAGGACCGCAACGCCACCCAGGCGCGCGAGGCCGGGCTCGACCGGCTGCTGGACCTCGGGCTGCAGTCCGGCAACGTGCACGAGCTCCCCGCCTCCGACGACCCCGAGGGGTTCGATCTCGAGGCCGCGGTCCAGCGGTATGCCGACGAGCTGGCCGCCGTGGCCCGCGAGTCGTCGCAGCCGGCCGCGGGCACCGAGCCGCTGGGGCGTCCGGGGGCCGACGGGCTGCCCGCCTTCGAGGTGGTGATGCTCGGGGTGGGGCCCGACGCGCACGTGGCGAGCCTCTTCCCCGGCAGGCCGACCCTGCAGGTGCAGGACCGCACCGTGGTCGCCGAGGCGAACTCCCCCAAGCCGCCGCCGGCCCGGCTGAGCCTGACCTTCCCCGCCCTGTGCACCGCCGACGAGGTGTGGCTGCTCGTCGCGGGGACGGACAAGGCCGACGCCGTCGCGGCGGCCCTCGGGGGCGTCGACGTCGACGAGGCGCCGGCCGCGGGGGTCAGCGGCCGGCGGCACACGGTGTGGCTGCTGGACGAGGACGCCGCCTCCCGGCTGGCCTGATCACCCGGGCCGGGGCACAGGCCCCGGGCTCAGGTGATGAGGCCGCGCTCGCGCAGCGACGTGAGCGCCTCGTCGAGCAGCGCCTTGCCGTCGGCGTCGGAGCGCCGCTCCTTCACGTAGGCCAGGTGGGTCTTGTAGGGCTCGGTCCGGGGCGGCTCCGGCGGGTTGTCGCGGTCGAGCCCTCCCGGGAGCCCGCAGCGCTGGCAGTCCCACTCCAGGGGGATCTCCTGGCCGGCCTCCTCGGCGAAGGCCCGGCGGGTCTCGTGACCCCGGGCGCACCAATAGCTGGTGACGAGCCGCGGCGCGGCCTCACCGCGCTCGGCCTCGCCCATGGGACCGGACCCGATGCGGCTGCCCCTGATGGCGTTACCACCCGACATGCAATCTCCTTGCGCTACCGGACCCGACTGGCTGCAGGACCGGGGCGGGCCGTGATGCCCGCGAGGGTGCCAGGCGTGCAGGTTTGCACCGGGCACCCGGGGGCGCCGACGCCGCAGCGTCAGACGCCGAACCGCTGGAGCAGCCCCAGCGCGACCACGCACACGAACCACACGACGGCCACGGCCACCGTGAACCGGTCGAGGTTGCGCTCGGCCACGCTGGACCCACCGAGCGTGTTGGACACCCCGCCACCGAACATGTCGGACATGCCCCCGCCCTTGCCCTTGTGGAGCAGGATGAGGAGGGTCAGGAAGAGGCTGCCCAGGCCGAGCAGCACCTCGAGGACGATCTTGACAACGGACATGCAACAACCATCTGTCGTGACGAGCCGGGGTCGGTCGTCGGCGGCGGGAGCAGCGACGCCACCTGGGTGGCGGCACAGGGCGACAGTCTACTGCTCGAGGGAGTGGATGAGCTCGACGACGCGGGTGATGACGTCGGGGTCGGTGCTCGGCAGGACGCCGTGCCCGAGGTTGACGATGTGCCCCGGGGCGGTCCGGCCCTCGGCGACGATGCGGCGCACCTCGCGCTCCAGGGCCTCCCAGGGCGCGAAGAGCAGCGCCGGGTCGAGGTTGCCCTGCACCGCGAAGCCCGGGCCGAGCCGGTCCACGGCGTCGAGCAGGCTCAGGCGGTAGTCGACGCCCATGACGTCGGCGCCGGCCTCACCCATGGAGCGCAGCAGCTCCCCCGTCCCCACCCCGAAGTGGATGCGGGGGACGTCCGAGGCCTCGGCGACGACGCGCAGCGCCGCGGCGGAGTGCTCCTGCACCTGCGCCTCGTAGACGCGGCGCGGCAGCGCCCCGACCCAGGAGTCGAAGAGCTGGACGGCCGAGGCCCCGGCGCGGGCCTGCACCGCCATGAACGCCCCGGAGATCTGCGCCAGCCGCGAGCACAGGTCGTGCCAGAGCGCCGGGTCGCCATACATGAGGGCCTTGGTGTGCTCGTGGTTCTTGGAGGGGCCACCCTCCACGAGGTAGGAGGCGAGGGTGAAGGGGGCGCCGGCGAAACCGATCAGCGGGGTCGCCCCCAGCTCCGCCACCGTCAGGCCGACCGCCTCGGTGATGTAGGGGACGTGGTCGGCGGTGAGCTCCGGGAGCCGGTCCAGGTCCGCCCGGGACCGGAAGGGCTCGGCCACGACCGGGCCGACGCCCGCGACCAGGTCGATGTCGACGCCCACCGCGACCAGCGGCACCACGATGTCGCTGAAGAAGATGGCCGCGTCCACGTGGTGGCGGCGCACCGGCTGCAGGGTGATCTCGGTGGTCAGGGCGGGGTCGCGGCAGGCGTCGAGCATGGCGGTGCCCTCGCGCACCTGGCGGTACTCCGGCAGCGAGCGCCCGGCCTGGCGCATGAACCACACGGGAGGGCGCGGGCCGGGGCGTCGCCGGGCCGCCCGTACCAGCAGGCTGTCGGCGGGCGTCGGCGCGTCGGCGATCGGGTCAGGACTGTGCACGGACCGATCCTTGCATGCGTGCGGGGTGGTCGGCGCGCCCTCCCGCGACCGAGCCTGGTCCGTGCATAGCCTCGCCTGGTGGCCGATCGACGTCTGACCGACGACAGCGCCCGCAGGTTCGAGGCGGCGCTGGCAGGGCTGCGCGCGGTCCGGCTGCGGCCCGAGGTGCTGCTCGAGGAGGTGCCCGCGCCGGGCCGGCTGGCGCCCTTCTCGGTGGCGCTGGCCGCCGACGTGGTCCCGGACCGCCAGGAGGACGACGAGGTCGCCTCCGGGCGCTTCGTGGTGCTCTTCGACCCCTCCGCCCCCGAGCAGTGGGACGGCCAGTGGCGCGTGGTGACGTATGCGCGGGCCGCGCTGGAGGCCGAGCTGGCGGGCGACCCCGCCCTCGGCGGCGTCGGGTGGTCCTGGCTGGAGGACGCGCTGCGCGACGTCGGGGCCGAGGCCGGCGCGCTGGGGGGCACGGTGACGCGGATCGTGAGCGAGAAGTTCGCGGGGCTCGCGGACGACCCCACCACCGTCGAGATGGAGCTGCGGGCCTCGTGGAGCCCGCTCGACGACGACCTGGCGCGGCACCTGCAGGCCTGGGCCCGCCTGCTGTGCACCCTCGGCGGCCTGCCCCCGCTGCCCGACGGCGTGTCCTTCCTCTCCACCCGACGTTGAGCCGACCGGTCAGTAATCCCGGCCGGCGACCACGCGCTGTCACGGAAAATCGTCGAATCTCACCCGTTCGGCAGTAGCCGTGTTCTACAGTCTTCAACAGACGCCGCGACAGCCATCGACGTCGTCAGGCGACACAGCCAGGGAGGGGCGCATGACCGTGCTCACCAAGAACGCCCGTATGCCGAGACCGCAACCGATCAGCGCGATGGTCATCTCCGCCGGACCGCACACCGCCGCGATGGTGCGACGGGCGCTGGGCCGCATCACCGAGGGGCACATCATCGAGGCCCCCACCATCGAACGAGCCCGGATCGTGGCGCGCGAGGTGCCCGCCGGGGAGTTCTGCATCGCCGACCTGACCCTGCCCGACGGATCCGGCATCCCGCTGCTGCACGAGCTGCGCGCCCGCGGCTGGCGCCGCACCATCGTCCTGTCCGACTCCGAGGACCCGATCTACGTGCGCGGCGCCCTCAAGACGGGGGTCCGCGCCTACATCCGCACCGGCGGCCAGCCGCCGGCGGGACCGGGCACGCGGGGCGCCGGCAACGAGCAGTTCTCCGCCCGTGAGGTCGAGGTGCTGCAGCTGGTGTCCCAGGGCAAGACCAACAAGGAGGTCGGCGCCTCGCTGGGCCTGTCCGCGCTCACGGTCAAGAGCCACCTGGCCCGGATCGCGCGCAAGCTGGGCACCGGCGACCGGGCGGCGATGACCTACACCGCGCTGCGGCGCGGCCTGATCACCTGAGCGCGGGGGTAGGTTGGCGGGTGTGACCGACGCAGCCTCGACCGACACCAGCAGCACCGCCTCCGACGAGACGGCGTCGGTGCCCCGGCTGGTCGAGGCCCCCGAGGAGCCGCTGCGCCCCGTCGTGGAGGACGAGCGAGCGCTGCGCGACCTCGTCGCCGCCGTCGCCGCCGGTCACGGCCCGGTCGCCCTGGACGCCGAGCGGGCCTCGGGCTTCCGCTACGGCCAGAAGGCCTACCTCGTCCAGCTGCGGCGCGCCGGCGCGGGCACCTGGCTGATCGACCCCGTCATGTGCCCGGACCTGAGCGAGCTGCAGGCGGTGATCCGCGACGAGGAGTGGGTGCTGCACGCCGCCACCCAGGACCTCCCCTGCCTCGGCGACCTCGGCCTGACGCCGACGCGGCTCTTCGACACCGAGCTCGGCTCCCGGCTGGCGGGGCGCCCCCGGGTGGGGCTCGCGGCCGCCATGGAGCACTATCTGGGGGTGACGCTGGCCAAGGAGCACAGCGCCCAGGACTGGTCGACCCGCCCGCTGCCCGCCCCGTGGCTGGTCTACGCCGCGCTGGACGTCGAGCTCCTCGTGGAGCTGCGCGACGCGGTCGACGCCGACCTGCGCGCCCAGGGCAAGTCCGAGTGGGCCGCCCAGGAGTTCGAGGCGCTCACGCACTTCCGGGGGCCGGCGCCGCGGGTGGACCCGTGGCGCCGCACCTCCGGCCTGCACAAGGTCCGCACCCGCCGCGGCCTCGCCGTGGTCCGCGAGCTGTGGCTCACCCGCGACGGCATCGCCCAGGACCGCGACTGCAGCCCTGGGCGGGTGCTGCCCGACGCCGCGCTGCTCGACCTGGCGACCAACGGCGCCGGCGGCCGGCTCCCCCGCGCCGTGGCGCGGCACCCTGCGCCCTGGCTGGCGGCCATCGACCGCGCGATGCTGGTGCCCGAGCGTGACCTGCCGCCCCAGCACCTGCCCGCCGACGGCCCCCCGCCGCAGCGGGCCTGGGCCGACAAGGACCCGGTGGCGGCCGCGCGGCTCGTGCGCGTCAAGGAGCTCGTCACCGGGCTGTCCGAGAGCCTGCAGATCCCCGCGGAGAACCTCCTGACCCCCGACAGCCTGCGCCGGGTCGTGTGGGCGCCCCCGCTGGACGAGTCGGTCGACGGCTTCCGCGAGATCCTGCTCGACCTCGGCGCCCGGCCCTGGCAGACCGAGCTCGTCGCGCCGCTGCTGGCCGAGACGGCGGCCGAGCACCCCTACCCGGCCTCCTGACGTGACGCATGCCTCGCCGGTCTCGCGCCGCGCGATGCTGACACGAGTTGTTACCGCCCGGTAGCCTCGTCGGACCACCCACCTCGACAAGGGAGGCCGCTGTGCCCCGCACCCTGCACGAGGTCGTCTACGTCGACGGCGTCCGCACGCCGTTCGGCCGGGCCGGGGAAAAGGGCATCTACGCCCAGACCCGCGCCGACGACCTGGTCGTCGCCTGCATCCGCGCGCTCGTCCGCCGCAACCCCGACCTGCCGCCGGACCGCGTCGGTGACGTGGCCGTGGCGGCGACCACCCAGATCGGTGACCAGGGCCTGACCCTGGGCCGTATGGCGTCCCTGCTCGCCGGGCTCCCCCGCACCGTCCCCGGGTACTCCGTGGACCGGATGTGCGCGGGCGCCCTGACGGCGGTCACCACGGCCGCCGGGTCGATCGCCATGGGTGTCAACGACGTGGTCGTGGCCGGGGGCGTCGAGCACATGGGTCGGCACCCGATGGGCGAGGGTGTCGATCCCAACCCGCGCATCGTCAGCGAGCGCCTCGTGGACGAGTCGGCGCTGGTGATGGGCCAGACCGCCGAGAACCTCCACGACCGCTACCCCGGCCTCACCAAGGAGCGCTGCGACGCCTTCGCCGTCGCCTCCCAGCGCAAGCTGGCGCAGGCGTATGCCGACGGCAAGGTCCAGCCCGACCTCGTCCCCGTCGCCACGCGCTCGGTCGAGCAGGGTTGGGGCCTCGCCACCGCGGACGAGCCGCCGCGCCCCGGCGTCACCATGGCCGACCTGGCCGGTCTGCGGACCCCCTTCCGGCCTCACGGGAGGGTGACGGCCGGCAACGCGGCCGGTCTCAACGACGGCGCCACCGCCTGCCTCCTGGCGTCGGAGGGAGCGGCCACCGAGCTGGGGCTGCCCGTCCGGATGCGGATGCTGACCTACGCCTTCGTGGGCGTCGAGCCGGAGGTCATGGGCTGGGGGCCGGTCCCCGCGGCCGAGAAGGCGCTCGCCCAGGCCGGCCTCGACATCGAGGACATCGGTCTCTTCGAGCTCAACGAGGCCTTCGCCGTCCAGGTGCTGGCGTTCCTCGAGCACTTCGGCATCGCCGACGACGACGAGCGCGTCAACCCGTGGGGCGGCGCGATCGCCGTCGGTCACCCGCTCGCGGCGTCCGGGGTGCGGCTCATGTCGCAGCTGGCGGCGCACTTCGCCGAGCGCCCGCAGGTGCGCTACGGCATGACGGCGATGTGCATCGGCATCGGGATGGGCGCGTCCGTCATCTGGGAGAACCCGCACCACCCCGACTACCAGCCGTCCGGGAGCACCGAGGAGACGACGCGATGAGCCAGAGCCAGAGCCAGAGCGGGCCCGAGAGCCAGAGCCGGCCCGGGAGCCAGGTCCAGGGCGACGACGCGGCGGTGGCGGCCCTGCTGGACGCCTTCGAGGGTGAGCTCGTCACCCACGCCCTGCCGCGCGACGTCGACCTGCCCGGCGGGGCCGGCACGCTGGTGCTCGTCACCCTCGACAACGGCCAGGACCACACCCGACCCAGCACCTTCGGGCCGCGTGGCCTGCTCGAGCTGCGGGCCGTGCTGGAGCGGTGCCGGGAGCGGGCCGCGGCCGGCGAGATCGCCGCGGTGGCGGTCACGGGCAAGCCGTTCTGCTTCGCCGTCGGCGCCGACCTGTCGGGGATCCCCCAGGTGACGCGCCGCGACCAGGCGGTCGCCATGGGTCGGCTGGGTCACGAGGTCTTCGGGATGCTCTCGGACCTCGGCGTCCCCTCCTTCGCCTTCGTCAACGGCGCCGCCATGGGAGGCGGCGTCGAGGTGGCGCTGGCCTGCGACTACCGCACCATGAGCAGCGCGGTGCCCGCCGTGGCGCTGCCGGAGGTGTTCCTCGGCCTGGTGCCCGGCTGGGGCGGCTGCTGGATGCTGCCTCAGCTCGTCGGGATCCGGAGCGCGCTCACGGTCGTCGTCGACAACCCCCTCGGCAACAACCGGATGCTCAGCGGCGTCCAGGCTGCCCGCCTCGGGATGGCCGACCAGCTGCTGGAGCCGGCCGACTTCCTCGAGCGCTCGATCGCCTGGGCGGCCGACGTGCTCGCCGGCGCCGTCACCGTCGAGCGTCCCGAGGTGGACCGCGACGAGGCCCGCTGGGACGCCGCGATCACGGCGGCCCGGGGCGCGGTGACCCAGCGCACCGGTGGGCACGCGCGCTCGGCATACGTAGCCCTGGATCTGCTCGCCGCGGCGCGCACGGCGAGCCGGGACGAGGGCTTCGCGGCCGAAGACGAGGCCCTCGGGGACCTGGTGATGAGCGACGAGCTGCGCGCCGGGCTCTACGCCTTCGACCTGGTGCAGAAGCGCGCCAAGCGTCCCGCGGGCGCCCCGGACAAGGCGCTCGCCCGGCCGGTCACCTCCGTCGGCGTCGTCGGGGCCGGGCTCATGGCCAGCCAGCTGGCGCTGCTCCTCGTCCGGCGGCTGCAGGTCCCCGTCGTCATGACCGACCTGGACCAGCAGCGCGTCGAGCAGGGCGTCGGCTACGTGCACGCCGAGCTGGACGCGCTCGCCGCCAAGGGGCGCCTCGGCGCCGACCAGGTCAACCGCTGCAAGGCCCTGGTCACCGGCGACACGTCCAAGGCCGCCATGGCGGACGCCGACCTCGTCATCGAGGCCGTCTTCGAGGAGATGTCGGTCAAGCAGCAGGTGTGGGCCGAGGTGGAGGCCGTGGTCTCCCCCGAGTGCGTCCTCGCGACCAACACCTCCTCGCTGTCCATCACCGAGATGGCCTCGCAGCTGCGCCACCCCGAGCGGGTCGTCGGGCTGCACTTCTTCAACCCGGTCGCGGTGATGCCGCTGGTGGAGGTCGTGCGGGGCGAGCGCACCGACGACGCGACGCTGGCCACGGCCTTCGCCGTCGGCAAGAAGCTCAAGAAGACGACCGTGCTCTGCTCGGACTCGCCGTCCTTCATCGTCAACCGGCTGCTCGGCCGTTTCATGTCCGACATGGGGCGGATCGTCGACGAGGGGACCCCGATCGAGGTGGCCGACCGCGGGTTCGCGGGCATCGCCCCAATGCCACCCTTCGTGCTCATGGGGCTGGTCGGGCCCGCGATCGCGCTGCACAACGGCGAGACCCTGGCGCGGGCCTTCCCGGACCGGTTCCGGGTGTCGCCCGCGCTGCGGCGCGTCGTCGAGGCCGGCAAGCGCGGGTACTACCGCCAGACCGAGGCCGGGCCGGTCCTGGACCCCGAGGTGCTCGCGCTGCAGGAGCAGCCGACGTCGCCGGTCGTCCTCACCGCCGAGCAGGTCCGCGAGCGGGTGCTCGCCGGGCTGGCCGAGGAGGCCCGGATCATGCTCGACGAGGGAGTCGTCGCCGCGCCGATGGACCTCGACCTGGCCATGATCACCGGGGCCGGCTTCCAGCTCTGGAACGGCGGTCTCACCCCGCTGCTCGACCGCTCCGGCACCGCCGAGACCGCCACCGGCCGACGCTTCCTGCCGCGCGGGGTGGCCGACGTGGCACGGTGATTCGTCCGCCGTGGTCCCTCGGGGCGGGGCGCCGTCCCGAGGGATGTCACCTCCCCGGGGGCGGGGGTGGCCTGACCTACGATGGTCGGCATGACTGATGGTTACCTGCGCCGCATCGGCACGCTCGTCCACGAGGCTCGCGTGCGCCGCGGCCTGACTGTCCGCGAGCTGGCCGAGAGGGTCGGGATGACCGAGACTGACATCGACCGGATCGAGGCCGGGGAGCACGACCTGAGCCTGGAGGTGCTGGCTGCGCTGGGTCAGGAGCTGGAGGCGGAGTTCGTCTCGATGGGCCACTCCGGCCCGCAGCACCTGCGCATCGAGGGCGGCCGCCGGCTCACCGGGTCGATCGAGGTCCGCACCTCCAAGAACGCCGCCGTCGCCACCCTGTGCGCCTCGCTGCTCAACAAGGGCACCACCACGCTGCGCAACCTCGCCAAGATCGAGGAGGTCAACCGCATCCTCGAGGTGCTCGACAGCATCGGCGTCCGCACCGAGTGGATCGACGGCGGCAACGACCTGCGCATCACCCCGCCCGAGCGCATCGACCTCGCCGCCATGGACGAGGACGCCGCCAAGCGCACCCGCACGATCATCATGTTCCTCGGGCCGCTGCTGCACGAGTTCGACACGTTCTCGCTGCCCTACGCCGGCGGCTGCGACCTCGGCACCCGCACCGTCGAGCCCCACATGATCGCGCTGCGTCACTTCGGGCTGTCCGTCGAGGCCACCCAGGGCGCCTACCACGCGAGCGTCGACGCCGACCGCTGGCCCACCAAGGCCATCGTGCTCACCGAGCGCGGCGACACCGTGACCGAGAACGTCCTGATGGCCGCCGCCCGCTACGAGGGCACCACGATCATCCGCAACGCCTCCCCCAACTACATGGTGCAGGACCTCTGCTTCTTCCTGGAGGCGCTCGGGGTGCAGATCGAGGGCGTGGGCACCACCACCCTCACCGTCCGTGGCGTCCGCGAGATCGACCAGGACGTGGAGTACTCCCCCTCGGAGGACCCGATCGAGGCGATGTCGCTGCTGGCCGCCGCGGTGGTGACCAGCTCGGAGATCACCATCGAGCGGGTGCCGATCGAGTTCATGGAGATCGAGCTGGCGACGCTGGAGACCATGGGGATGGAGTACTCCCTGTCCGAGGAGTACCTCTCGGCCAACGGCCGCACCCGCCTGGTCGACCTGACCCACGTCCCGGGGCCGCTGACGGCGCCCAGCGACAAGATCCACCCGCTGCCCTTCCCGGGGCTCAACATCGACAACCTGCCGTTCTTCGCCCTGATCGCGGCGACCGCCGACGGCCGCACGATGATCCACGACTGGGTCTACGAGAACCGCGCCATCTACCTCACCGAGCTGACCCGCGTCGGCGGCAACGTCCAGCTGCTGGACCCCCACCGGGTCATGATCAGCGGCCCCACCCGCTGGCGCCCGGCCGAGGTCGTGTGCCCGCCGGCGCTGCGTCCGGCCGTGGTGGTGCTGCTGGCGATGCTGGCCGCGCCGGGGACGTCGGTGCTGCGCAACGTCTACGTCATCAACCGCGGCTACGAGGACCTGGCCGAGCGGCTCACCGCGCTCGGCGCCGGCGTGTCGGTCTTCCGCGACATCTGACCCTCCCCGCGGCTCCCCGCGCCGCGTCCTGACCCCCGCACCCCTGGAGGATCCTCGTGGCCGGTGGCCTCGCCGCCCTGCTGGACGACATCGCGACCATGGCCAAGCTGGCGGCCGCCTCCGTCGACGACGTGGGCGCGGCCGCCGGCCGGGCCAGCGCCAAGGCGGCCGGTGTCGTCGTCGACGACACGGCGGTGACCCCGCGCTACGTCACGGGCTTCACCCCCGACCGTGAGCTGCCGATGATCTGGCGGATCACCCTGGGGTCGTTGCGCAACAAGCTGCTCTTCATCCTCCCGGCCGCGCTGCTGCTCAGCCAGTTCGCGTCGTGGGCGCTCACCCCGCTGCTGATGCTGGGTGGGGCCTACCTGAGCTTCGAGGGCGCCGAGAAGATCTGGGAGAAGGTCACCGGCCACGGCCACGACCAGGACGACGCCACGGCCACGATGACCGGGGACGAGGCCGAGCGGCAGATGACCTCGGGGGCGATCCGCACCGACTTCATCCTGTCCTCGGAGATCATGGTCATCTCGCTCAACGAGGTGGCCCAGGAGCCGTTCTGGACCCGGGCGATCACCCTGGTCATCGTCGCGATCGTGATCACTGTGGGCGTCTACGGCTTCGTCGCGCTGATCGTCAAGATGGACGACATCGGGCTGCACCTGGCCCGCCGGGACTCCGGGCTGGCGCAGCGCGTCGGCAACGCCCTGGTCCGCGCCATGCCGGCGCTGCTGCGAGGCCTGGCGATCGTCGGGACGGTCGCGATGCTGTGGGTCGGTGGGCACATCCTGCTGGTCGGGCTGGACACCCTCGGCTGGCACGCCCCCTACGGCCTCGTGCACCACCTCGAGGAGGCCGTGCACGGGGCGACCGGCCCGCTGGGCGGCGTGCTCGGGTGGCTCACCAACACCGTCGGGTCCGCGATCGCCGGCCTGCTCGTGGGGGCCGTGATCGTGGTCGTCGTGCACCTCGTCCAGCGCGCCCGCCGCGGCGGGCAGGAGCCCGCCGAGCACGTATGACGGCCGCTACCGCGGCACCGGGGTGACGAGTCCCGTCGGGAGGTCGGCCAGCACCGCCGCGATCTCGGCAAGCAGCGGGCCCTGCACCGACGAGCGGCGCCATACGGCAGCGATGTCGCGGTGCGGCGGCTGACCGGCGAACTCCCGCAGCACGATCCCGTCGGTGCTGCTCGCGGGCGGGCTGACGGCCAGCCGGGGCAGCAGGGTGCTGCCGACGCCGGCGGCGACCATGTGCCGCAGCGTCTCCAGGCTCGTGGCGCGGAAGCCGGCCTGCTCGGCGGCGCCGGTGGTCTGGCACACCTCGAGCGCCTGGTCGCGCAGGCAGTGCCCCTCGGCCAGCAGCAGCAGGTCCTCCCCGGCGAGCGAGCCAGGGGTCACCTGCTCCGCCGCCGCGGCCAGCGGGTGCTCGCTCGGCACGGCGAGCAGGAAGTCCTCCCGGAAGAGCGGCTGCGCGTGCAGGCTCTCGTCGGGGACGGGCAGCGCGACCAGGGCGACGTCGAGGGCTCCGGCGTGCAGCTGGCTCAGCAGCTCGGAGGTCTTCGCCTCGGTGAGCAGCAGCTCCAGCTCGGGGAACCGGCGGCGCAGCTCGGGCACCACGTGCGGCAGCAGGTAGGGACCGAGGGTGGGGAACATCCCGAGCCGCAGCCGCCCCGCCCGGGGGTCCCGGGCGGAGCGGGCGAGGTCGCGGATGTCCTGGGCCTGCGCGAGGATCGAGCGGGCCCGGCGCACGACCTGCTCCCCGGCGTCGGTGAGCAGCACCTGCCGCGAGCCGCGCTCGATGAGGTCGACGCCGAGCTCGGACTCGAGCTTCTTGACCTGCGTGGACAGGGTCGGCTGGCTGACATAGCTCGCCGCGGCGGCCCGCCCGAAGTGCCGCTCGTCGGCCAGGGCGACGAGGTACTCCAGGTCACGCAGGTTCACGGCGCCGGCTCCGTCACGCCGAGGCCGGCGCGGGGGTGCGGATCAGGTGGTCGAAGGCGGACAGCGCGGCGGTGGCCCCGGCGCCCTGCGCGACGACGATCTGCTTGTAGGGCACGGTGGTGCAGTCGCCGGCGCCGAGGACGCCCGGCACCGAGGTGCGACCCATCTCGTCGACGACGACCTCGCCGCGGTCGGACAGCTCGACGGCGCCGCGGAGCCACTCGGTGTTGGGCAGCAGCCCGATCTGCACGAAGATGCCCTCCAGCGCGAGCTCGTGGGCGGCGCCGGTGGTGCGGTCCTCGTAGCGCAGGCCGGTGACCTGCTTGCCGTCGCCGACGACCTCGGTGGTGCGGGCGGACAGGACGACGTCGACGTTGGGCAGGCTGCGCAGCTTGTCCTGCAGCACCTGGTCGGCGCGCATGACGTCGAGGAACTCGATGAGCGTGACGTGCCCGACGACCCCGGCCAGGTCGATGGCGGCCTCGACGCCGGAGTTGCCGCCGCCGATCACCGCGATGCGCTTGCCCTTGAAGAGGGGGCCGTCGCAGTGCGGGCAGAAGGTGACGCCCTTGTTGCGGTACTCCTCCTCGCCGGGGACGCCCATGTGGCGCCAGCGCGCGCCGGTGGACAGCACGACGGAGCGGGCCTTCAGCTCGGCGTTGCCGAAGCGGACCGTGTGGTAGCCGCCCTCGACGTCGGCGGGGACCAGCTCGGTTGCGAGGGGGCCGGTGACCACGTCGACGTCATACTGGCCCACGTGGTCCTTGAGGGCGTCCGCGAAGCGGGGGCCCTCGGTGTAGGGGACGGACACGAAGTTCTCGATCGCCATGGTGTCGAGCACCTGGCCGCCGAAGCGCTCCCCCACCAGGCCGGTGCGGATCCCCTTGCGGGCCGTGTAGATCGACGCGGCGGCGCCCGCCGGGCCGGAGCCGACGACCAGGACCTCGTAGGGCTCCTTGGCGTTGAGGCGGTCCGTGGCGCGGTCCGCCGCGCCGGAGTCGATGCGCCCCACGATGTCGGCCATGGTCATCCGGCCGGACTCGAAGAGCTCGCCGTCGCGGTAGACGGTCGGGACGGCCTTGATGCCGTGCTCCTCGATCTCGTCCTGGAAGAGGCTGCCTTCGACGGCGGTGTGCTTGATCCGGGGGTTGAGCACCGCCATCGCGTTGAGCGCCTGCACGACGGTCGGGCAGTTCTGGCACGACAGCGACATGTAGGTGACGAACTCGTGCTCGCCCTCCAGCGCCTGGACCTGCTCGATCAGCTCGGCGTCCTCCTTGACCGGGTGGCCGCCGACCTGCAGCAGCGCCAGCACCAGGGAGGTGAACTCGTGCCCCAGCGGGATGCCCGCGAACTCCACCCCGACGTCGGTGCCGGTGCGCTCGATGCGGAAGGACGGGCGCCGGTCGGCGGTGCCGTCGGTGCGCAGGCTCACCTGGTCGGACAGCGCCGCGAGCTCCTGGAGCAGCTGGCGCATCTCCTCGGCCTTGGGGCGGTCGTCGAGGGACGCCACCAGCTCGATGGGCTCCTTGACGTTGGCGAGCAGGCCCTTGACCTGCGTGGTCATGCTGTCGTCGAGGACGGGCACGGGTTCTCCTAGCGTGGGACGAGGCGTATGACGAGAAGGCGGCGGGTGGCCGGTGCGTGTCCGACCACCCGCCGCGCGGACCAGCAGCTGCCGGTCAGGTGAGGGGCTCGATCAGATCTTGCCCACGAGGTCCAGGCCCGGGGTGAGGACCTCGGCGCCCTCCTCCCACTTGGCGGGGCAGACCTCGCCCGGGTGGGCGGCGACGTACTGCGCGGCCTTGACCTTGCGGACCAGCTCGGTCGCGTTGCGGCCGATGCCCTCGGCGGTGACCTCCATGAACTGGATGGTGCCCTCGGGGTCGATCAGGAAGGTGGCGCGGTCGGCCAGCCCGGCGCCCTCGCGCATGTTCTGGAAGTTGTTGGTGATGACGCCGTTGGCGTCGCCCAGCATGTAGTAGTCGATCTTCTTGATCGTCTCGGAGGTGTCGTGCCAGGCCTTGTGCACGAAGTGGGTGTCGGTGGAGACCGAGAAGACCTCGACGCCGAGCTTCTGCAGCTCCTCGTAGTGGTCGGCGATGTCACCCAGCTCCGTGGGGCACACGAAGGTGAAGTCGGCCGGGTAGAAGAAGAAGATGGCCCACTTGCCCAGGACGTCCTTCTCGCTCACGTCGACGAACTCGCCGCTCTTGAAGGCGGTGGTCGAGAAGGGGAGGATCTTGGTGTTCATGAGGTTCATGCGGTGCGCTCCTTGGCGGTCTCGCTGGTGGGAACTTCCGATAAACAACGTATATGGACTAGCCCGAGATTGAAAGCCAGGGGCGATCGTTTGTGTCCATGCCCGGGATAGGCACCGCCTATGCGACGCACGTCACCCCGGGGGCATACGGTTGACTGGCGTCATGACCCACGTGAACCGCCTGCTCAGCGAGTCCACCCTGCCGCACCACCTGCCGCCCTACGCCGACCTCACCGACGACGACTACCGCGAGGCCGTCGTCGAGGGCATGGCAGCACACCTGCGCGAGCTGGACGCCATCGCCACCGACACCTCCCCCGCCACCGTCACCACCGTGCTGGAGGCCTTCGACCGCTCCGGCCGGTTGCTGGCCCGGTCCGCCGACGCCTTCTACCCCGCCGTCGCCGCCCACGCCACGCCGCGCCGCGACGAGATCCGCGCCGAGCTGGCCCCGCTGCTCGCCGCCCACCAGGACGCCGTGCTGCTCGACCGGCGCCTCTACGACCGGTTCGTGGCGCTGCGCGACCGGGTCGACGCCGGTGAGGTCGAGCTCGACGACGAGTCCGCCTGGCTGCTGTCGGAGACCCTCAAGGACTTCGAGCGCGGCGGCATCGCGCTCGACCCCGACGGCCAGGCGCGGCTGCGCGAGATCAACGCCGAGATCGCCACGCTCACCACGGAGTTCACCGAGCTGGCGGTGGCGGGCCGCAACGCCGCCGCCGTCCTGGTGACCGACCGGGAGCAGCTCGCCGGGCTCCCCGAGGAGGACGTCGAGCGGGCCCGCGCCGCCGCACAGGAGCGTGGCAAGCAGGGGTGGCTGCTCGAGCTGGTCAACACCACCGGGCAGCCGCTGCTCGCGGAGCTGCACGACCGGTCGCTGCGACGCCGGGTCTTCGAGGCCTCCGTGGCCCGGGGGCAGGGCGGCGAGCACGACACGCGGGAGATCGTCATACGGCTGGCCCAGCTGCGGGCCGAGCGGGCCACGCTCCTCGGCCACCCGCACCCGGCCGCACAGGCCGCCGCCGAGGGGTGCGCGGGCTCCACCGAGGCGGTCATGGCGGTGCTGACCCGGGTCGGCCCCGCCGCGGTCCGCAACGCCCGCGCCGAGGCGCAGGTGCTGCAGCAGCGCCTCGAGCAGCTCGAGCCGGGCGCCACCCTCGAGCCGTGGGACTGGCAGTACCTCGCCAACCTGGTCCGCGGCGAGCGCTACTCCCTGGACGAGGGGCTGCTGCGGCCCTACCTGGAGTTCGAGCGGGTGCTGCACGAGGGCGTCTTCGCCGCCGCCACCGCCCTCTACGGCATCACCTTCCAGCACCGCCCGGACCTGGTCGGCTACACCGAGGAGGCCCGGGTCTACGAGGTGCTGGAGGAGGACGGGAGCGTCCTCGGCGCCGTCGTCCTCGACCCGTGGACCCGGTCGACCAAGCAGGGCGGCGCGTGGATGACCTCCCTGGTCGACCAGAGCCGGCTGCTCGGCACGCTGCCGGTGGTCACCAACACCTGCAACCTGCCCCGGCCGGCGCCGGGCCGGCCGACGCTGATGTCCTGGGACAACGTCATCACGCTGTTCCACGAGTTCGGCCACGACCTGCACGGGCTGATGTCCGACGTCCGCTACGTCTCGCGGTCGGGCACGAGCACCCCGCAGGACTTCGTGGAGTACCCGAGCCAGGTCAACGAGATGTGGGCCTGGGAGCCGGCCCTGCTGGCCCGGTACGCCGTGCACCACGAGACCGGCGAGCCTATGCCGGACGAGTGGGTCCGGACCCTGCTGGAGGCCCGCGAGTTCAACCAGGGCTACGAGATGACTGAGTCGTATGCCGGGATGCTGCTCGACCAGGTCTGGCACCAGACACCCGCCGCCGAGCTGCCGAACGAGCCCGGCCAGGTGGCGGACTTCGAGGCGTCGGCGCTCCAGCGGACCGGCATGGCCTTCCCGCTGGTGCCGCCGCGCTACCGCTCCACCTACTTCTCGCACATCTTCGGCGGCGGCTACGCCGCGAGCTACTACTCCTACATGTGGTCGGAGGTCTTCGACGCCGACACGGTGGCGTGGTTCGGCGAGCAGGGCGGGCTGGGGCGCGAGACCGGCGAGCGCTTCCGCCGGCAGCTGCTGGCGCGCGGCGGGTCGCGGGACGTGCGGGAGGTCTACCGGGAGTTCCGCGGCGCGGACCCCGACGTCCGGCACCTGCTGGAGCGGCACCGGCTGCTCGACGAGGGCGAGGACGTCGGCGCCGCACCGGGGGCGCGCTGAGCGCCCACCTGAGGTAGGACCCAGCACCGGGTTGCTGCGGGTCGAGGGGCCACCCGTGGGCGGCCCCTCGACCGCGGTGCCGGTCAGCCCCGCGCGGCCTGCCCGAGCAGCGAGGAGTCGAGGTGGGCCAGCAGGTCGGCCGGGTCGTCGTAGACCGCGTCCGCGCCGGCCTCCTCCAGCTGCTGCCGGCAGATGCCGCCGCAGGTGACGGCCACGATCGGCAGCCCGGCCTTGCGGGCCGCCTCGACGTCCCAGACGGTGTCGCCCACCACAACCGTGCGCTGCGGGTCGAGGCCGTGCCGCTCCACGGCGACGCTCAGGAGGTCGGGCTCGGGCTTGGCCTCGTCGACGTCGCCGCTGGTGGTGGCTCCGGCGAGCAGGCTCTCGGGGACGCCGATGGCCGGGACCATCCACTCCAGGTCGCTCTCCTGGCCGCTGGTGGCGAGGACGACCGCGAGCCCGGCGTCGTCGCAGGCCTGGAGCAGGTCGGCGGCGCGCGGGAAGGCGGTGAGGTCGCGCTTGAGGGGCTCGTACTCCTCGGAGTGCCGCTCCACGGCCTCCTCGTCCTGGCCCCCGGTCAGGTGCCGCACCAGCCCCTCGCTGGCGATCCCGATCGCGGCGTGGCACTGCTGCATGGTGATCGTGTCGTGGCCGGTGGCGCGCAGCGCCCGCCACCACGCCAGCGCGTGGAGGTAGTTGGTGTCCAGCAGGGTCCCGTCCACGTCGAAGAGGACCCCGGGTCGCAGGTCAGCCACGGGACGCCTCCCGCAGTCGCTCGAGCAGCGGGCCGGCGGCCTGCTTCAGGAAGGCCTCCTGGGTGTCGCCGCCGATCTGCACCAGCGCGACGTCGGTGAACCCGGCCTCCCAGAACGGCCGCACGCTCTCGACGATCTCGTCCAGGTCCGAGCCGCAGGCGATGTTGTCGGCCACGTCCTCGGGGCGCACGAAGGTCGTCGCCGCCGCGAACCCGGCCGTCGTCGGCAGGTCCGCGTTGACGCTGAATCCTCCGGCGAACCACCGGAACTGGTCGTGGGCGCGCGCCACGGCCGCGTCCTTGCCGCGGGGGTCCCAGCAGATGGGGATCTGCCCGATCGCGCGGGCCCCCTGCCCCACGGTGGGCTTGTCGGGCAGGTCGTCCCACGCCCGCACGAGGTCCTCGCGGGGCTCCACGGCCACGAGGTGGTCGGCGAGGGCCCCGCACCGCTCGATCACCCTGCTGCCGTGGGCGGCCAGGGCGATCTCCACGCCCTGCTCGGGCAGGTCCCAGATGCGGGCGGAGTCCACGCGGTAGTGCTCCCCGTCATACGTGACCAGCTCGCCGGTGTGCAGCGCGCGGATGATCTCCAGGGCCTCGGCCAGCATGTCCTGACGGGCCGCGACCGCCGGCCAGCCGGCGCCCACGACGTGCTCGTTGAGGTTCTCCCCGCTGCCGACCCCCAGGGTGAAGCGGCCGTCGGCGAGGAGCTGCACGGTCGCGGCCTGCTGGGCCACCACGGCCGGGTGGTAGCGCAGGATCGGGCAGGTCACGTAGGTCATCAGCTCGACCCGCTCGGTGACGTGCGCGACGGCGCCCAGGACGCTCCAGACGAAGGGGGCGTGCCCCTGCGACGTCAGCCAGGGCGAGTAGTGGTCGCTGGCGACCTCCAGGTCGAAGCCGGCCTCCTCCGCCAGCGCCGCGTGGCGGACGAGGTCCTTGGGCCCGGCCTGCTCGGTCATCAGGGTGTAGCCGAATCTGGTCATGGGGTGGCGCATACCCCGGGACCGGCGGCGGCTATCCCGCCGCGGGTCAGGACGCGTCGACGACCCGCCGCGGGCCGCGGGGCCGCAGCACCGTCTCGCTGATGGCGTCGGGCGTCAGGCCGATGTCCGCGAGCACCTGGCCGCGCGACGCGTGGTCCAGGAACTTCTTGGGGATCCCGAAGGGACGCACCCGCACGTCGACGTCCGCCAGCTGCAGCGCCGTCGTGATCGCGGACCCGATGCCCCCGGAGACCAGGTTGTCCTCGACGACGACGACCTCGCCGGCGTTGCGGCACTCGTCGAGCAGGTCCTGCGACACCGGCAGCGCCCACACCGGGTCGACGACCCGGACGCTGCGGCCCGCGGCGAGGAGGCGCTCGGCCACCCCCAGCGCGGTCGGGACCATGGAGCCGATGCCGACCACGAGCGTGTCGACCCGCTGCGAGCCCTCGCCGAGCAGGACGTCGACGGTGCCGTGCTGCTCCAGCGCCGGGATCGGCTCGGGCGGGTTGCCCTTGGCGAACCGGATGACCGACGGCCCGTCGGCGATGTCCACGGAGCGGCGCAGCGCCCGGTCGACCTGCTCGCCGTCGCGCGGGGCCGCCAGGTGCAGGCCCGGCACGACGTTGGCGAGGGTCATGTCCCACATGCCGTTGTGCGACGCGCCGTCGGAGCCGGTGACCCCCGCGCGGTCGAGCACGAAGGTCACGCCGGCCCGGTGCAGCGCACAGTCCATGAGCAGCTGGTCGAAGGCGCGGTTGAGGAAGGTCGAGTAGATCGCGACGACCGGGTGCATCCCGGCGTAGGCGAGCCCGGCGGCCATGGCCACGGCGTGCTGCTCGGCGATGCCGACGTCGAAGACCCGGTCGGGCAGCTTGAGGGCGAAGTCGCGCAGCCCCACGGGGATCAGCATCGCCGCGGTCAGGGCCACGACGTCCGCGCGCTCCTGCCCGAGGGCGACCAGGGCGTCGGAGAAGTCGTCGGTCCAGGAGCGGCCGGACACCTCCAGCGGCAGCCCGGTCTCGGGGTTGATGACCCCGACGGCGTGGAACTGGTCGTCGTCGTGCTGACGGGCGGGGCGGTAGCCCTTGCCCTTCTTGGTGAGTACGTGGACCAGCACCGGCCCGCCGTAGCCCCGCGCCTGCTTGAGGGCGGTCTCCAGGGCGTGCTCGTCGTGGCCGTCGACGGGGCCGATGTACTTCAGGCCGAGGTCCTCGAAGAGCCCCTGCGGCGCGACGATGTCCTTCAGGCCCTTCTTGATGCCGTGGAGCGTCTCGAAGGCGGGGCGGCCCACGACGGGGGCGCCGCTGATGGCTCGCTTGCCGAGGCGCAGCATCCGCTCGTAGCCCTGCGTGGTCCGCAGCGTCGCGAGGTGCTCGGCCATGCCACCGATGGTGGGGGCGTAGGACCGCTCGTTGTCGTTGATGACGATGACCAGCGGGAGGTCCTTGTGGGCCGCGATGTTGTTGAGCGCCTCCCAGGCCATCCCCCCGGTGAGCGCGCCGTCGCCGATGACCGCGACGGTGTGGCGGTCGGCCTCCCCCGACAGCCGGCGCCCCACGGCGATGCCCTCGGCCCACGACAGGGACGCCGAGGCGTGGGAGTTCTCCACCACGTCGTGCTCGGACTCGGCCCGCGACGGGTAGCCGGACAGGCCGCCCCGGGCCCGGAGCCGGCTGAAGTCGTGCCGCCCGGTCAACAGCTTGTGGACGTAGCTGATGTGGCCCGTGTCGAAGACGATCGTGTCGTGCGGGGACTCGAAGACCCGGTGCAGCGCGATGGTCAGCTCCACGACACCGAGGTTGGGTCCGAGGTGACCGCCGGTCTTGGCGACCTCGGCGACGAGGAACTCGCGGATCTCGGTGGCGAGGTCACCGAGCTGGGCGGCGGGGAGCCGACGCAGCGCGGTAGGGCTGGTGATGGTCGAGAGCAGGCCCACGATGGACACGTCTCCTTCCGAAGCGGACGCAACGCCCGAGTCTAGACCAGTCACTCCCCGTCACAGGCGCGGGACGAAGGTCGTCCCCTGCATGGCCTCGTGGACGAGGTGCACGCTGCGGGCGGTCGCGCGCAGCCGGACCCCCTCGGCCTCGAGGTCCGCCATCACCTCCCGCAGCGCCTCGGGCTCCAGCGTGTCCCCGAGGGCCACCCGCACCTGCCGGTAGGCCTGGCGCATGCCGGCCAGCTGGGCGTCGACCTGCTGCACCGCGACCCACGACAGAGCCTGCGGGTGGCGGCGCCACGAGGCGTAGCCGCGGAAGTCGGCGGGGCACTGGTCGAGCAGCCAGGGCACGGCGCGGTCGCGCCAGCCGTCGACCCCGGGCGGGGGCACGGCGGCGGGCCATCCTGGTGGGGCGTGCGCGGTCATGGGGCCAGTCTGGCGGGCGGGTCTGACAGACCCTCAGGCACGGTCGTATGCCGTCAGTCCCGGACCACCGTCACGCCGTCGGGCAGGCCGGTGACGGTGACGCCACCCGCAGCGTCGACGTCGACCGTGAAGTCCAGGTCCGCGTAGCGCAGCCCCTCGACCCGCAGCGCCCCGAAGGGCGCGTCCGGGAGTGGCCGCACCCGCACCCGGCGCCGCGGCACGTCGACCTCGAGCCCGAGGGCCGCGGTGACGAGCGCGGCGGCGGAGGCCGCCGACCAGGCCTGCGGTCGGCAGGACGCCGGGTAAGGGGCGGGGCGCCCGAGGACGGGGTCCCCGGCATACAGCTCGGGCCAGCGCAGGCCGAAGGCGACCCCGGAGGACACCAGCGCCCGGGCGACGTCGCCGGCCCGCTCGGTGCAGCCCTCCGCGACGAGACCCAGCAGGCAGATGGCCGTGTCGTGGGTCCACACCGACCCGGTGTGGTAGCCGATGGGGTTGTAGGCCGGGTTGCTGCGGGCCAGGGTCCCGATGCCGAAGGGGCCGAGCAGGTCCGGCCCGGTGAGGACGGCGGCGACCTGGGCCGCCTCCTGCGGGCGCAGCGCACCCGACCCCAGGGCGTGGCCCATGTTGGAGCCGACCCCGTCCACGGGACGGCCCTCGCCGTCGATGGCCATGGCCAGGTGCCGGCCGTGGGGACCGTGCACCCAGAAGGCGTCGCGGACCCGGCCTTCGAGGTCGTCGGCGCGCCGGCGCAGCGCCGCGGTCTCCTCGTCGGGGCCCGCTCCCTCTGCCCCGGGATCCGCCGCGCCGGTCTCGTCCGCCCCGAGCTCCGCCAGCAGGACGGCGGCCTTGCGGAGCGCCTCGACGGCATACGTCTGAGCCTCGAGCAGCGCGATCGGCGCGGGGGCGACGGTCCCGTCGGCACGCCGCATCGAGTCACCGGAGTCCTTCCACCCCTGGTTGGCGAGGCCGGACCCGGTGCTGTCGACGTAGCGCAGCAGCCCGTCCGGGCCGGCCGCGAGCTCGGAGCAGATCCAGCCGACCGCGCCGCGCAGTGCGGGCAGCAACGCCCGGACCTCGTCCTGCGGCAGGCCGTGCCGCCACGCGTCGTGCAGCAGGCAGACCCACAGCGAGGTGGCGTCGACGGTGCCGTAGTAGGTCGACGGCAGGGTCATGCCCGTGGTCGGGTCGCGGAAGGTCTCCCGCCGGACCTCGTGCAGGATCTTGCCGGGCGCCTCGGCCGTGACGGGGTCGTGGGCGGTCCCCTGCCGGCGTGCCAGGGCCCGCAGCGTGCCCCCGGCGAGCTCGGTCCCGAAGGGCAGCGCGAGGCGTGCGGCCCACAGCGAGTCGCGGCCGAAGAGCGTGAGGTACCACGGGGATCCGGCGCCCACGAAGAGGTCGCCGGGGTCGAGCGGGTCGCGCATCGCCAGCTGCCGCAGGTCCTCCAGCGCGGTCGCGACCAGGTCGTCCAGCCGCGCGTCGGCCGCCCGCACCCGGACCCGCGACCAGTCGAGCAGGTCGGCGCCCGGGTCGGCGTCGAAGGCGGAGCTGCCGAGCCGGCTGGCCGCGACGGTGAGGACCACCGACCGGGACCGCCCCGGCCGCACCTCGAGGTCGATGGTCAGCCGCGAGGGCCGGGTCTCGTCCCCGGGCTGCACGGACGTGGGCGCCGGCTCGCACACCAGCCGGGTCACGTGCCGGTCGTCGGACCAGGCGAGGGCCACCGGGGCGTCGCCCGCGACCGGGGCCATGGCCGGCAGCAGCGGCAGGGAGGCCGTCCCCGCCTTGACCTCCGCGAGCGGGGCACCGTCACCGCCGACCTCGACGACCAGGCGGGTGCGGACCACCTCGTCGGCGCGAGAGGTCACCTTGATGGTCTCGACCATGCCGGTCGGCCGCACCCGGCGCAGCCGGTGCACCTCGACGGTGGGGTCCGGGCCGGGCGTCCCGAGGTGCCGCACCGAGCCGAGGACCTGGGTCCGGTCTCCCACGCTCGCCGAGACCACGAGGTCAGGGCACCGGTCGTCGGCCGTGACGAGCAGCCGGGACACGACCCGCCGGTCGTCGACGTAGAGCCCGGTGCCGGGGTCCCCCATGGTCCCGTCCCGGGAGGACAGGGCGGTCACGTTGCCGTGCACGGCGAGCTCCAGCTGGTGCAACCAGGGCTGGCGGGGGGCGTCCGGCGCGGTGCTGCGGCCTGTCGGGCGACGGTGCTCGGACACGGCATGACCTCTCGGCAGTCCCGACGTTGGGAGGTGTTGACACGGCCATCACCCGGGGTGATGATGCATCTGATCGTTCAAAGCGGGATGATACCCCGACGAACGGCAGTCCTGCTCGAGGAGTCGACGATGACCATCCGGATCGGTAGCAGGCGCGCGACCATCAACGACGTCGCACGCGCCGCCAACGTGTCGCGCCAGACCGTGAGCAACGTCGTCAACCGCCCCGACCGCGTGGCGCCGCAGACCCTGCGGCGCGTGCAGGCCGAGATCGAGCGGCTGGCCTACCGGCCCAGCTCGGCCGCCAAGTCGCTGCGCGAGCAGCGGGCCGGGGCGATCGGCCTCGAGCTCGACGCCCGCGGCGGCGCCGCCAGCGCCGAGATCGCCTACCCCTTCCTGGCCCAGCTGTCGGTGGCCGCCCGTGACCACCGCTGCCACGTCGTCACCTTCGGCAGCGACGCCCCGGCCCTGACCACCCACGGCTACGAGGCCATGGTGCGGGCCCACCTCGTGGACGCCTTCGTGCTCCACAACACCCACCGTGGCGACCCGCGCCCGCAGTGGCTGGCCGACCACGACATCCCCTTCGCGACCTTCGGCCGCGTCTGGGACGACCCGGGCTTCACCGCCTGGGGCGACGTCGACGGCCGCCTCGGGACCGCTGACGCCGTCGACCACCTCGTCGAGCAGGGCTACGAGCGGGTCGGCTTCGTCGGCTGGCCGGAGGGCTCGGAGGTCGGCGACGACCGGCTCCGCGGCTGGCGCGACCGGGCCGCCGAGCGCGGCGTGCTCGCCGAGGACCTGCTGGCCCGCACCGAGCAGGACATCGCCGGGGCCCAGGAGGCGGGCCGGTCGCTGGCCGCCCGGCTGCGGCCCCGCGACGCCCTGGTGTGCGTCTCCGACGTCGTCGGCGTCGGCGTCCAGGGCGCGGTCATCGAGGCGGGGCTGACCCCCGGCCGCGACGTCGGGATCACCGGCTTCGACGGGACCGCGACGGCCCAGATGTTCGACCTCACCACGGTCGTTCAACCCCTCGCCGAGATCGTCGAGCACCTGCTGACCCAGATCGACGTGCTGCTCGCCGGCGGACCCGTGCCCGAGCACGGCGCCCTGCTCGCCCCCACCCTGCGACCCGCCGCCAGCACGCGGCGCCGCTGACCGGCCGGTCGGCGGCGGTCCGCCATGCGGCCTCACCCTTGACCTCACCCTTGATATGAACGATCAAACGACCACTCCCAGGAGCCAATGATGACTCGCCTCGCCCGCACCTCCACCCTCGTCGCCGCCGGGGCCGGTGCGGCACTCGCCCTGAGCGCCTGCGGCGGAGGGGGCTTCGACTCCAGCACGAGCAGCGGCTCGCAGGCCCCGCAGTCCGGGCCGGTCACGCTCAAGATGCTGGTCGGCACCAGCAACGACGTCGAGCTCGGCGCCGTGAAGAAGGCCACCGAGTCCTGGGCCGCCAAGTCCGGCAACAAGGTCGAGGTCACCTCGACGGCCAAGCTGCCGGAGGAGCTCGCCAAGGGCTTCGCAGGCGGCTCCCCCTCCGACATCTTCTACCTGGAGCCGGCCCAGGTCGGCACCTTCACCAAGGCGGGCAACCTCTACGCCTACGGCGACCAGCTCACGGGGATCGACTACATCCCGGCGCTGAAGGACACCTTCACCATCGACGGCAAGCTGCAGTGCGCGCCCAAGGACTTCTCCACCCTGGCGCTGGTGATCAACCAGGACCTGTGGACCAAGGCGGGGCTCACCGACGCCGACGTCCCCAAGGACTGGGCGGGCCTGGAGAAGGCTGCCACCCGGCTCACCGCCGGCAACGTCACCGGCCTGGTCATCAACCCGGAGTACCAGCGCGTCGGCACCTTCATGGCCCAGGCCGGCGGGAGCCTGCTCTCCGACGACGCCAAGACCGCGACGGCCGACAGCCCGGAGAACCTCGCCGGCCTCACCGAGGCCCAGAAGCTCCTGAAGAACGGCTCCATGAAGCTCGCGAAGCAGGTGGACGCCGGCTGGGGCGGCGAGGCGCTGATCAAGGGCCGGGCCGCGATGACCATCGAGGGCAACTGGATCCGCGGCGCCCTGTCCAAGGACGCCCCGACGATGAAGGTCAAGGTCGTCGAGCTGCCCGCCGGCCCCAAGGGCAAGGGGACCCTGATGTTCACCAACTGCTGGGGCATTGCGGCACGCTCCACGCACCAGGCCGCCGCCGTCGACCTCGTGAAGTTCCTCGCCCAGGACACCCAGCAGCTCGAGGCCGCCAAGGCCTTCGGCGTCATGCCGTCCACCACCTCGGCGATGCAGAAGTACACCGCCTCCACGCCGGACGACGCCGGTTTCGTCGCCGGCGCGCAGCACGGCAAGGGCATGCCCACGACGCCCGGCGTCGACGGGGCCCTCGGGGACTTCAACGCCAAGGTGGAGTCACTGGCCACGGGTGACCCCAAGGCGATGCTGGCCACGCTGCAGAGCAACCTCCAGGCCGCCCTCAAGGGCTGATACCCGTCCGCACCAGCACGTCAGCACCTCACCCCAGGAGGTCCCGGTGGTCCCGCTGGTCCCACGACGTCCCCGCCGCCCCGGCGCCCGCTCGGGACCCGGCATCCAGGCCGGGCACACCACGGCCGGGTGGCTCTTCACCCTGCCCATGATCCTGGTGCTCGGCACCTTCCTGATCGTCCCGATCCTGATGGCGCTCTACGTGTCCTTCACGCGCTGGGGCGGCAACGGCGACCCCTTCGTCCGGGCCAACGCGCCGCTCGTCGGGCTCGACAACTACACGACCCTGCTGAGCGGGCAGGGGCTCAGCGGCCGGGACTTCATGACCTCGATCGGCAACACCTTCTGGTACGTCCTGCTCGTCGTCCCGCTGCAGACCGTGACGGCGCTCGGGCTGGCGCTCGTGGTCAACGCCAAGGGGCTGCGGGGGCGGGGCTTCTTCCGAACCGCCTTCTACTTCCCCTCGGTGACCAGCTCCATCGCGATCACCACGGTGTTCCTCTTCCTCTTCTCGGGGTCGGGGGCGGTCAACGCCTTCCTCGGGCTCTTCGGGGTCCACGGGCCGACGTGGATGTCCGAGCCCGCCGGGGTGCTCCACCTCGCCCTGGAGGGCCTCGGCGTCCAGGAGCCGGGGTGGGGCCGCACCGAGGTGCTGGGGCGGGCGGCGTGGGACTGGCTGTCGGGACCGTCCGTGGCCATGCTCGTGCTGATCCTGCTCGCGGTGTGGACCACGACCGGCACCTTCATGCTGATGTTCCTCGCGGCGCTGCAGGACCTGCCGGAGGACGTGGACGAGGCGGCCGCGCTCGACGGCTGCTCCCCCTGGCAGAAGCTCTGGTGGGTGACCATCCCGCAGCTGCGCTCGGCGATCTTCCTCGTGGTCACGCTGGGGCTGATCGGCACCTGGCAGGTCTTCGACCAGGTCTACGCGACGGGTGGCGGGTCCCCCGGCAAGACGCTGCTCACGCCCGCCTACCTGTCCTACGACCAGTCCTTCAAGCAGGGGAAGTTCGGGTCCGGCGCGGCGATGGCCTTCGTCGTCTTCCTCATCATCGTGGTGCTCACCTGGGCACAGCGCCGGGTCATGACCGAGCGCGAGGAGGTCGGCCGATGACCTCACGCTCCCGGGGCCGGCGGTGGCTGGCGTATGCCGTGCTGGTGCTCGCCGCCGTCGTGTACCTGTACCCCTTCGTCATCCAGGTGGCGACGTCCGTCAAGAGCGACCCGGACGCCTCGGCCCACCCGTTGTCGCTGCTCCCCCAACCGTTCTCCACCGCCGCGTGGTCGGCGATCTTCGGCAGCGACGCGGCGAGCCTGCCGGTGCTGCGGTGGCTCGGCAACTCGGTGCTGGTGACGGTGTGCATCACGGCCGGCCGGGTCTTCTTCGACTCGCTGGCGGGCTACGCCTTGTCCCGGCTGCACTTCCGCGGCCGGGGCGCGGTCTTCGCGGTGGTCCTCGCCGTCATGTCGGTGCCCGGCGTGGCCCTGCTGATCCCGAAGTTCCTGATGGTCAAGTACCTCGGCATCTACGACACCTACGCGGCCATGATCCTGCCGCTGCTGGTGGACGCCGCCGGGGTCTTCATCATGAAGCAGTTCTTCGACACCGTCCCGGTGACCATCGAGGAGGCGGCCCGCCTGGACGGCGCCTCGGTCTTCCGGACCTTCTGGTCGGTGATCCTGCCGATGGCCCGGCCGGCGCTGATCACGCTGACGATCCTGTCCTTCCAGGGCTCGTGGAACGAGTTCAGCCACTTCCTGGTGACCACCGGCAGCCCGGAGCACAAGACCCTGGTGACCGGGCTCGCCGACCTCACGGCAGGCGGTCTCGGCTCGGGCACGCAGTACCCCCTGAAGATGGCGACGGCGCTGATCACCACGATCCCGGTGGGCGTGCTCTTCTTCGTCTTCCAGCGCCACCTGGTCCGGGGCGCCAACGAGGGGGCCGTCAAGGGCTGAGTGCCCGTGACGGCCCCCTCGGGGCGTGCCGATCAGGACTTGGCCGGGGCCCGGAAGTACTGCCAGCTGTCGCTCATCCGCTTGGCCTGTCCCGGGGTGAAGGTGTCCATGCAGGAGTCCTGCGTGTAGTCCATGAAGTTGTGGATCGGGTCGAGGCCGGGGGCGTCGCAGCTGTCCGCGCCCTCGGGGCAGTTGAACTGCGGGTGCGCCTCGGCCGGGGTGTCGGCCACGAAGTCGTTGGACCAGGTGCAGCCGCCCTGGAAGGTGTGGTAAAGCCCGAGCCAGTGCCCGGCCTCGTGGACCAGCGTGTCGCCGAGGGCGTACTTCCCCGCCGTGCCACCGGGCATCGACTCGTCGAGCATGACGATGCCGTCGAGGTAGTCGCGGCCCGGGTTGCCGTCCTTCGGGAAGTAGGCCCAGCCGAGCAGCCCGTCGCCGATGTTGCCGGTGTAGACATTGAGGGTGCGCGAGTCACCCTGGTGCAGAGCGGACTTCATGGCCTTCTCCACCTTGCCGGGGACCACGGTGTAGTAGTCGGCGTTGACCGTGTAGTCGATGGAGGCGAGCCGCCAGCGGAAGGGCGTGTCGACCCTGGCGCCGGTCTGTCCGCCGTACGACGCGTTCATCACGTCCATCTGCGCCGCGATCATCGTCTCGTAGCGCGCCCGCTCCGCTGCCGTCAGGACGTGGTCGGAGGTGACGTGGAAGATCACCGGGACGGTGACGCTGCCGGGCGCGAGCATCGGGAAGCTCTTCAGCACGCCGTAGGCCTGGGCGTTGCTGCCCCGGGTGACGTCGGGCTCCTGCGCCAGGGAGTCGGGGCGGGTGCGCGCGCCCGAGGCGAGCGTCCCCGGCAGCAGCGTCGAGCAGTCGCGGACGGCCGACGACGGCTGGGCGACGTGGGTCGCGGCGGAGGACGAGCCGGTCGCCGTGGCCGGGGCGGCGGACAGAGCGGCCGGTCCCGCGGTGAGGGTGGCGGCGGCCGCGACGGCGAGGGCGCCCGCGAGGGTGAGCCTGCGAGAGGGGGACATGGGGGGCCTTTCGGTCGGGGGTGTCCAGACCGTATGGCGCTCCCCACCGTCTCGTCATCACCCGATTGGGCGACGCTGACGGCGGAGTCCCAGGGGCACGGCATACGACCATGGGCCGGTCCGCGATCGGCGGACCGGCCCATGACCGGTGAGGCGGGACTGCTCGCGCAGCGACCCGTCAGTGCTTGGCGAGGGACCGCAGAACGTACTGCAGGATGCCGTCGTTGCGGTAGTAGTCGGCCTCGCCGGGGGTGTCGATGCGGACGACCGCGTCGAAGTCCACGGCGTCGCCGCCCTCCTTGGTGGCGGTGACGTGCACCGTCTTGGGGGTGGTGCCGTCGTTGAGCGCCGTGACCCCGGTGATGTCGAAGGTCTCGGTGCCGTCCAGGCCGAGGGAGTCGGCCGACTCCCCCGCCGGGAACTGCAGCGGCAGCACGCCCATGCCGATCAGGTTGGAGCGGTGGATGCGCTCGTAGGACTCGGCGATGACGGCCTTGACGCCCAGCAGGCGCGTGCCCTTGGCCGCCCAGTCGCGCGACGAGCCCGAGCCGTACTCCTTGCCGCCGAGGATCACCAGCGGGACGCCGGCCTCCTGGTAGGCCTCGGACGCCTCGTAGATCGTGGTCTGCTCGCCGCCGTCGAGGAAGTTGCGGGTGTAGCCGCCCTCGACGCCGTCCAGCAGGAGGTTCTTGAGGCGGATGTTGGCGAAGGTGCCGCGGACCATGACCTCGTGGTTGCCGCGCCGCGAGCCGTAGGAGTTGAAGTCCTTGCGCTCCACACCGTGCTCGGCGAGGTAGGTGCCCGCGGGGCTGTCGGCCTTGATGGAGCCGGCCGGGCTGATGTGGTCGGTCGTGACCGAGTCGCCCAGCTTGGCGAGGACCCGCGCGCCCGAGATGTCCTCGACAGGGGTCAGCTCCATGCTCATGCCCTCGAAGTAGGGGGGCTTGCGGACGTAGGTCGACCCGCCGTCCCACTCGAAGGTGCTGCCCTCGGGGGTGTCCAGGCCCTGCCACCGCTCGTCGCCGGCGAAGACGTCCTTGTAGTCCTCGACGAAGATGTCGCGGCTGATGGCCTCGCCGATGACCTTCTCCACGTCCTCCGGAGCGGGCCAGATGTCCTTGAGGTAGACGTCCTTGCCGTCGGAGTCCTGCCCGAGCGGCTCCGACTCGAAGTCGAAGTCCATCGTGCCGGCCAGGGCGTAGGCGATGACCAGCGGCGGGGACGCCAGGTAGTTCATCTTGACGTCGGGGCTGATGCGACCCTCGAAGTTGCGGTTGCCGGACAGCACCGCGGTGACGGACAGGTCGTGGTCGTTGATGGCCGCGCTGATCTCGTCGTCCAGCGGGCCGGAGTTGCCGATGCAGGTGGCGCAGCCGTAGCCCACGAGGTGGTAGCCGAGGGCCTCCAGGTGCGGCCACATGCCGGCCTTCTCGTAGTAGCCGGTCACGACCTGCGAGCCCGGAGCCATCGAGGTCTTGACCCACGGCTTGGCCTGGAGGCCGCGCTCGTGGGCGTTCTTGGCCAGCATGGCGGCGGCCATCATCACCGACGGGTTGGAGGTGTTGGTGCAGGACGTGATCGAGGCGATGGCCACGTGACCGTGGTCGAGCTCGAAGGTGCCCTTGTCCGTGGTGACGGAGACCTTCTCCGACGGCCGGGAGGAGCCGTTGCCCTCGGTGGCGGGGGCGTCGCCGCCGGCCTCGGTGTCGCTGTCCGGGGCGGGGGCGTCGGAGGCCGGGAAGGAGCCACCGATCCCGCTGCTGCCCTGCTGGCCCTTGACGTAGGTCGGCAGCACCTCGCGGAAGGCCTGCTTGGCGTCGGTGAGAACGATGCGGTCCTGGGGGCGCTTGGGGCCGGCGATCGAGGGGACCACCTCGCCGAGGTCGAGCTCGACGAGCTCGCTGTAGCGGGCCTCCTTGGCGGGGTCGAGCCACATGCCCTGCAGCTTGGCGTAGGCCTCGACCAGCGCGACCTGCTCGTCGTCGCGGCCGGTGAGCCGCAGGTAGTCCAGGGTGACCTGGTCGATCGGGAAGATCGCGCAGGTGGAGCCGAACTCCGGGCTCATGTTGCCGATGGTGGCGCGGTTGGCCAGCGGCAGCGCGCCGACGCCCTCGCCGTAGAACTCGACGAACTTGCCGACGACGCCGTGCTTGCGCAGCATCTCGGTGATGGTGAGGACCACGTCGGTGGCGGTCACGCCGGGCTTCATCGAGCCGGTCAGCTTGAAGCCGACGACCCGCGGGATGAGCATCGAGACCGGCTGGCCGAGCATGGCGGCCTCGGCCTCGATGCCGCCAACGCCCCAGCCGAGCACACCGAGGCCGTTGACCATCGTCGTGTGGGAGTCGGTGCCGACGCAGGTGTCGGGGTAGGCCTGGCCGTTGCGGGACATCGTGACCCGGGCGAGCCGCTCGATGTTGACCTGGTGCACGATGCCGGTGCCCGGCGGGACGACCTTGAAGTCGTCGAACGCGGTCTGGCCCCACCGCAGGAACTGGTAGCGCTCCTTGTTGCGCTGGTACTCGAAGTCCTGGTTGAGCTGGAAGGCGCGCGGGTTGCCCGCGACGTCGATCTGGACCGAGTGGTCGATGACGAGCTCGGCGGGGGCGAGGGGGTTGATCTGGGAGGCGTCGCCGCCCAGCTCCTCGACGGCCTCGCGCATGGTGGCGAGGTCCACGACGCACGGCACGCCGGTGAAGTCCTGCATGATCACGCGCGCCGGAGTGAACTGGATCTCGGTGTCGGGCTCGGCGTCCGCGTCCCAGCCGCCGAGGGCCCGGATGTGGTCGGCCGTGATGTTGGCGCCGTCCTCGGTGCGCAGGAGGTTCTCCAGCAGGACCTTGAGGGAGTAGGGAAGCGTCTCGCTGCCCTCCACCGCGTCCAGCCGGAACACCTCGTAGGAGGTGTCCCCGACCTGCAGGGTGTCCTTGGCTCCGAAGGTGTTCACGCTCTCTTGGCTCACGCCTGTTCCTTCCACGAAGCGGTTGTATCTCGACGTCAAGACAACCCTCTCACGAGGGCTCTCTTGACGTCAAGACACCTGTTGGTGGGAACCACGTCGACGTGCCGTCAGCGACCACGTCGTCGTGGGTGGTGCTCCTGCCGATTGTCCCTCACCCACGGCCGGGCGGCGACAGCAGGGGTGCTGCCGGCCCCGGCCCTCAGGACCGGGGTGACGCCTCGTCGGCTGGGCCGAGGTCCGCGTCGGAGTCGGCGTCGAGGTCGGCATCGTCGAGGTCGTCGAGATCGGCGTCCCCCGGCTCCAGCAGCGCGATGCACTCGACGTGCTGGGTCATCGGGAAGGCGTCGTAGGCGATCAGGTCCGTGAGCAGGTAGCCGTGCTCCTCGGCGACGGCGAGGTCCCGCGCCAGCCCGGCCGGGTCGCAGGCGACGTAGGCCACGGCCCGCGGGCGGAGCTGGGCGAGCTGCTGCATCACGGTGCGCCCGGCACCCGATCGCGGGGGGTCCAGGACCACGACGTCAGCCCGTATGCCGGAGCGCGCCGCCTGCCCCAGCACCGCGTCGACGCGCCCCTGGCGCACCTCGACGTTGGCGTGCTCCTGCAGGTTGTCCAGGGCGTGGTCGACCGCGGCCGCGTCGGCCTCGACGGCCAGGACGTGCCCCTGCTCCCCCACCGCGTCGGCGAGCGCCGCGGCGAAGAGCCCCACCCCGCAGTAGAGGTCGAGGGCGTGCTCGCCCTCCTGCGGGTCGAGCAGCTCGACGACCTCGCCGAGGAAGGTGGTCGCCGCGTCGGGGTGCACCTGCCAGAAGCCCCGCGCGTCGACCTCGAAGCCGTGCTGCCAGTCCTCGAACGTGACCAGCTCGAGCACGCCGGGGTCCGAGCCGGTGGTGCCGTCGGCGTGCACCGGGACCAGCACCGGCTCCTCGAGCCCGGACGCGTCGACGACGTCCACGCTGCTGCAGCCGGGCCAGGTGGTGCGCAGCACCCCGCTGGCCACCACCCCGGGGGTGGCGATGAGGCAGTCGTCGATCACCTCGACGTCGTGGGACCGGTGCCGGCGCAGGCCGGCCCGCCCCTCCTCGTCGACGGCGAACTCGACGCGGGTGCGCCACCGCAGCCCGTCGTCCGCGCGGCCCTCGACCGGCAGCGGCTGCACCTGCAGCCCCTGCAGGTCCAGGCCGGCCAGGCGGTCGAGCTGCTCGTGGATCACGGCGGCCTTGAGCTCGCGCTGGTGCGGGACGGCGACGTGCTGCCAGTCGCAGCCGCCGCAGCGGCCGGGACCGGCATACGGGCAGGGCGGGTCGACCCGGTGCGGGGAGGCGTCGAGGACCGCCACGGCGTCCGCGCGCAGGTAGCGGTCGCCGGTGCCGCCCTCGGTGACCCGGATCCGCACCCGCTCCCCCGGCAGCGCGTGCCGCACGAAGACCACGCGGCCGTCCAGCCGCGCGACGCAGAAGCCGCCGTGGGCCACCGCCCCGACCTCGACCTCGGCCTCGTGCCCGACCAGAGGCTCGCCCTTGGGCTGACGCTCGCGGGCCGGTCGGCCGGTGGCGCGGGTGGCGCGGGTGGGGCGGCGTGCGCCGCGGGGGCCGCCGGCACGCCGGCGGTCGTCGCGTGGCGACATCAGACGGTGCTCCTCTCGGGGGTCTCGCCGACGACCTCGTCGGTCACGACGGTGGTGCGGCTGCGGTCTCCCGCCGCGGCCTCGGCGCGCAGCTCCTCGCGCAGGTCCTCGGTCGAGCGCAGCTGGTAGGGCACGCTGGTCATCATCACGCCGGGCATGAAGAGCAACCGGCTCTTGATGCGGAACGCGCTCTGGTTGTGCAGGATCGACTCCCACCAGCGGCCGAGGACGTACTCCGGCACGAAGACCATGACCAGGTCCCGCGGCGAGGTCCGCCGGATGCTGGCGATGTAGCTGAGGACCGGCCGGGTGATCTCGCGGTAGGGCGAGTCCAGCACCTTCAGCGGCACCGGGATGCCCCGGCGCAGCCACTCCTCCTGCAGCCGCTCGCCGTCCTGCGGCTCGACGGCGACGGTGATCGCCTCGAGCGTCGAGGGGCGTGACGCGCGGGCGTAGGCCAGGGCGCGCAGCGTCGGCTTGTGGATCTTGGAGACCAGCACGACGGCGTGCACCCGGGAGGGCAGCCGCCCCTCGCGGGTGTCGTCCTCGGGGACGGCCAGCTCGGTCGCGACGTGGGCGTAGTGCCGGTGGATGGCCTTCATCACGAGGAAGAGGACCGCCATCGCGGCGATGGCGTACTTCGCGCCCGCCGCGAACTTCGTGATCAGCACGATGACCAGGACGCTGCCGGACATGGACGCGCCGATGTAGTTGATCACCCGGCTGGTGCGGTAGGTCCGGCGGGCGCGGGGGTCGGTCTCGGTGCGCAGCAGGCGGTTCCAGTGGCGGATCATGCCGGTCTGGCTGAGCGTGAAGGACACGAAGACGCCGACGATGTAGAGCTGGATCAGCTTGGTGACCTCGGCGTCGAAGATGATGACGAGCACCGCCGCCGCGGCCGCGAGGATGAGGATGCCGTTGGAGTAGGCCAGCCGGTCCCCGCGGTTGTGCAGCTGGCGGGGCAGGTAGCCGTCCTTGGCGAGGATCGACCCCAGCACCGGGAAGCCGTTGAAGGCGGTGTTGGCGGCCAGGATCAGGATCAGCCCGGTCACCGCCGACACCAGCAGCACCCCGGGCGGGAAGTTGTCGAAGACCGCCAGCGACAGCTGCCCGATGATCGTGTGCTGGACGTAGCCGGCCCCCACGGGCTGCCCGTCGCGCAGCAGCTGGTGCGCCGGGTCCTCGGAGTACTTCACACCGGTCTGGATGGCCAGGTAGATGATCGACATCAGCATCGTCACCGAGATGGACCCCATGAGCAGCAGGGTCGTGGCCGCGTTGCGGGACTTGGGCTTCTGGAAGGCCGGGACGCCGTTGGAGATCGCCTCCACGCCGGTCAGCGCCGCGCACCCGGAGCTGAACGCCCGCAGCAGTAGGAAGACCATGGCCAGGCCCGCGAGCTCGTCGTAGCCGTGCTCGGGCCGCAGCTGCAGGTGCGCGCTCTCGGCCTGGGGCAGCGACCCGGACAGCGACCGGACGAGACCCCAGATCGCCATACCGATGATCGCCGCCATGAAGGCGTAGACCGGGACGGCGAAGGCCTTGCCGGACTCGCGCACCCCGCGGAGGTTCATGGCGGTCAGCAGCACGATGAGCAGCACTGCGACCGGCATGGCGTGGCCGTCCAGGGCCGGTATGGCGGCGGTGGCGTTCTGGACCCCGGAGGAGATCGACACGGCCACGGTCAGCACGTAGTCGACCAGCAGAGCGCTCGCCACGCCGAGCCCCGCCCAGGGGCCGAGGTTGGTCGTGGCCACCTCGTAGTCCCCGCCGCCCGAGGGGTAGGCGTGGACGTTCTGCCGGTAGGACAGCACGACGATCACCATGACGAAGACGACCCCGAGCCCGATCTGCCAGGAGTGCGTCGTGGCGAAGGCCCCGCCCGCGAGCGCGAGCGTCAGGAAGATCTCGTCCGGGGCGTACGCGACCGAGGACAGCGCGTCGCTGGCGAAGATGGGGAGGGCGAGCCGCTTGGGAAGCAAGGTCTCCCCCAGCTTGTCCGAGCGCATCGCGGGACCGACCACCACGCGCTTGAGAGCGCGACCGACATCTGACACGACGACCACTGTAGGCCCCGGGGCGCGGCGGGCGGGGCACGCCCCGGATCCGCACGTCGCAGCGGTGTAGCGTGTGCGCCGTGCACTTCGTGATCATGGGTTGCGGCCGTGTCGGATCCACCCTGGCGCTGAGCCTGGAGGAGGCCGGTCACGACGTCGCGGTCGTCGACCAGTCCGCGTCGGCGTTCCGCCGGCTGGGGCGCGGCTTCGAGGGGCGGCGCGTCAAGGGGATCGGCTTCGACCGGGACACCCTCAAGGAGGCCGGCATCGAGCAGGCCTACGCCTTCGCCGCCGTCAGCAACGGCGACAACTCCAACATCCTCGCGGCGCGGGTCGCCCGGGAGACCTTCGGGGTCGAGCACGTCGTCGCGCGCATCTACGACCCGCGCCGCGCGGAGATCTACCAGCGGCTGGGCATCCCCACCGTGGCGACCGTGCAGTGGACCGTCGACCGGGTGGTCCGGCGGCTCATGCCGCAAGGCTCCGTCCCGGAGTTCATCGACCCGAGCGGGCAGATCGCGCTGAGCGAGGTCAGCATCGACCGCTCCTGGGTGGGGCGGCGGCTCGCGGCGATGGAGGAGGCTTCCGGGGCCCGCGTCGCCTACCTGACCCGCTTCGGCCAGGGCGTCCTGCCCGGTCCCGACACGGTGCTGCAGGAGGGCGACATCGTCCGCTTCCTGTCGACCACCGATGCCATCCCCACCATCGAGCGCGTCCTCGCCGACGCGCCGCCCCACGAGTGAGCCGAGGTCAGCCAGTCCCATGCGTGTCGTCATCGCCGGAGCCGGCTCGGTCGGTCGCTCGATCGCCCGAGAGCTGCTGCACAACGGTCACCAGGTCCTGCTCGTGGACAAGGACGCCGACGACGTCCAGGCCTCCCGGGTCCCCGACGCCTCCTGGCTGCTCGCCGACGCCTGCGAGATCACCTCGCTGACCGAGGCGGGCCTCGCGGACTGCGACGTCGTCGTCGCGGCCACCGGGGACGACAAGGCCAACCTCGTCGTGTCGCTGCTCGCCAAGACGGAGTTCGGCGTCCCGCGCACCGTGGCGCGCGTCAACAACCCCCGCAACGAGTGGATGTTCGACGAGTCCTGGGGCGTGGACGTCGCCGTCTCGACGCCACGGCTGATGACGGCCCTGGTGGAGGAGGCCGTCAGCGTCGGCGACCTGGTCCAGATCTTCACCTTCCAGAAGGGTGGGGCGACCATGGTCGAGCTCACCCTCCCCGCCGACAGCCCGTATGCCGGCAGCCGCGTCGGCGACGTCGCGCTCCCCCGCGACACGACGCTCGTGGGGATCATCCGCGACGGGCTGCCGATCGCCCCGACCCGGGACGACTCGGTGGAGGTCGGCGACGAGCTGCTCTTCCTAACCGTGGAGGAGGTCGAGGACGACCTCGAGGACCTGCTGTCGCCGGGTCACCGCAAGCCGCGCGGCGAGGTCGACCACGCCGACGACGAGGACGACCTGTGAGGCACGTCCTCTGAGGCACGTCCTCTGAGGCTGTCGCCCGCAGGGGCGGCCCGTCGCACGGGCTTCAGCCCTGGGCGTCGGCCTCGCGCTCCAGCTCGGCGCGCTCCACGGGCGTGGCGCCACGCACCAGCATCAGCCCCATGACGGCCACCGCGGCGACGTAGGCCGGCCAGCTGAGCACGATCTTGGCGATGCCCAGCGCGGCGACCTGCCCGGTGACGTAGAGCGGCACCATGACCAGCAGCCGCAGCGCGAAGAGCGCCACCAGCACCCAGGTCAGCCGGGCGGCGACCCGCACGAGCGGGGCGTTGCGGCGCCACCCGAAGGGGTCCTCGCGGTAGCCGGGGTCCCCGACCGCGACCAGGAAGCCCACCACCGGGCACCGGGCGAGGATCGACACGAGGGTGCCGACGAGATAGGCCCCGGAGACGAGCATCCCCGGCAGGAACGCGTCCTGAGCCCGGCCGGACCGCAGCGCGAAGAAGGCGGCGAGGGCGGTCGCGAGGAGGCTGGACAGGACGTACTGCACCGTCTGGCGCTGCACGAGCCGGGCGACGAGCAGCAGCAGGACGGGCACCGCCGAGGCGAGGACCGCCTCGCGCACGTCGTGCCGGGTGATCCACACGACCACGAAGGCCACCGTCGGCAGCGCCGCCTCCACCGAGCCACGCCACCCGCCCAGGGCGGTGGCGAGCCGGGCGCGGATCAGGTGCTCGACGGTGTCGGGGTGCCGACCTGCGGTGTCGCTGCCCACGCTCATGCCTGCGCGCTCGCAGCCCCGCGCCCGGGCAGCAGCTCGTATCGCGGGTTGTAGATGGTCGGGACACCCTCGACGCGGCAGACGCGCCCCTGCGCGGTGAGGTAGGTGCCGGGCCGCACCCCGGCGATCCGGCGCCGCCCCAGCCAGATGAGCTGCAGCGCCTGCGTGCCGTCGTAGATCTCCACCTTGAGCGCCGGCACCCGTCCCTCGGGGCTGAGCGTCGTGGACCGGACCGCCCCCGAGACCGTGGCGACCTGACGGTCGACCAGTTCGCTGATGCTGGAGACGCCCAGCCGGTCGGCGTCGCTGCGCAGCTCGTGGTCCTCGATCTCCTCCGCCGGCCGCACCAGCCGGTGCAGGCTGCGGCGCCAGAAGCCGCGCTCGTGGTCCGTGCTGCGCGTCGCCATCAGCGGGTCTCGGTGATCTCGGGGCCGCGCTCGAAGGGCTGCAGGTCGTCGGTGCTGCGGGCCCGGCCCGGGCCGCCCTGCTGGTCGTGGTCAGGCTGGTCGTGGTCAGGCTGGTCGTGGTCAGGCTGGTCGTGGTCAGGCTGGTCGTGGTGGTGCTGGTGCCCGTCGTTGTGATGCCCGTCGTGTTCGTGCGCGTGCTCGTGCTCGGCGACCTCGGGCAGGCGCAGCGGCAGCAGCTCGCGCGGGGCCATCGCCTGGTCCCCACGGACCACGACGACGTGGGCGAAGACCTGGAGCAGCGTCGCGGCGGCGGCCTCGTCGCTCACGGCCGGCCCGGACAGGAAGCCGCGCAGGAACCACCGTGGCCCGTCCACACCCACGAAACGCGCGGGCGCGAGCTGCCCTGGGCCGGTGGCCATCTGGACGGCGAGCTCGGTCCCGAACCGGCCGTCACGGAGCTCCGCCGTCCCGCCGGACGCCTCGATGCTCGCCGCGATCTCGTCGCGGATGTCGTCCCAGATCCCGAGGGTGCGGGGAGCGGCGAAGCCCTGCAGCTGCAGCACCGACCCGGCCAGGTGGCAGCTCACCGCGACGACCTCGCCGCTGCTCTGGTCCAGCTCGAGCCGCATCTCCATGCCGTCGACCCCGGGGACGAGCAGCGACCCCAGGTCGAGCCGGTCGGACACGTCGGTGACCTCGGAGCGGTCGTAGGGCCCCTCCTCGCGGACCGGGGCCTCCTCGACCTGGGGCTCCCCCTCGTCGCTGGTGCCCCGGGACTTGTCTCGGCGGAAGAAGGCCACGGCGTCCTCGTCAATCGGTGTCGGTGTGCGTGCGGGTGTCGGTGCTGGTCAGTGGCGTCCGCTGGCTCCGTGCCCGGTGGCCCCACGGACCGAGTCCGGCAGCGAGTCTACTGGGACGAAGGTGGCGCGGGAGACGCGCTGGACGACGAGCTGGGCGATGCGCTCGCCCCGACGGAGCTGCACCGACTGGTCCCGGTCGGTGTTGAGGAGGTTGACGAGGATCTCGCCGCGATAGCCCGCGTCGACCGTGCCGGGGGCGTTGACGACCGTCACCCCGTGCCGGGCGGCGAGCCCGGACCGGGGGTGCACGAACCCGGCATACCCCTGCGGGATCGCGACGGCGACGCCGGTCGCGACCAGGCGACGCTCACCCGGGGCGAGGAGCACGTCCTCCCGGGACCGCAGGTCGGCCCCCGCGTCGTCGTGGTGGCTGTAGGCCGGCGGGGCCAGGCCCGGGTCGAGCTGCTGCAGCAGCACCTCGACCTCGTCGACGCCCTCCCCCGCCGGGTGCTCGGTCGTCATCAGGAGCGTGCTCGCGAGGTCAGGCGCACTCGCGGCAGACCGGCTGGCCGCCGACCTCCTTGGCGAGCTGGCTGCGGTGGTGCACGAGGAAGCAGCGCGAGCAGGTGAACTCGTCGGCCTGGCGCGGCAGCACGCGCACCGACAGCTCCTCGCCGGACAGGTCCGCGCCGGGCAGCTCGAAGCCCTCGGCCTGCTCGGTCTCGTCGACGTCCACGTTGGACGACGAGGCATCACCGCGGCGGGCCTTGAGCTCCTCGATGGAGTCCTCGGAGAGGTCGTCGTCGGTCTTGCGCGGTGCGTCGTAGTCAGTTGCCATCTCGGCCCTCTCGATCCAGCCCTCCACGGGGACGGCCCCCGTCGGTGCGCCGGGTCCAACGCTTCGCCAACCGAATTTGTGCCCGGACGTCGCGGCGAATCATGCCCCAAAACCTCGGCCCCGTCACGTCGGGAGGCGCGCCGGCCGCGATGCGCGCGTCGGGCCTGGTCAGCGGGGCGTTGCGACCCGCTCCAGCAGCGCGTCCAGGCGGTCGACGAGACCGGTCGGCCCGGCGATGGTGAAGGGGTCGGCGAGGTGGGCCCCGGCCAGGCCCCGGACGACTCCGCCGGCCTCGGTGACGACCAGCCAACCACCGGCGAGGTCCCACTCGTGCAGCCCGCGCTCGAAGTAGGCGTCGAGGCGCCCGTCGGCGACCCAGCACAGGTCCAGCGCGGCCGACCCGCGGCGCCGGATGTCGCGCACCTCCGGCAGCACCGCGGCGATGACCTGCCCCTGGTCGGCCCGGACCCGGGCCTCGTAGCCGAACCCGGTGCCGAGCAGGGCGGCCCCGAGCTCGGTCCCCTCCCGTATGCCGAGCGCCCGCTCCCCGGCGGGGCTCAGCAGCCGCGCGCCGCCGCCGCGGTGAGCCACGTGCGCCTCCTCGGCCACCGGGTCGACGACGGCGGCCGCGACCGGCTCCCAGCCGCCGGGGACGGCGGGGTCGCCGACGACGGCGGCGACCGAGACGGCATACGCGGGAATGTCGTAGAGGTAGTTGACGGTGCCGTCGATCGGGTCCACGACCCAGGTGAGCCCGGAGCGGCTCGGCACCCGGCTGCTCTCCTCGCCGTGGAAGCCGTCCTCGGGTCGGGCCTGGGTGAGCAGCTCGCGGGCCAGGGCCTCCGAGCGCTGGTCCATGATCGTGACCACGTCGGTCAGGCTGGTCTTGGTGGCGGCGACGCCGAGGTCGCCGGGGCGCTGGTCGACGATCAGGCGCCCGCAGGCCCGGGCGACGTCCAGCGCCAGCGTCTCCAGTGCTGACAGGTCGGCGGCGGGCGGGGTCAGCAGCTGCGACATGCCCTCAGTGTGTCACCCGTCGGCGCCGCAGAGTGCAGCCCGGGGGGCCCTGCCGAGGCAGCAGTCCCGGGGGCACGTGGACCACAGCGGCCGGCCGTCGACCGCGGGCCGGTCCGGCTGCTCGCCGCGGGCCTGCGCCGCGCGCTCCAGGACCAGGTCGGCGAGCCCGGCGACGAAGGCGGGGTGGGTGCCGACGGTGGGCACCCGGTGGGCGGTGATGCCCAGCCGGCGGGCGGTCGCGGCGGCCTCGGTGTCGAGGTCGTGCACAACCTCCATGTGGTCGGACACGAAACCGATCGGGGCGAGCACCACGTCCGTGGCGCCCGCGGCGGCCAGCGACTCCAGGTGGTCGTTGACGTCGGGCTCGAGCCAGGGCTGCTGGGGCGGCCCCGAGCGGGAGCAGTAGACCAGTGAGCTCGGCAGGGCCGTGGCGCGTCGGCGCACCACCTCATCACAGCGGGCGGCGAGTCGCTCGTGCTGCGCCTGGTAGCTCTCGGCGGGGTCGTCGGGGGGCCCGGAGGACTCCTGCATCCACGTCGGGATGGAGTGGGTGACGTAGGCGACGTGGGTGGTGGCGTGCCGCTCGGCCGGGATCGCGGCGACGGTGTCGGCCACCAGGTCCGCCATGGTGTCCGCGAAGCCGGGGTGGGACCAGTAGGGGCGGACCTTGTCCAGCGTCACGGAGCGGCCCTCGTCGGCCAGGGTGCCCTGGGCGCCGGCGAGGTCCTCGCGGTACTGCCGGCAGGAGGAGTAGGAGGAGTAGGCGCTCGTGAGCACGGTGACGACCCGGCGGGCCCCGCCGTCGTGCAGCTCCCGCAGCGTGTCGGCGGCCCAGGGAGCCCAGTTGCGGTTGCCGAGCTCGACGGGCAGGTCGGCGCCCCGGGCGGCGAGCTCGGTGCGCAGCGCCGCGGCGAGCGCCCGCCCCAGGTCGTTGACGGGGCTCTTGCCGCCGCGGGCGACGTAGTGCTCGCCGACGACGGCCAGCCGCTCGTCGGGGATCCCGCGACCCGCCGTCACCTGGCGCAGGAAGGGCATGACGTCCTCCAGCCGCTCCGGCCCGCCGAAGGACAGCAGCAACACGGCGTCGTAGGGGCGCGCGGGGTCACCCACGGAGGGGTCGGTCGTCATGGGAGCTTCCTCGGTGAGGTGGGGGCGGACCAGCGCCAGCGGAGGGCCGCCATACGGACCACGAAGATGAAGGCGGCGCAGCCGACGATGGTCCACGGGCCGTCGAGCTCGAGGGCGTAGGCGCCCGCCAGCAGGGCGCCGCCGGCCAGGGCCGGCAGGGCGTAGAGGCCGGTGCGCAGGACCTCGGGGACCACCCCGGCGAGCACGTCGCGCAGGATGCCGCCGCCGACCGCCGTGACCAGGCCCACCAGCACGGCCTCCAGGGCCGGGGCGCCCCGGCCGAGCGCCTTGAGGGTGCCGGCCAGCATGAAGGTCGCGAGGCCCACGGCGTCCATGGTCAGCAGGACCCGGGAGAATCGCTGCACCAGGTGGGCGTAGCCGAACGCCACGGACCCGGCGAGGACGGCGGCCAGCACGAGCCGCCAGTCGGTGAGGTTGGCCGGGGTCACGTCGAGGATCACGTCCCGGACGATGCCGCCGCCGAGGGCGGTCACGCAGGCCAGGACCAGCACGCCGAAGAGGTCGAGCCCCTTGCGGACCCCCACGAGCCCGCCGGAGAGGGCGAACGCGAGGACACCGACGATGTCGAGGCCGAGCAGGGCTTGGGTGTACGTCGTCCGCATGGTGGCCTCAGCCTAGTGGGTGCGGCGTGCCCGGTTGGTGACGGCTCGTATCCATGACAGCCTAGCCTCGACGTGCGGGCGTGGAGGACGGAGAGCCGACGGATGGAGCCTACTGGCGTGCAGGACCTGCGGTTGGTCGGGATCGCCGACGACGGGGGGCACCTGCTCCTGGCGTCGCAGGACGGCAGCCGCTACCGGGTGCCCCTCGACGCCACCCTGCGCTCCGCGGTCCGGCACGAGCGGCCGCGGGCCGAGGAGCCCGGCGCCGAGCGCGAGCCCGTGAGCCCGCGTCAGGTGCAGGCCCTGATCCGCGCCGGCGCGTCCACCGACGAGGTCGCCGAGATCTCCGGGTGGACGCTGGACAAGATCGCCCGCTACGAAGGCCCGATCATCGCCGAGCGCGAGCACGTCGCGGGGCTCGCCACCGGGGTGCGGCTGCGGCCGGCATCCGCCGGCGCGCCGCTGCTGGGTGCCCGGGTGGCCGAGCGGTTGACCGAGCGTGGCGTGGACCCGCAGAGCGCGTCCTGGGACGCGTGGCGCGCGGCGGGAGCGCCGTGGACGCTGGCGCTCACCTTCGCGGCCGGTGGTCGGCTGCGCGAGGCCCGGTGGCACTTCGACCTGGGCACGCGCAGCGTCGAGGCGATCGACGACGAGGCGCGCTGGTTGACCGGCGACGACGCCCCGCACAACCCCGAGCCGCTGGTGCCGCTGTCGACCCGACCCCGCGTGTATGACGTGGAGAGCGAGGGCGGCATCCACTCCGACGCCTCCAGCGAGGGGGCCGGCCCGGAGCCGCTGATCGTCGAGACCCGAGCCGCCCGGCGCCACCTCGAGCCGGACGAGGACAGCGAGCTGGTGGCCTCGATGCGCGAGCGCAGCAAGGCGGCCCGTCGCCGGTCGCGCCGCTCCCCCGCCCGAGGCCGGGGCACGCACGCGCAGGACGCGCTGCCCGGCACCGAGCACAGCCGTCCGGAGCAGCCTGAGCAGGGTGGGCAAGCTGAGCAGGGCGAGCAGCGCGAGCAGGGTGGCCAGCCCGAGCAGACGGCCGCGGCAGGTCGGGTCGAGGCGCGCCCGGAGCCGTCAGCGACCCCCGCGGCAGACCTCCCCGCCGACCCGACGGCTGGGTCGCCCGTCGCCGAGATCGACGCGGTCGTGGAGCAGGCCTCGCAGCCCGCGCCGCCGCGGACGGCGGCACTGCCCGAGCACCCGGAGCGGCACGACGACGACCCCCAGGACGCGCCGGCGGTGGAGGTCGAGCGCTCCGAGGCGCGGGTCGTGCCGGTGAGCGAAGCCGCGCACCCGCGGGTGCCGGGGCAGGTGGAGTTCCCGGGCCTGGGCGCGGCCGACGTCGAGGACCACGCCGCGACCAGCGATCAGCCGGCCACCAGGGGCGAGGGCTCGGCAGAGCTCGAGGCGCCCAGGGTCGAGGAGCGGTCGGCGGATCCCGCGACCCCCCGGGCCGAGGAGCCCAGGGCCGAGGAGAAGTCGGCGGGTCCGGCGAGCCCTGAGGGCCCGGGGACGGCCGCCGGCTCCGACTCGACCTCCGGCCCCGACTCGACCTCCGGGCGGCCCCGGCCGCGCCCCGCTCAGCGGCGCAAGGGCGGCCGACCGTCGGTGCCGAGCTGGGACGACATCATGTTCGGCAGCAAGCAGGACGACTGAGCCTCAGCGGTTGCGCGAGGACAGCACGCAGAACTCGTTGCCCTCCGGGTCGGCCAGCACCGTCCAGGTCGCGTCGTCGGACTGGCCGACGTCCACGCGCGTCGCGCCCATCGCCAGCAGACGCTCGATCTGGGCGTCGCGGTCGTCCTCGAGGTGGGGTGCCAGGTCGAGGTGCACCCGGTTCTTCACCGTGCGGCCCTCCGCGACCGGGACGAAGACCAGCCCCGGGGGCGCCGACGCCCACGCCTGCGCGTCGACCTCGGCGTCGGAGTGGTCCCGCCCGATCAGGGCCACCTCCTGGTCGTCCTCGTAGACGATGCGCCAGTCCAGCACCTCCGCCCACCAGCGGGCCTGGGCGGCGATGTCGTGGCAGTCGACGACGACGGTGTAGAGACGAAGGTTCATGGGTCCAGCCTGGCACCGGACCCGGACGGTGCGCGTCCGCAAGCCCTGGTCGGCGGGACGGGGGTGCGGCATACGGCTGGGCGCCGCCCCCGCAGGAGCGGCGCCCGCCAGGAGGAGGCCGGCCGGTCAGGCCGTCGCGTCGCTGTCCCCCACCGTCGCGCGCCCGGCCTCCAGCCGCGCCACCGGGACCCGGAACGGCGAGCAGGAGACGTAGTCGAGGCCGACCGCGTCGAAGAAGTGGATCGAGGCGGGGTCGCCGCCGTGCTCGCCGCACACCCCGAGGTGGATCTGCGGGTTGCCCTGGCGGCCGCCCTCGGCACCCAGCTCGACGAGCCGTCCGACGCCGGTGCGGTCGATGGTCTCGAAGGGGCTGACGGTGAAGACGCCCTTGTCCATGTAGTTGCTGAAGAACGCCGCCTCCACGTCGTCGCGGGAGAAGCCCCACGTGGTCTGGGTGAGGTCGTTGGTGCCGAAGGAGAAGAAGTCGGCCGACTCCGCGATCCGCTGGGCGGTGAGGGCCGCGCGCGGCAGCTCGATCATGGTGCCGATCGGCATCGACAGGTCGACGCCCTTCTCCTCGGCCACCGCGGCGATGATCGCCTGCGCCTCGTCGCGGATGAGGTCCAGCTCGTTGATCGAGCCGACGAGCGGGACCATCACCTCCGGGCGCGGGTCGCCGCCGGCCTGCCGGCGGATCGCCGCGGCCTCCGCCAGCGCCCGCACCTGCAGGCCGAAGAGGCCCTTGACCGTGAGGCCGAGGCGGACGCCGCGCAGGCCCAGCATCGGGTTGGCCTCGTGCTGCTTGCGGACCGCCTGCAGCAGCTCCACGTCGTGCGGGTCGGCCTCGCCCTTGGCCTCGGCCACCGCGACCTTGACGGACAGCTCGGTCAGGTCGGGCAGGAACTCGTGCAGCGGCGGGTCCAGCAGCCGGACAGTCATGGGCAGTCCGTCCATGGCCTCCAGCATCTCGACGAAGTCCTGGCGCTGCAGCGGCAGGAGCGCGTCCAGCGCCGCCTGCTTCTCGGCGTCCTCGGTGGCGAGGATCATCCGCTCGATGAGCACGCGGCGGTCGCCGAGGAACATGTGCTCGGTCCGGCACAGGCCGATGCCCTCGGCGCCGAGGTGCCGCGCGCGCCGGGAGTCCTCGGCGGTGTCGGCGTTGGTCCGCACCCGCAGCCGCCGCACCCGGTCGGCGTGGGTGAGCAGGCGGTCCACGGCGCGCACGAGCTCGGCCGTCTCGTCGTCCAGGTCGGCGGTGCCGGCCTCCAGCCCCTCCTCCAGGTAGCGCATGACGGGGCTGGGCACGACCTCGAGCTCGCCCTCGAAGACCTCGCCGGTGGCGCCGTCGATCGACAGCCAGTCGCCCTCGCCGAACTCCTTGTCGCCCACCACGAGTCGCTTGCCCGCGGTGTCGATCTGCAGCTCCTCGGCGCCGCACACGCAGGTGCGGCCCATGCCGCGGGCGACGACGGCGGCGTGGGAGGTCTTGCCGCCTCGCGCGGTGAGGATGCCGACGGAGGCGATCATGCCGGACAGGTCGTCCGGGTTGGTCTCGCGGCGGACCAGCAGCACCTTGTCACCCTGGGCGGCCCGCTCGACGGCCGTCGCGGAGTCGAAGACGATCGTGCCGACGGCGGCGCCCGGGGACGCGGCCATGCCCTTGGTGAGCAGCGTCCGCTCGCCGTGCGGGTCGAGCTGCGGGAACATCAGCTGGACCAGCTGCTCGCCGGTCACCCGCTCCAGCGCCTCGTCCATCGTGATGAGCTGCTCGTCCACGAGCTGGGAGGCGATGCGGAAGGCGGCGTTGGCGGTGCGCTTGCCCACGCGGGTCTGCAGCATCCACAGCTTGCCGCGCTCCACGGTGAACTCCACGTCGCACAGGTCGCGGTAGTGGGTCTCGAGCAGGTGCAGGTTGGCCTCGAGCTGCTTGAAGGGCTCGCGGTGGTGGGTGCCCATGTCGGCCAGGGACATGGTGTTGCGGATGCCGGCGACGACGTCCTCGCCCTGGGCGTTGATGAGGTAGTCGCCGTAGTGCCCCGAGTGCCCGGTGGACGGGTCGCGGGTGAAGGCGACGCCGGTGCCCGAGGTCTCCCCCATGTTGCCGAAGACCATGGTGCAGACGTTGACGGCGGTGCCGAGGTCGTGCGGGATCCGTTCCCGGCGCCGGTAGAGGCGGGCGCGCTCGGTGTTCCACGACTGGAAGACCGCGACGATCGCCATGTCCAGCTGCTCGCGCGGCCACTGCGGGAAGTCCCGGCCGCTCTCCTCGCGCACGATCTGCTTGTACTCGTCGACCAGCTCCTGCAGCGCCTCGGCGGTCAGCTCGGGGTCGGTGCTGACGCCCTTCTCCTGCTTCTTGGCGTCCAGCGCGTCGGCGAAGCGGCTCGACTCGATGTGCATCACCGTCGCGCCGAACATCTGGATGAGGCGGCGGTAGGAGTCCCACGCGAAGCGGGCGTCGCCGCCGATGCTGGCCAGGCCCTCCACGGAGTCGTCGTTGAGGCCGATGTTGAGGACGGTCTCCATCATCCCGGGCATGGAGAACTTCGCGCCGGAGCGCACCGAGACGAGCAACGGGTCGTCGGCGTTGCCCAGCCGGCGACCCATCTTCTGCTCGAGCAGACGCAGCTCCTTGGTGACCTGCACCCCGAGCTCCGCCGGCGCGTGCCCCTGCCGCAGGAACGCCCGGCACGCCTCGGTCGTGATGGTGAAGCCGGGAGGCACGGGCAGACCGAGCTTGGTCATTTCCGCGAGGTTGGCCCCCTTGCCCCCGAGCAGGTCCTTCTGGTCCTTGTCACCGTGCTCGAAGTCGTAGACGTACTGCGTCATCGATCGTCTCCCTTGACAACCTGGTGGCTTCGAGCCGGCCGCTGGCGAGGAGCCGGCCGGCTCGCCCTTGTGACCACAACCTAACCGCCGGCTGCCGGGCTGTCCTGGGCGGGGGTGGTGTCCCAGGTCACAACGCGCCGAGCGGGTGGTCCTGGGTCAGGCGCGGCCGGCTCGACCGTGCGCGTCATGATCCAGGCGTGCTTGCCCACCTGGCGGACCCGGGTGAAGCCGAGGTCCTCCAGCAGCTCGGCGGTGGCGCTGAAGAGGAACCGGCCCTGCGCGGTGCGGCCGTCCGTGACCTCGCTGATCGCCTCCACCACGCCACCACCGGCCGCCGCCACCAGCGCGAGCGCCCCGACCACCGCGCGCCGCGCCAGCCCCTGACCGCGGTGCCTGGGGTCGACGTAGACGCAGGTGAGCCGCCAGTCCGGCGCCGGCGGAGGCTCCTGGTCGTAGGCGCGCCGGTGCTTGATGCCGGACAGCTCGTGCGGGTCGCCATACTGCGCCCAGGCCTGCGCCCGACCCTCCTGGTCGAGCACCAGCGCGGCGTGCGCCGCGTCGTCCAGCACCCTGTCCCGCTTGACCCGGCGGTGGTCCAGCCGCTGCCCGCACTCGGGGTGGTAGCCGATGCACCAACAGCCGCCGAAGATGCCGTTGTTGCGCTCGACGAGCTCGGCGAAGGCGTCCCAGGTCTGCTCCGACAGCGGGACGACCCGCAGGCCGTCGGGGATGTCGGGCGTGGGGGCGGGCACGTCGATCTCGTCGGTCATGGCGACTAGGCTAGGCAGGGTTGCGGACGGTGCACGTCCGGAGCGACCGAGGAGGTCCCCGGCGCGGACGATCGGCTAGGCGGGCAGTCCCGGCCCCGGGTCTCCCTCGCGCCAGTGCCGACGGCACAGCACCCGGTATGTCGCTCCCGCGCCCCCGCCACCGAGGTCGCCGACGGCCACCTGGGCCCCGGAGCGGATCACCGTGCCCGCCTCGATGCGGGCGTTGACCCGCCCGGCCTGGCCGCACCAGCAGAGCACCTCGACGAGGTCGAGGATGTCGTCGGCCAGCTCCACGAGCCGCTGCGACCCGGGGAAGGTGCGCGAGTCGAAGGCCGTGAGCAGCCCGAAGCAGTCGACGTCGACGGCCATCTGGTCGACGAGCAGCGCGAGCTCGTCCACCTGCTCGGGGGTGAGGAACTGCGCCTCGTCCACGATCACGAAGCCGCGCGGCGGCAGCGCCTCCCCGATGGTGGCGACGAAGTCCGTGTCTTCGGTGAACTCCCGTGCCGACACGGACATCCCGAGACGCGAGGACAGGGTGGCGCTGCCGGCGCGGTCGGAGGAGGTGAAGATCAGGCCGGGGCGACCGGCCTGGCGCCGGTGGAAGCCCACCTGGATGGCCAGCGCAGACTTGCCGGCCCCCATCAGACCGGCGTGGAAGCGCAGCCGGCCGACCGCGGGCGCGAGGTGGCAGATGCCGAAGAGCGGGTTCTGGTCCGGGCTGGGGCGGGCGGGAGCCTGGTCGGCCTCCGTCATCGGGCGCTCCTCGCGGGGTAGGTGAGCAGGGGGATGGCGGTCTCGTGGTCGGTCACGGAGCCGTGGACGCCGAGCAGCGCGACGAGCTCGGGGCGCATCACCCGGGTGTCGACGACCGCGAGCGACCCGGTCATGGCCACGACGACGTCGCCGATGCGCGGCAGCACCCGCGGCTCGACGGCGCCGAACCACCCTCGCTCCACGACCTCCTCGCGGGTCAGCACCAGCGCGTCCTGCCCGAGGCGGGCCGACCACCGGTCGGTCACGGCTGCCGTCCGGCGCGGGTCGTCCAGGTAGAGCTGCAGGGCCCGCGGCTCGCCGCCGACGTGGCGGACGTCGGCGGCCAGGTCCGCCTCGACCGCCACGTCCAGCCGGTCCGCGAGCGGGATGTCGACCATCCCGTGGTCCGCGGTCACGTGCAGCGCGCTGTCGTCGGGCAGCAGCGTCGCGAGCCGGGCCAGCTGCGCGTCGACGGCCTCCAGCTCGGCGGTCCACTGCGGGGACTGCCAGCCGTGGACGTGCCCGACCTTGTCCAGGTCGCCCCAGTAGAGGTAGACCAGCGACCGGTCGGCGGCCCCGGCGGCGCGCGCCGCCACCTCCACCCGGGCGTCGAGGTCCTTGGCCCCCTGGAAGGCGCCGCCGCGCAGCGCGGCGTTGGTCAGCCCGGAGCCGTCGAAGAAGTGGGGCCCGACGCGGGTGACGGACACCCCCGCCGCGGCGCACCGCTGGAAGACCGTCTCGTGCGGCTGCCAGGCGAAGGGGTCGACGCCCTCGTCCCAGGCCAGCTCGTTGAAGGTGCGGTCCTCCCCCGGCACCAGGACCTGGTAGCCGACCAGCCCGTGCGCCCCCGGCGGCAGACCGGTGCCGAAGGTCCCCATGCTGGTGGCCGTGGTGGACGGGAAGCCGGACTGCAGCACCGGCGAGCCCTCCAGGGCCGACCGCAGGAACGGCGCGTGCCCCCGCCGGGCCTCGAGCAGCCTCCGGCCGAGCCCGTCGACCAGCACGACCACGGCGCGCCGGGACGGGGGCAGCGACATACGGCCCACCTCGCGGGGCCCGAGCTCGACGCCGAGCGAGCGGGCGACCGCCGGCAGGACGTCGGCGAGCCCCAGCCCGGCGTAGGCGCGCGCCAGCACAGCGGTCCGACGACCACCCACGGGTCAGCGGCCCGTCGTCAGCGACAGGGCACGGGTGAAGGCCCGGGCCCGGGCGACCGCCTCGGGCCCGTCCGCGTCCGCGCTGACCCGCAGCGCGATGTCGTCGCCGGTCACCGTGCCGTCGTAGCCGTGGTCGGCCTCGCAGCTCTGGTCCCCGCAGGTGGCGGGCAGCAGGTCGACGCGGCTGACCGCGCCCCAGCCGATCGTCACGGTCACCTCTCCCCCGAGGGTCCCCGGCCGGTATGCCGCGGCCGACCCGACGACGTGGGTGAGCATCACCCCGCGGACGCTGCGCAGCGGGACGGACTCGGAGGTGGCGGTGACGACGGCGTCGCTGCGGTCCAGGCTGCGGTCGGCCGCCCGCCCGGTCCGGGGGACGCCCGCGGTGGAGGCGGGGTCGACGTGGTCGTCGACGTGGCCGACGACCAGCCGGGTCGGGGTGAGCACGAGCACCGTGACGTGGCGCAGGATCTCGTCCTGCTCGAAGGTGGTCTCCTGATGCACCAGGTGCTCGACGACGTCCTCCCCCGCGACCGCCTCGGCCACGACGTCGGCCACCAGGGCCGGGTAGTAGCCGGCCCGCTCGATGTCACGACGCAGCGGGTGCGGGAGGAGATCGGCTGGGGTCGGCGTGGTGCGAGGCATGGCCGTCATTGTGGCACCACCTCGCGGTGCGCGGCCCGCTCCGGCACGCCCGCGCCGGACCCACCCGTCACCCCAGGCGCCCACCGTGCGCCCAGCGATCTCCCAGCATCGTCCCAGCGCGATGCCTCACCATCGTCCGGGCTGCCCGCACGGGCGCTGCGTCCCGCTCGAGGAGATCCCATGTCTGTGCCCGTCGCCACGCGCAGGTCCGCCGCGCCGCTGTCCCGCTGGGTCGTCCCCGGCCTCCTGCTGTGGGCCGTCGGGCTCGGGATCGGGTGGTTCGCCACCGCGCGGGGCGCCGCCGCGGACGGCGAGCTCGCCCTGGACCAGGCGCTCGGCGCCCACCGCAGCCTGCTGGGCACCGCGATCGGCCGGTTCTTCGACCTGGCGACCGGGCCCCAGGTCGCCCCGGTCCTGCTGCTGGTCGTCGCGGGGCTGCTGTGGTGGCGCCGCCGACACGAGACGGCGCTGCTGCTGCTCGGCCTGACCGGGGTCGGGTGGGTGTCGGTGGCGCTGGCCAAGATGCTCATCGCCCGGCCCCGCCCGCCGCACGACCTCGTGCATGCGATGTCCCTGGAGACCTCTCCGGACAGCTTCCCGAGCGGGCACGTGGCCTTCGCGGCCGCCCTGCTGGCGACGGTCGTGCTGATCGCCCACCGCCGCGGCCACCCGGTGGGTCGGCTGCTGCTCGTCGGCGTCCCCGTGGTGCTCCTGGACGCGTGGGCACGGTTGTACTGGGGCGTCCACTACCTCGCCGACGTCGTCGCGGCCCCGCTGCTGGCGTGCGGCACCGTGCTGCTGCTGGCCCCGCTCGCGACGGCGGTCGTGCCCCGCGCCGTGGGCCTCACGCCGTCATGGCTCGGCGGTCCGCGTCGGTCCTGAGCCCGGGCTTCGCGACCGCGATCTCGGCCCCCAGGACCTCCACCCCGCCGGCGCTCGCCTGGACCGGGTTGAGCTCGAGGGCGGACACCTCGGGGAAGTCGTCGGCGAGCACCGAGATGCGCCCGATGATCTCCTCCAGCGCGGGCAGGTCGACCGGCTCCGCGCCGCGGTGACCGTCGAGCAGCGGGAAGGCCTTGACCGAGGTGACGAGCTCGTGCACGTCGTGGTCGGTGAGCGGCGGGATGCGGTGCGCGACGTCCTCGAGCAGCTCGGTCGGGGGCCCCGCCACGGAGAAGCTCACCACCGGCCCGAAGAGCGTGTCCTCCGTCGAGCGGATCACGCACGCCACGCCCGGTGACGCCATCGCCTGCACCACCAGGGCCGGGTCGCCGAGCGAGCCGAACCTCGCGGTGAGGTGCGCGAAGGCCTCCCGCACCTCCTCGGCGTCGTCCAGGTCCAGCCGCAGCGCCCCGAGCCCCGGGGAGTGCCGCAGCACCTGCGACACAGACTTCATCATGACGGGGTGGCCGAGGCGCTCCGCCGCGGCGACCGCCTCGTCCGCCGAGGCCACCCGCACCCGCGGCCACACCGGCACGCCGTAGGCCCGCAGCAGCAGCCCGGCCTCGTCGTCGGTCAGGGCGCGGCCGGCCGGGGCGTCCTGCAGCACCTGGTCGATGACGGCGAAGGCCGCGTGGCGGTCGATGTCCTCGTAGGTGACCCGCTCCCCCTTGTCGGTGTCCCGCCAGGCGGCATACCGGCTGACCTTGTCGAGGGCCAGCACGGCGTCCTCCGGCATCGGGTATGTCGGCACGCCCCCGTGGCCCAGGGTCGGCCCGGCGCTGGGGTCGGCCACGCCGCGCATCCCGAGGAAGGTGCTCAGGATCGGTTTGGTCGCCTGCGCGGCCACCTCCGAGACGGTGCTGACCACCGACTCGTCCGCGGTGACCAGCGGCGGGATGAAGCAGGTCACCACCGCGTCGACCTGCTCGTCGTCCAGGGCGGCGTGCAGCGCGGCGGCGAACTCCTGCGCCGACGCCTCGGGCGCCAGCGACACCGGCCCGTGGGTGACGACCAGGCCGCGGTCCAGGCAGGCGTCGGCCGTGAGCGCCCCGAGGGCGTGGGCGTTGCCGACGATGCCGACCCGACGGCCCGCCGGCAGCGGCTGGGAGGTGACCAGGGCGGCCACGTCGAAGAGCTGGTGGACGTTCTCCACCCGCATCACCCCGGCCTGGGTCATCATCGCGTCGAAGGCCGCCCGCGGGACCTGCGTCGGGCGCACCGTGTGGCCGGGCGGCACCGAGTAGCCCGAGTAGCCGGACTTGACCACGATGACCGGCTTGGACGCCGCGAGCTGTCGCGCGATGCGGGAGAACTTGCGCGGGTTGCCGACCGACTCCAGGTGCATCCCGACGGCCTCGGTGTGCGGGTCGTCGATGAAGTACTGCATGAGGTCGTTGCCGGAGACGTCCGCGCGGTTGCCGGCCGAGGCGAAGACGGAGACCCCGACGTTGCGGCGAGCCGCGGTCGCGAGCACCGCCACGCCGAGGGCACCGCTCTGGGCGAAGAGCCCCAGCCGGCCCGGGTGCGGCAGCCGCGGCGCCACCGTCGCGTTGAGGTGCAGCGTGCTGTTGGCCACCCCGATGGTGTTGGGCCCCACGACCCGCAGCCCGTTGGCGTGCGCCCGGGCCCGCAGCTCCTGCTGCAGCCGCAGCCCCTCGGGCCCCGACTCGGCGAACCCGTTGGAGGCCACCACGAGGGACTTCACCCCGGCGGCGGCGCAGTCGTCGACGACGCCGAGCACCTCCGACGCCGGGACCGCCACCACTGCGAGGTCGATGGGTTCGCCGATCGCCGACACCGTGGGCCGGCACGGCACGCCGAGCACCTCGGTGGCGGTGGGGTGCACGGCATACGTCCTGCCGGCGAAGCCGCCGCGGACCAGGTTGTCCAGGATCAGGTGACCGAGGGCCTCCACGCGCGGGCTCGCGCCGACCACGACGACCGAGTCGGGCTCGAGCACCGTCTTGATGCTCGCTGCCTCGGACCGGTGCTCGCGGGACAGCCGCACCATCTCCGAGCGGACCGTCGGGCGGATCTGGAAGGACACCGCGATGACGCCGTCGTCGAAGTGGTGCTTGACCTCGTAGCCCGCGTCGGTGAAGACCTTCATCATCTTGCGGTTCTGCGGGAGCACGTCCGCGACGAACTCCTCGATGCCGAGCTCCTGGCCGATCGCGGCGAGGTGCTCGAGCAGGACCGAGCCGATCCCCTTGCCCTGGTAGTGGTCGGAGATGTTGAAGGCCACCTCGGCGACCCCCGGGTCGACGACGTCGTAGCGACCGATGCCGATGATGTCGTCGCGCACGGTCGCGACCAGCGCCACCCGGTCGACCTGGTCTACCTCGGTGAACCGCGTCAGGTCCTTGGCGCTGATCTCCTTGATCGGGGCGAAGAAGCGCAGGTAGATCGACTCCGGCGACTGCTTGGCGTGGAACGCCTGGATCAGCGCGCGGTCGGAGGGCCGGATCGGCCGCAGGTGGCACACCGAGCCGTCCCGCAGCACGACGTCAGCCTCCCAGGAGGTGGGGTCGGAGACCCCGAGCCGGCCGGGTCCGTGGCTGCCGCGGTGCGTGCTCATGGAGGAAGGATCCCACGCCACCCGGCCGCGGGCCCGGCGGGGCGCCGGGATCGGCCGCGACCGGTCAGGAGGACTGGGCGACCTGCACCTTGGTCCACCGCATCCCGTCGTGGCTGCCGAGGTAGTACAAGCCGCTGCGACCCCGCGGGACGGCAACGAAGCCGCCGGACCCGTGGCGCAGCTCGCTCCAGCCCGTGGTCGTCGCCGGAGCCTGGCGCGGCTTGGCGAAGGTGGCTCCCCCGTCGGCGCTGGCGACCAGCAGGTAGGAGGTCGGCGAGGCCGCCACCAGGTGCTGGTCGTCCGCCGCGGCCAGCAGCGACGTCGCGGGCAACCCCTGCGCGGGGTCGACGGAGGCGAAGTCCCAGGTGTCGCCGCGGTCCCCGCTGGACATGACCGCGAGGTCCGCGGTGTCGCGCACGCCGCTGAAGCAGCTGGCGAAGAGCTTGGCGCCCTCGGGCCGTGCCACCAGCAGCCCGAAGGACCCGGGGCACCCGGAGCGCAGGGCGGAGATCGGGGTGACCCCGCCGTTGGCCTGGACCCGGGCCGCCTGCATGGCGACCGGCCCGCCGTCGGTGCGCACGGTGCCGGAGACGAGGATCCCGGCGTCGTCCCACCCGAGGGCGACCCGCTGCACAGGGGCGTCGCCCCGGGTGGTCGGGACGGCGGACGTGCGGGCCGCGGCGTCCGCCGGGCCCTGGCTGACGGACACGGTGCCGCCGCAGGTGTCGGCCCCGCACTCACGGACCGAGGCCATGGCGACCTCCCCGGCGAAGGGCTCCACGGCCAGGGTCACCTCGCCCGCACGGCCGGCACGCTCCCAGGTGCGACCGCCGTCGTCGGTCCTGAGCAGCGCCCCGCCGAAGGCCCAGCCGTGGATGTCGTCGGCGAAGACCACGCGGGACAGGGTGCGGCTCGTCGGGCGGGCCAGCGCGTCGTCCGGGTCGAGCACGGTGTTGTCGGGGAAGACCGCGGTCACGCGCCAGGTGCGGCCGGCGTCGCGGCTGCTGGCGAGGACCGGGCAGGAGCCCTGCGGGCCGCAGGTCGCGCTGCCGAGGGCGTGCAGCGTGCGCACCGTGGCGGGCTCGGCCTGGGCCTCGCTCACCGACGCCAGGTCGAAGTCGGCGGGCACCGGCGCCCCGACCGCGGCGGCCCGCGTCGCGACCACGCTCGGACCCGCGGGCACCGCCGGCGCCTCGGCGCCGAGCCCCAACCCCTGACGGGCCAGGATCACCCCAGCGGCGACCGCCGCCGCGGCCGCCCCGGCCGCGACGCCGTGCCAGCGCCGGGGCGCGCGTCGCCCCGCGCGGCCCTCTCGGGCGATACGTCGCCAGCGCAGCTCGTCCGCGGTCTGCGGGGTCACGGAGGCGCGCTCGGCGCGGAAGAAGTCGGCGACCGGGTCGTCGGGCCGCTGACGCGGCTCGAAGTCGTCGTGATCGCTCATCGGGTCCCCTCCAGCATCGAGGCGAGTCTGGCTCGGGCGTCGTACAGGTCACGCTTGACGGCGCCCTGGGACTTGCCGAGCTGGTCGGCGACCGTGGCCACCGGCAGGTCGGCGAAGTAGTGCAGCATGACCGCCATGCGCAGCCGGTCGGGGAGCGCCTGGACCGCGTCGCGGACGGTCATCACGGTCGCGTGGTCGGTCGGCTCGGGGTCGGCGCCGCCCTGGAGCTTCTCGTAGGCGATGGCCTCCCGGCCCCGCTTGCGCCAGTGGTCGCGGACCAGGTTGGCCGTCGCGGTGTAGAGCCAGGGCCGCGGCTCGTTGACCGAGTCGAGGTTGCGCAGCAGCTTGACGAAGGCCTCGGTGGCGAAGTCGTGCGCGAGGTCGGGGTCGCCGACGAGCTTGGTGGCCCAGCCCGCGAGCATGCCGTAGTGGGCACGGTAGATCTCCCGGACCGTGTCCTCAGCCGAGGTCGCCTGCGTGCGCGACACGGTCCTCTCTCCCCACGTGAAGGGGGCGTCGAGGGCCAGCGAGACGGTCGTCATGTGTCGTAGACGCCCCAGGTGGCACCCAGGTTGGGGCACCGTCGGTTTCCCGCCACTATGTCACGCTCGGTGCATGGAACACCGGACCCTCGTGAGCACGCGCCGGATGCACCGACGCTTCGACCCGGACCGACCGGTGGACGTCGCCGTGGTGCGCCGCGCGCTGCAGGCCGCGACCCGGGCGCCGAGCGCCGGTTTCGCCCAGGGCTGGGACTTCGTCGTGCTGATGGATCCCGCCGACGTGCAGCGTTATTGGGGCACGACGCGGCGACCCGGTCCGCCGGACGCGTGGCTGCGCGGGGTGATGACCGCCCCGGCGCTGGTGCTCGTCTGCAGCGACCCGCAGCGCTACCTGGCCCGGTACGCCGAGCCGGACAAGGGGTGGGTGGACCGGGACCCGGGTCGGTGGCCGATCCCCTACTGGGACGTCGATGCCGGTATGGCGGCCCTGCTCGCCCTGCTGTCCGTCCACGACGAGGGGCTCGCAGGACTGCTTTGCGGGGTCCCGCCGGACCGGCACGACGCGGTGCGGGAGGCCTTCGGCATACCGGCCGACCGGCGACTGGTCGCCCTGCTCGCGCTCGGGCACCCGGCCCCCGACGGCGACCGGGGCCTGCGGGGCAGCGCGAGCCGGGGCCGGCGTCCTCTGACCGAGATGGCGCACCTGGGGGCCTTCGGGCGGCCCTTCCCGTCCTGATCCTCCGCCTGCGGCCTCGTGCTGATTCCCACATGCTGCCGCCGCGACGATGTCTGATCAGACACGCGAACCGGCGCAATGTCCGATGGGACGTGGTTTTCTCCGGTTGCCTCTAGCCAAACGGACACAAGCGGGTCTAGGCTGACGACGTCTCGCCGATGCGACCTCGCACGGCGCCGTCGAAGGAGAGGCCAGTGCACCAGCACGAGCGTCACCAGCTCATCGTGGAGCGGGCTCGGTCCCAGTCCCGCGTCGAGGTCGCGGCCCTGGCCGACGAGCTCGACGTCACGCCGGAGACCATCCGCCGCGACCTGACGGTCCTGGAGCGCCACGGCCTGGTGCGGCGCGTGCACGGGGGCGCCATCGCGGTCGAGAAGCTCGCCTTCGAGCCCACCACCCAGATGCGCTCCGAGCAGCGCACCGCGGAGAAGTCCGCCATCGCGCAGCAGGCCCGCGAGCTGATCCCCGAGAGCGGCAGCATCCTGCTGGACGCCGGCACCTCCACCCTCGCCCTCGCGCACCTGCTGCCCGCGGGCGGCGAGCTGACGGTGGTCACCAACTCGCTGTCCGTCGCGCAGGCGCTGAGCTCCCGCGAGGACGTCGCCCTCTACCTGCTCGGCGGCCGGGTGCGCGCCAAGACGCTCGCCGCCGTCGGCGCCTGGTCCGTGGACGCCCTGCGCGACATCCACGTGGACACCGCCTTCATCGGCACCAACGGCCTGACCGTCGACGAGGGGCTGACGACCCCCGACCCCTCCGAGGCCGCGGTCAAGCGGGCCATGATCGCCGTGGCGCAGCGGGTCGTCGTGCTGGCCGACCACACCAAGATCGGCGTCGCCCACTTCTCGCGCTTCGGGACCCTCAGCGACATCGACACCGTCGTCACCGACAGCGGCCTCGACCCCGAGACCGCAGCAGACTTCTCAGCCCTCGGCCCGGAGGTGGTCCGCGCATGATCCTCACCCTGACCCCCAACCCCAGCGTCGACCGCACCATCGCGGTCGCCACGCTGACCCGCGGCGTGGTGCAGCGCGCCACCGACTCCCGCATGGACCCGGGCGGCAAGGGCATCAACGTCTCGCGGGCGCTGGCCGTCAACGGCACCGACACCGTGGCCGTCCTGCCCGTCGGCGGCCCCCAGGGCCAGGTCATGGAGGACCTGCTGCGCGCGATCGCGCTGCCCGTGGAGACGGTCCGCATCTCCCAGGCGATCCGGGCCAACGTCGGCATCGTCGAGCCCGACGGCACCACCACCAAGGTCAACGAGCAGGGCCCCCGCATGTCCGCCGACGAGGTCGCCGCGCTGCTGGCGGCGGTCGACCGCGCGGCCGCGCAGGGGCTGGAGTGGCTGATCGGCTGCGGCTCGCTGCCGCCCGGCCTGGACGGCTCCTTCTACGCCGACCTGGTCCGCCGCGGCCACGCGGTCGGCGCCAAGGTCGCCATCGACTCCAGCGGCGCCCCCATGGCGGCCGCCGTCGCCGCCGGGCCCGACCTGATCAAGCCCAACGACGAGGAGCTCGAGGAGCTCGTCGGCCGCCGCCTGGCCACCCTCGGCGACGTCGTGGAGGCCTGCCGCACCCTCATCGCCGGGGGCGTGGGCTGCGTCGTGGTGAGTCTCGGCGGCAAGGGCGCCGTGCTCGTGACCGCCGACCAGGTCGCGCACGCCCGCGCCACCATCACCGACCCGCTGTCCACGGTCGGTGCCGGCGACTCGCTGCTCGCCGGCTACCTGCACGCCCTGACCCACGGCGCGGACCCCGCGACGGCCCTGCGGACCGGCGTGGCCTTCGGGTCCGCGGCGGTCTGCCTGCCGGGCACCGAGGTGCCGACTCCCGCCGATGTTGCCAAGATCGACGTCGAGGTCGTCGACCCGGTCGACCTGGACCTGCCCCTGTGACCACCCGCCGGCCTGATCCCGTCACCGCCAGGCCGGCACCCATCCAAGGAGAAGACATGTCGCTCATCACCGACAAGCAGGTCGTCCTCGACCTCCACGCCGCCGACCGCACCGCCGCCACCCGCGCGCTGGCCGAGACCCTCGTCGCCGAGGGCCGGGTCACCGACCTCGAGGGCTTCCTCGACGACGTCCGCAAGCGCGAGGAGCAGATGGCGACGGGGCTCCCCGGCGGCATCGCGATCCCCCACTGCCGCTCCGCCCACGTCACTGAGCCGTCGCTGGTCTTCGGCCGCTCCCGCGAGGGCATCGACTGGGGCTCGGAGGACGGGCCCGCCACGCTCGTCTTCCTCATCGCGGCGCCCGAGGGCGGCGGCGAGGACCACCTGAAGATCCTCGCCATGCTGGCCCGCAAGCTGATGCGCGCGGAGTTCAAGGAGTCCCTGCGCAACGCCGCCACGCCGGCCGAGGTCGTCCAGATCGTTCGGTCCGAGGTGGAGCAGTGAAGCTCGTCGGTGTCACGAGCTGCCCCACCGGCATCGCGCACACCTACATGGCGGCCGAGGCGCTCGAGCAGGCCGCCCGCGACGCCGGCCACGACATGGTCGTGGAGACCCAGGGCTCGGCGGGCTCCGAGCCGCTGGACCCCGCGGTCATCGCAGCGGCCGACGGCGTGGTCTTCGCCCACGACCTCGAGGTCAAGGACGCCGGGCGCTTCGCCGGCAAGCCGACCGTGGACGTGGGCGTCAAGAAGGCCGTCTCCAGCGCGCCGGAGCTGATCGCGCAGGTCGTCGCGGCGATCGAGCAGGAGCGTATGCCGTCGGCCGCTGCCTCCGGGGCCGCCGCCTCCCCCGCCGGTGAGGCCGGGCGGCGCGGGCTCGCGCTCGTCGGGGTCACCAGCTGCCCCACCGGCATCGCCCACACCTACATGGCCGCCGAGGGCCTCGAGCAGGCCGCGAAGGACGCCGGTCACACGATGACCGTGGAGACCCAGGGGTCCGCCGGGTCCGAGCCGCTCGACCAGTCGGTCATCGACGCGGCCGACGGCGTGATCTTCGCCCACGACCTCGAGGTCAAGGACGCCGGCCGGTTCGCCGGCAAGCCCACGGTGGACGTGGGCGTGAAGCGGGCCGTGTCCGACTCCCCCGCCCTGATCGCCGAGATCGAGCGCCTGGTCGCCGAGCGCGGCCGGGCAGGCTCGGCCGCGACGACGACCGCAGCGACGACGACTGCCGCGACGACGACCGCCGCCGGGGCCACCTCGGCCCGCGAGGCCGACCGCGTCGGCACCGGCACCAAGATCCGCCAGTGGCTGATGACGGGCGTGTCCTACATGATCCCGTTCGTCGCGGCGGGCGGCATCATGATCGCGCTCGGGTTCATGCTCGCCCAGGTCTTCGGCGGCAAGCAGGGAGCGATCGACGTCACGTCGATGTACACCCTCAACCCGGCGGGAGCCACCGACAAGGTCACGGTCCTGCAGAACGCCTTCAACCCCGGCAACGGGATGCACTGGGCGGCGCTGCTCTTCCTCATCGGCGCGGCCGCCTTCGGCTTCCTGGTCCCGATCCTGTCCGGGTTCATCGCCTACGGCATCGCCGACCGGCCGGGCCTGGTCCCCGGCATCGTCGGCGGCTTCATCGCCAACACGATGGGCGCCGGCTTCCTCGGCGGCATCGTGACCGGTTTCCTCGCTGGCTTCGTGGCGCGGTGGATCTCCGGCTGGAAGGTCCACAAGGGCGTCCGCGGGGTCATGCCGGTGGTGGTCATCCCGCTGCTGTCGACCTTCATCACCGCCGGCGCGATGATCCTGCTGCTCGGTCGGCCGATCAAGGGGCTGATGGACGCGCTCAGCAGCGGCCTGACGAGCATGTCCGGCTCCAACGCCATCCTGCTCGGGCTGATCCTCGGGCTGATGATGGGCTTCGACCTGGGCGGTCCCGTCAACAAGGTGGCCTACACCTTCGGCACCACCGGGCTGTCCGCCGTGGCCGCCGGGGCGACCGACGCACCCCAGCTCAAGATCATGGCCGCCGTCATGGGCGCCGGCATGGTCGCGCCGTGGGGCATGGCCCTGGCCACCGCGCTGCGGCCGCGCCTCTTCACCAAGGCCGAGCAGGAGAACGGCAAGGCCTCCTGGCTGCTCGGGGCGTCCTTCATCTCCGAGGGCGCCATCCCCTTCGCCGCCGCCGACCCGTGGCGCGTCATCCTGTCGTCCATGGTCGGCTCCGGCATCGCGGGCGCCCTGATCATGGCCTTCGGCTCCGGCAGCCGCGCCCCGCACGGCGGCCTGTGGGTGACCCCGCTGATCACCAACCCGGTGATGTTCCTGCTCTCGGTGATCGTCGGCGCGGTCGTCACCGGCCTGCTCGTGATCGTGCTCAAGGGCAGCGACCGGTCCCGGCGCGCGGCCGAGACCCCCTCGGCCACGGCCGAGTCCACCATCTGAACGACCCTGTCCCTCCCCCAACCCCGTCGGGCGGCGGCCCCGCTTCCGTCATACGGTGAAAGCCACCCACACAGCAAAGGATTGATCTCCATGGCCTCCAAGAACGTCACCATCGCCTCCTCCGTCGGCCTGCACGCCCGCCCCGCGTCGATGTTCGTGCAGGCGGCGACCGCCACCGGCCTGCCGGTCACGATCGCCAAGGAGGGCGGCGACCCGGTGGACGCGCGCAGCATCCTGGCCGTCATGGCCCTGGGCGCCAAGCACGGCGACGTCGTGACCCTGGCCGCCGAGGGCGACGGCGCCGACGCCAAGCTCGACGAGCTGGTGGCGCTGCTGTCGCGTGACCTCGACAACGAGTGACCCGACATGACTGACGCCACCCACCTGCAGCTCAGCGGCATCGGCGTGAGCGTGGGCACGGCGGCCGGACCTGTCGTGCAGGTCCGGCCCGCCCCCACCGCGCCCGCCGACGAGCCGGCCACCACCGACGCCGAGGCCGCCAAGTCCCGCGTCCGCGAGGTGATGGAGCAGGTCGCCACCGGTCTGGAGGGCCGCGCCGCCAAGGCCGACCCCAAGGCCGCCACGATCCTGCAGGCCACCGTCATGATGGCCCGCGACCCCGGCCTCGCCGGGGGGATCGACAAGCAGCTCGACGCCGGCAAGGGCCCGGCCAACGCCGTCGCGAACGCCGTCGAGGAGTTCTGCGTGATGTTCGAGTCGCTCGGTGGCTACATGGCCGAGCGCGTCACCGACCTGCGCGACGTCCGCGACCGCACCGTCGCCCGCCTGCTCGGCCAGCCCGAGCCCGGCGTGCCGGAGTTCGCGGAGCCGAGCGTGCTCGTCGCCCTCGACCTCGCGCCCGCCGAGACCGCCACCCTGGACGTCCAGAAGGTCCTCGGCATCGTCACCGCGGCCGGCGGCCCGACCAGCCACACCGCCATCCTGGCGGCGCAGCTGGGGATCCCCGCAGTCGTGCAGACGGCCGGTGCGCTGGACATCCCCGCCGGGACGACCGTCGCCCTCGACGGCGGCGTCGGTGAGGTCATCGTCAACCCCACCGACGACGAGCGCGAGCAGCTCGCCGAGCGCTCCCGGCGCCGGGCGGCAGCCCTCGCCAACGTCTCCGGGGTGGGCGTCACCAAGGACGGCACCAAGGTCGCGCTGCTCGCCAACATCGGCACCGCCGACGACGCGGAGAAGGCCGGCCGGGCCGACTGCGAGGGCGTGGGTCTCTTCCGCACCGAGTTCCTCTTCCTGGACCGGGAGGACGCGCCGAGCCTCGAGGAGCAGACCGAGACCTACACGCGGGTGTTCCAGGCCTTCGGCAGCCGCCGGGTCGTGGTCCGCACCCTCGACGCCGGGGCCGACAAGCCGCTCGCCTTCGCCGACCTCGGCGAGGAGGAGAACCCCGCCCTCGGGGTCCGCGGCCTGCGGCTGCAGCAGGTCCGCCGCGACCTGCTCGACACCCAGCTGCAGGCCCTCGCCGCCGCCTACCAGGCGACCGGCGCGGACGTGCGGGTCATGGCGCCGATGGTGGCGACCCGGGACGAGGCGCGGTGGTTCCACCAGCAGGTCAAGGCCGTGGGGCTGCCCAAGGGCGGCACCATGATCGAGGTGCCCGGAGCCGCGATCCGCGCCAAGGACATCCTGGACGTCTGCGACTTCGCCTCGCTCGGGACCAACGACCTGTCGCAGTACACCATGGCCGCCGACCGGATGCAGGGCTCCCTCGCCCCGCTCCTGTCGCCCTGGCAGCCGCCGCTGCTGGACCTCGTCCAGATGGCCTGCGAGGGCGGCCGCGCCACCGGCAAGCCGATCGGCGTCTGCGGCGAGGCCGGCGGCGACCCGCTGCTGGCGCTCGTGCTCGTCGGCCTCGGGGTCTCCTCGCTGTCGATGGCCCCGCCCAAGCTGGGTGCGGTGCGCACCGCACTGAGCCTGCACGAGCTGGGCACCTGCCAGCGCATGGCGACGGCGGCGCTCAAGGCCAAGTCCGCCAAGAAGGCCCGCCAGGCCGTCCTCGACCTGGCCGACCCGATCATGCTCGACCTGCTGTAGGCAGCGTCCGAGCAGCACCACCGGAGCCCGGTGCGCGTCCCCTTGGCGCACCGGGCTCCGGCCTGCCCGGCGGCCGTCGCCGCTCACCGACCCGGCGCGGCCCCGTGCTCGAAGGCCACCGTCCGCAGGACCGCCTCGTAACCCAGGCCCTCGTAGAGCCGGAGCGCCCCGGTGAGGCTGGACGAGTCCACCCCGAGGCCCGCGGTCTGGATCCCGTCCGCCGCGAACCTGCGCATCTGCTCGTGCAGCAGCGCGGTCGCCACCCCGCGGCCACGGTGCTCCCGCAGCACGGTCAGCTGGTCGGTCCAGCCCTGGGTGAAACCCTGCTCGGCCCAGTCCTGCTCGTAGGCCGCGCCCGTCGCGACCCCCACGACCCGGTCCGTGGCGTCCACGGCGAGGACCGTCCACCCGGGGCGGAAGGCGTGCCCGGTCACCTGGTCGTGCCACATCTGCGGGCTGATGCCCGCGAACCCCCAGTGATCCCGGAAGCCGGTGTCGAGGCACACCCGCACCTCCTCTGACCGCGCCGGGTCCCAGTCCACGAGCCGTATGCCGTCCGCCGTGGTCGCCGGGACCGGCCCGTCCAGGCGTCGCTCCATCTCCACGAACCAACGCACCGGCCACAGGTCGTGGCGGGCCAGGAAGGCCGCGAGGTCCTCCTGCTGCGCCGTCCCGTGGGCCCGCATGACCAACGGCCCGTAGCCGTCCTGGCGCGTCGCGGCGTCCCACGCCTGCCCGTGCGCGAGCTCCCAGCGCAGCACGGCCGAGCCGATCCCGCGACCCCGGTGGTCGGGGTGGACCGTGCCGCCGAGGTGCACCCGCCGGCTCTCGACGAGGGAGCGGTTGCAGCCCGACCAGCCGGATGCCACGAGGGTGCCGTCCTCGTCATGGACGAGGAGGAGGTCCTCGGTCGGCACGGACCGCTCGGAGTCCCAGTAGTCCGTCAGCTCCGCCACGGTCGTGCGCTCCGGGCTGGCGTCGAAGCGCTCCGAGGCCTGCCTCAGCTCCGCCAGGCTCGTGAGGTCGTCCCGGGTGGCGCGCCGCCAGGTCAGGCCCGGCAGGGACGCGAGGTCGTCGAGGGCAGCCCGCTCGTCAGGGATCGGCGTCATGTCGTGATCGTGGCGGGGCGCACGGTGGCGCCTCAACCGACTTTTGCCCGGCGTGGCCGACGAGCGGCGGCCCGGCGCGCCATACGGGCTGATCAGGGGTGAGGGGGCAGGATGGAGCGGATCGACGCCGCACGAGGAGAGCGATGGCACGCCGCACCACCCCACCCACCCTGGACGAGGACTTCGTCGAGAACATCATCGACATCGACGTGTCCGACGAGATGCAGCAGGCCTTCCTGGAGTACTCCTACTCGGTCATCTTCAGCCGCGCCCTGCCGGACGCCCGCGACGGGCTCAAGCCGGTGCAGCGGCGCATCCTCTACGGCATGCACGAGCTCGGTCTGCGGCCCGAGCGTGGCCACGTCAAGTCCTCCCGCATCGTCGGCGAGGTCATGGGCAAGTACCACCCCCACGGGGACGGCGCGATCTATGACGCCCTGGTCCGGATGGCGCAGCCCTTCACGATGCGGCTGCCGCTGGTCGACGGCCACGGCAACTTCGGCTCGCTCGACGACGGACCGGCCGCGAGCCGCTACACCGAGGCCCGGATGGCGCCGGCGGCGCTGGCCATGCTCGCGAGCCTCGACGAGGACACCGTGGACTTCGTCCCCAACTACGACGACCAGCTCACCCAGCCTGGGGTGCTGCCCGCAGCGTTCCCCAACCTCCTCGTCAACGGCGCCTCCGGCATCGCGGTCGGTATGGCGACCAACATGCCGCCGCACAACCTCGTGGAGGTGATCGGGGCCGCCCGCCACCTGATCGCGCACCCGGACTGCTCGCTGGACGACCTGATGAAGTTCGTGCCGGGGCCGGACCTGCCCTGCGGCGGCAGGATCGTGGGGCTCGAGGGGATCCGAGACGCCTACCTGACCGGGCGCGGCAGCTTCAAGACCCGCGCGACCGCGCGGATCGAGAACGTCACGCCCCGCAAGAAGGGCATCGTCGTCACCGAGCTGCCCTACCTCGTCGGCCCGGAGAAGGTCCGCGACAAGATCAAGGACCTGGTGCAGTCCAAGAAGCTCCAGGGCATCTCGGACTTCAAGGACCTGACCGACCGCAAGCACGGGCTGCGGCTGGTCATCGAGGTCAAGAACGGCTTCAACCCCGACGCGGTCCTGGAGCAGCTCTACAAGCTGACGCCGATGGAGGACTCCTTCGGCATCAACAACGTGGCGCTGGTCAACGGCCAGCCGCAGACCCTCGGGCTCAAGGACCTGCTGCGGGTCTACGTCGACTTCCGCACCGACGTGGTGCGCCGTCGCTCGCAGTACCGGCTCGGCAAGAAGGAGGAGCGCCTGCACCTCGTCGAGGGGCTGCTGGTCGCGATCCTCGACATCGACGAGGTCATCCAGATCGTCCGGTCCTCCGACGACGCCGGGATCGCCCGCGAGCGGCTGATGCAGGTCTTCGACCTGTCCGAGGCGCAGGCGACCTACATCCTCGACCTTCAGCTCCGGCGGCTGACGAAGTTCTCGCAGATCGAGCTGGAGAAGGAGCGCGACGAGCTGCAGCGCGAGATCGCCGAGCTGCGCGAGCTGCTCGCGGACGAGTCGCTGCTGCTGCGGCTGGTCTCGACCGAGCTCGCCGACATGGCCAAGGCGCACGGCACGCCGCGCCGGACCGTGCTGCTCGAGTCCTCCGGCGTCGCGGCGAGCACCGCGGCGAGCCCGCTCGAGGTGGCCGACGACCCCTGCCACGTGCTGCTGTCCTCCACCGGGCTGCTCGCCCGCACCTCCGACGGCTCACCCCTGTCCAACGAGGGCGGGCGGGCCAAGCACGACGCCGTCGTGGGGGTCGTGCCGACGACGGCCCGGGGCGACTTCGGCCTCGTCACGTCGGCGGGTCGCGTGGTCCGCCTCTCGGCGCTGGACCTGCCGAGCCTCCCGCCGACCAACGGCGCGCCGTCGTTGTCGGGCGGGGCGCCGGTGGCGGCATACGTCGAGCTCGCGGCCGGGGAGGTGCCGCTGACGATCATGTCGCTGTCCGCGGACTCGCGCGGGCTGGCGCTCGGGACGGCGCAGGGCGTCGTCAAGCGAGTCACCACGGACTACCCCGGCAACCGCGGCGACTGGGAGATGATCGCGCTCAAGCCGGGTGACCGGGTGGTGGGCGCGGTCGAGCTGCGCACCGGCGACGAGGAGCTGTGCTTCGTCACGACGGACGCGCAGCTGCTCCACTTCCCGGCGTCGGTGGTGCGCCCCCAGGGCCGCTCCGCGGGCGGTATGGCGGGAATCCGCTTGTCCGCCAAGGCGTCTGCCCTGTGGTTCGGCGCGGTCGACCCCGCCGCGGACGTCGTCGTCGTGACCGGTGCCGGCTCGGCGGGGGCGCTGCCCGGCACCGAGGTCCCGTCGCTCAAGGTGACCCCCTTCGCGGAGTACCCCGGCAAGGGGCGCGGCACCGGCGGCGTCCGCTGCCAGCGGTTCCTGCACGGCCAGGACCAGCTCGTGCTGGCGTGGGTCGGGGCGCAGCCGGCGCGCGCCGCGCAGGCCAACGGCGTGGCCGTGCCGCTGCCGGAGGCCACCGGCAAGCGCGACGGGTCGGGCCTGCCGGCCAAGGCCCCCATCGCCGCGGTCGGGGGCGCGCTGCCCGAGACGGCGTCGGTGACGGTGGGGGCGGCCGCTGCGGCGCCCACCCAGGCGGACGCCGCGGGGACGGGTGACGGGCTCTTCGACCTGCCGCCCAACACGGGTCCGACGCGAGAGCGGATCGTGGTCGACCACGACGACTACGACCCCGACTCGCTGGACGACGTGGTGCAGACGTCCCGGGACTGACGACTGACCCCGGCGGAGTCGGTCATCGGGTCATCGGGAGGGCAGCTCGTCCACCACGAACGCCCGGGCGTCGGCCGGCCCGGAGCCGCAGCTGTCGTAGAGCCGCTCCCCCGTGAGCTCCTTGTGCACCCGCAGCCGCCAGCGTCGGCCGTCACGGTGCACCACCAGGACCGTGGCCTCCCACTCGTCGCCGGCCTCGACGCTGCCGGCCAGCGCCTCGAGCGCCGTCTCCCCGGTGCGTGCCCGGACCCACCCCTCGGCCGCCTGCACCGGCAGCTCGAGGTGGCTGCGGCCCCGGTCGTGGGCGGCGTCCAGCGTGTCCGGGCACAGCTCGCGGCGGGCCTCCGCGTCGACCACCGCGACCGCGAGCTCGCCGGTGAGCCGGGCGATCGTGTGGCCGCTCGGCAGCGCGATCCCCGTCGGTGCGAACCGGTGACCGCCGGTGTGGGTGCACTCCCACACCTGCCCCGGGCGGCGTCGTGAGCCCTCGAGCGCGACCGGCCGGCCGCGGACGGCGCAGCACACGTCGCGCTTGCCGTTGGTGCACACCAGGAGGATGCCGGCGTCGGTCAGGCGCAGACCCGGCAGCGCCGCGAGCACCGCGTCCGGTCCTCCGTCGAGCAGCGCCGGCAGGTCCAGGCGCAGCAGCTCGGCCGGGTCCACGATGGCGCCGGTGACCAGCCAGGGCCCGCCGGTCGCACCACCCAGGTCCCCCGCGAGGAAGACCTGCCGGGGCGCGCCGTCGTCGCGGGTGCGGTGGTCCGAGACCGAGCGGATCAGCACCAGCCGACCCCCGGCCTGGGCACACGCGCTCTGCAGCCGCACGCCCAGCTCGGGGTCCAGCCAGGACTCGGTGAAGGCGTCCCGCCCCCACGGCCCCGGTTGCTCCAGGGCCACCCAGAACCCGGCCCGCGCGGCCGTCCCGTGCACCGGGTGACCCGCAACCTCCCAGGACCGCGAGCAGGCGGTGGCCGGCAGCTTGGTGACGGGGTCGGGGCGCTCGGGACTCACCTGTCCACCCTATGCCGCCGAGGGCGGTGGGCGGTTGGGCGCGCAGCGGGGCTCGGAGCGCGGGACTCGGAGCGCGGGGCTCGGAGCGTGGGGCGCGGCATACGGCTGGGTGCGGGGTCCCGGGCGCTCAGGACCAGGGGCGACCCTCGCGCTGCTTGTTGAGCTCGTCGTGGTAGGAGCCCAGCTCCTCGACGTGCTCGGGCCGGTTGCTGCGTCCCGACCCGATGAGGCGCGTGGACAGGAAGTGCAGCACCCACAGCGCGACGCCGACGACGAGCAGGATCCCGGCGACCTTGTAGTCGGCCGGGTCCCGCTTGGACAGCGGCGAGGCGAGGAAGGCGCACAGGACCGCGCCGATGACCGGGACCGCGGTGGGGGCCCGGAAGTGCCGGTGCTCGACCTGGTCCTTGCGCAGCACCAGCACCGCGATGTTGGTGATGGTGAAGACGACGAGCAGCAGCAGCGACGTGGTCCCGCCGAGGGCCTTGAGGTCGGCGAACCAGATGAGCCCGAAGGCCAGCGCCGTGGTGAAGATGATCGCGACCCACGGGGTGCGGCGCCGGGGCAGGATCCGGCCGAGCGTCACGGGCAGGACACCTTCGTGCGCCATGCCGTAGAGCAGCCGGGAGGCCATCAGCATGTTGATCAGCGCGGAGTTGGCCACGGCGAACATCGTGATGATCGCGAACACCGACAGCGGGAAGGCCGGCGCGCCCGCCTGCACGACCTTGAGCAGCGGCGTCTCCCCCTCGCCGAGCTGCGCCGGCGGCACCAGCGTCACCGAGGCGATCGCCACGAGGACGTAGATGACGCCGGTGATCGACAGGCCGAGGAGCATCATCCGGGGGAAGGTGCGGACCGGGTCCTTGGTCTCCTCGGCCATGTTGACCGAGTCCTCGAAGCCGACCATCGCGAAGAAGGCCAGCGCGGTCCCCGCCGTGACGGCCGTGAAGACCGTGGAGCCGTCCTTGATGGTGATGTCCGTCAGCGTGCCCGCGTCGCCCTTACCCTGCAGGATCGCCCACAGCCCGATGCCGATGATGATGAGCAGGCCGGAGAGCTCGACCAGCGTCAGGACCACGTTGACCTTGACGCTCTCCCCCACCCCCCGCAGGTTGATGGCGGCGACCAGGGTCATGAAGCCGAGCGCCGCGAGCAGCAGCATCGTCCCGCCCGACTGCCAGCCGAGGTGCGCGGCGTGGTTGAGGTTGCCGGCGAAGGCCTGCGCCGCGCTGGACGCCGACGTCAGGCCGGAGCACATCACGGTGAAGCACACCAGGAACGTCAGGAAGTGGATGCCGAAGGCCTTGTGCGTGTAGACCGCCGCTCCCCCGGCGCGCGGGTACTTCGTGACCAGCTCCAGGTAGCTGAACGCGGTGAGCATGGCCACGACGAAGGCGCACAGGAAGGGCAGCCAGACCGCCCCGCCGACCTCCTTGGCCACCTTGCCCGTCAGGGCGTAGACGCCGGTGCCGAGGATGTCACCGACGATGAAGAGCAGCATCAGCCCGGGCCCGATGGCGCGGTGCAGCGGCGTGTCCTGCTCGCCGGTGGCAGCGTCGCCACCCGTCATGGGCGAGGCGTCGAGGTCGTCGTTGTCGCTCATGCCGGACACCTTGGCCCCGCCGGGCGGGGGGCGTCCACCGCGGGCGCGGTGCTGCGGCCAGATCGTGACCCCGCGCAAGGGGGTGAGGCCTTATGCCGGGGGGCGGCTGCGGCATACGGCCTCGGCGGTCGGTGCCGCCGCCTCCCGGCAGGCTCAGGCGTCGATGCGCTCGGCGTCGAGGGCGTGGGCGGAGTCGACGATGAAGTCCTTGCGGGGCGCCACCTCGTTGCCCATCAGCAGCTCGAAGACGCGCTCGGCGGCCTCGGCGTCGGCGAGGGTGACCCGCCGCAGCGTGCGCTGGCGGGGGTCCATCGTGGTCTCGGCCAGCTGGTCGGCGTCCATCTCCCCGAGGCCCTTGTAGCGCTGCATCGGCTGCTTGATCTTCTTGCCGCGCCGCTCGAGCGTCCGGACCGTGGTGCGCATCTGCTGCTCGTTGTAGGTGTAGATGAGCTCGTTCTTCTTGGCGCCGGCGTTGACGACCTCGATCCGGTGCAGCGGCGGCACGGCGGCGTAGACCCGCCCGGCCTCGACCAGGGGGCGCATGTAGCGGAAGAACAGCGTCAGCAGCAGGGTGCGGATGTGGGCGCCGTCGACGTCGGCGTCGGTCATGATGATGACCTTGCCGTAGCGCGCCGAGTCCACGTCGAAGCTGCGGCCGCTGCCGGCACCGATGACCTGGATGATCGCGGCGCACTCGGCGTTCTTGAGCATGTCGCCGACCGAGGCCTTCTGGACGTTGAGGATCTTGCCGCGGATCGGCAGCAGCGCCTGGTGGTCGGAGTCGCGGGCGAGCTTGGCGGTCCCGAGGGCGCTGTCGCCCTCGACGATGAACAGCTCGGAGCGGTCCACGTCGCTGCTGCGGCAGTCCGCGAGCTTGCTCGGCAGGGTGCTGGTCTCCAGGGCGTTCTTGCGGCGCTGGGTCTCCTTGTGCTGGCGCGCGGAGATGCGCGACTTCATCTCTGCGACGACCTTCTCCAGCAGCTGCGTGGCCTGGGCCTTGTGGTCGCGCTTGCTGGAGGTGAGCATCGCGGTGAGCTCCTGCTCGACGGTGCGGGCCACGATCGCCCGCACCGCGCTGGTGCCGAGGACCTCCTTGGTCTGCCCCTCGAACTGCGGCTCCGCGAGCCGCACCGTGACGACCGCGGTCAGCCCGGCGAGGATGTCGTCCTTGTCGACCTTGTCGGTGCCGATCTTGAGGCGGCGGGCGTTGACCTCGAGCTGCTTGCGGAAGACCTTCATCAGGGCCTGCTCGAAGCCGCTGACGTGGGTGCCGCCCTTGTGGGTGTGGATGATGTTGACGAAGGACTCGGTGCGGGTGTCGTAGCCGGTGCCCCAGCGCACCGCCACGTCGACCAGGCACTCCCGGGTCATCTCGGTGCTCACCATGTGGCCGCGGGCGTCGAGCTGCGGCACCGTCTCGGTGAACTCGCCGCTGCCCTGGAGCCGCCACACGTCGGTCACGGCGGGGTCGGGGGCCAGGAACTCCGCGAACTCGCTGATGCCGCCGTCATTCTTGAAGGTCTCCTCGTAGGGACCCTGACCGTCGGCGTCACGCTCGTCGCGCACGACGATCGTCAGCCCGGGCACGAGGAAGGCGGTCTGGCGGGCCCGCGCCACGAGGTCGCTGCGGTCCAGCGACGCCGTCCGGAGGAAGATCTGCGGGTCGGTCCAGAAGCGCACCCGGCTCCCCGTGACCCCGCGCCTGGTCTTGCCGACCACCTGCAGCTCGGTCTTGTCCTCGAAGGGGACGAAGGGGTTGTCCGGGCCGGGCCCGGCGCTGTCGTCGTAGGTGCCGGGCTCCCCGCGCCGGAAGGACATCTGGTGCGTCTTGCCGCCGCGGTCGACCTGGACGTCCAGCCGCGCGGACAGGGCGTTGACCACGCTGGCGCCGACGCCGTGCAGACCGCCGGACGCGGCATACGACCCCCCGCCGAACTTGCCGCCCGCGTGGAGCTTGGTGAAGATCACCTCGACGCCGGACAGGCCGGTCCGCGGCTCCCGGTCGACGGGCATGCCACGGCCGTTGTCCCGCACCGTCACCGAGCCGTCGGCGCCGAGGATGACCTCGATGTGGTCGCAGTGGCCGCCCAGCGCCTCGTCCACGGCGTTGTCGATGATCTCCCACAGGCAGTGGGTCAGGCCGCGACCGTCGGTGGACCCGATGTACATCCCCGGGCGCTTGCGCACCGCCTCCAGGCCCTCGAGGACCTGCAGGTGACGGGCGGAGTAGGTCTCGGTCGCGGTTGCTTGTGACACGCGCTGCAGGTTACCGGTGAGGTCCGACAAGCCCCCGCAGGCACGCCCACGTCGGCCTGCGGCCGCGGACGACGCGCGCTCCGCATGCCGAGAAATGCGGGTGGGAACGAATCTGCGTGCTTGACTGTTGTCACCGCCGTAGAGGCCGTCGGGCTCCAGGACCGGGCCCACGACCCCGACTGACGCGAAAGAGAGGCCCATCGTGACCACTGCACTGGCATCGAGCGAACTCACGGCAGCGGACCGCTGCGACCGCTGTGGCGCGCAGGCCTACATCCGAGCACGACTCGCCAACGGCGGGGAGCTGCTCTTCTGCGCCCACCACGGGCGTCAGCACCTGGACAGCCTGCGACCGATCGCGGTCGACATCGACGACCAGACCGAGCGACTGCACCGCGAGCCGACCAGCTGAGCGGCAGCACCCCCAGACGAGACCCCCCTCGGCCCCCCGGCCGGCGGGGGTCTCGTCGCGTCGGCCCTATCGTGGTGGCGTGGACTCCGTGACCCTGCTCGTCGCCCTCGCCGTCGTCGTCGGTCTCATCGGCATCGTCCTGCCGGTGCTCCCCGGGCTGCTGCTCGTGTGGGGCGCGGTGGTGGTGTGGGCCGTGGTCGGCCAGGTCTGGTGGCTCGCCGGGCTCGTGACGGTGGCGTATGCCGCCGGCCTGGCGCTGCAGTACCTCCTGCCCGGGCGCCGGCTGCGGGCCGGCGGGGTGCCGACCCGGTCGCTGGTGCTCGGCGTGCTGGTCGGCGTGGTCGGCTTCTTCGTGGTCCCGGTGGTGGGTGCTGTCGGGGGTTTCGTGCTGGGGGTCTACCTGTCCGAGCTGCAGCGGCTCCGGGGGCACGGCGCGGCGTGGCCGTCGACGGTGCACGCGCTGCGGGCCGTGGGGCTGTCCATGCTGATCGAGCTGGCCGCCGGCCTGGTCATCGGGGCGGCCTGGGTGGGCACGCTGCTCTGGGGCTGACGGCGCGCGGGTGACGGGGCGCGACCGACCTGATCGAGCCGACCTGGCCCGACCGACGTGACCGAGTCGACCTGTCTGACCCAGCCGACTCGCGTCAGAACTCGCCGCGGCTGCGGCGGTCGTCCCACCGCTGCTCGAGACGCTGCATGAAGGTGCCCTGGCGGGGCTGCGCGGCGCGGCGGCCCTGCTGGCCGGTGCGGGTGCGGCCCGGCGTGGCGCGCGAGGCGCCGCCGCGGCGTCCGAACCGGCTGCGCTGGACGGAGCCGTCGGCCTGCACGGAGCCCAGCGGGGCTCGGCGGGGCGCGGTCAGGGCGTAGACCCCGGCGGCGACCATGAGCAGGAACCCGACGACGCCCACCCAGATGAGCTGCTGGGTGACGCCCAGCAGGACCACGGCCAGGCCGGCGACGACGCCGAGGATGCCGATGATGACGCGTCGGCGCCGGACGTTGGGAGGGGTGGGATTGGCGAGGTTCTCGGCGAAACGCGGATCCTCGGCATAGAGCGCCTGCTCCATCTGCTCGAGCAAGGCCTGCTCACGCTCTGACAGTGGCATCGTGGCTCCCCCTCCCTCGGGGTGTGGCGGTGACGTCGGCAGCGACGGCGGTCCGGCCAGCGGCGGGTCTGCTGAGGGGGGCCGTCCATCTCTCTCAACGAGGATAGGTTCAGGATAGATCCCGTGGCGGGGTAGCGGTAGATCTTGCGCCACGGACCAGGCTCGCGGGCCGCACCACCCCGGCCCCGAACCTCGCGCTGGCCCGGTCGACGGCCCGCTCGGCGTCGCGCCACCCGTGCTCCGGCTCGTCCAGGGTCGCCTGCCGCGACACCGTCCCGGACTCCGAGAGGCTCTCGAGCCGCACGCCGACCAGCCGGATCCGGGCTCGTTGCAGCCCGAGGGCGTCGAAGAGCTCCCGCGCCACCTGGTAGACCTCGTGGCCGACGTCGGTGTGCTCGCGCAGGGTCCGGGCGCGGGTGATCGTCGTGAAGTCGGCGAAGCGCACCTTGATGGAGACGGTGCGGGCCACCATGCCCTGGGAGCGCAGCCGTGCCGTCGACCGGTCGGCGAGGCCGAGCAGGTGACGGTGGATCTCGACGGGGTCGTCGATGTCGTGGGCGAAGGTCTCGTCGGCCCCGACGGACTTCTCCACGTGGGCCGGGGTCACCCGGCGCGGGTCCCGGCCCCAGGCCAGCTCGTGCAGCGAGGCGCCCATGGCCTGGCCGAGGGCTCGCTGCAGGGTGGGCCGGGGGGTGTGCGCGATGTCGGCGACGGTGCGCAGCCCGAGCCGCAGCAACGCCTCCTCGGTCTTGTCGCCGACGCCCCACAGCGCCCCGACCGGCAGCTGGTGCAGGGTGGGCACCACCTGGTCCACGGGGACGACCCGCAGCCCGTCGGGCTTGGCGAGCCCGGAGGCGAGCTTGGCGACGAACTTGGTCGGGGCCACGCCCACCGAGCAGGTGATGCCCTGCTCGTCGGTGACGGCGTCGCGGATCCGGCGGGCGATGACGGCGGGGCGGCCGTGGGTGCGGACCGCGCCGGCGACGTCGAGGAAGGCCTCGTCCACGGAGAGCGGCTCGACCAGCGGGGTCACGGAGCGGAAGACCGCCATGACGCCGCGGGACACCTCGGCGTAGCGGCTGTGGTCGGGGCCGAGCACGGTCGCCTGGGGGCACAGCCGCCGGGCGCGCGCCATCGGCATCGCCGAGGCCACGCCGAACCGGCGTGCCTCGTAGGTCGCGGAGAGCACGACGCCCCGGGTGCCGCCGCCGATGATGACGGGGGTGCCGACCAGGTCGGGGTGCTCCAGGAGGGTCACCGACGCGTAGAAGGCGTCCATGTCCACGTGCAGCACGTGGCAGCCCGTGTCGTCCAGCAGCTCCGGGTCGGGTGCGTCCAGGGAGAACTGCCGCCGGCTCACGGCGCGGTCACCTCAGTGCCGGGCGGCGATGACGTGCAGGGCCGAGCCGAGCTGCCCCAGGATCGCGAACTCGGGGTGGCTGGACGCCGCCCGCTCCAGGTCGAGCAGGGCCATCCGGTCGGCCTCGGAGTCGACCAGGGTCGAGGGGACGAGGTCGCTGAAGATCCGCACCCCGTGGGCGTCGGTGATCTCGAGCCCGGCGGCCTCGACCAGGTCGGAGACGGAGGCCAGGTCGAAGCGCCTGGGCAGCGGGTCCGTGGACCCCCACCGGCCCTCGGGCGTGGTGAGGGCGTGCTGGGCCTGGCTGAACTGTCCCGCGAGGGCCCGGGCGAGGACGACCGCGAGGCGCTGGGCGACGGTGAGGCTGAGCAGCCCGTGGGGGGCGAGGGCGGCGCTGATCGCGGCGAGCGACGCGGCCGGGTCGTCGACGAACTCCAGCACCCCGTGGCAGCAGACGAGGTCGGCGGTGCCGGGCTCGTGGACCGCGGCGAGGGAGCCACCGTCGCCCTGGACGCCGCGGACGCGATCGGCGACGCCGGCCTCCTGCGCCCGCCGGTCGAGGGCCGCGAGGGCGTCCGGGCTGGGGTCGACCACGGTGATCTCGTGCCCCAGGCCGGCCAGGGCGACGGCGATCCCGCCGGTGCCGCCCCCGAGGTCGAGGATCCGCAGCGGGCGACCGAGCTCCCCGGACAGGTCGTCGACGGCGGTGCGCACGGCGTCCCAGACGGCGGCGGTGCGCAGGTTGGTCTCGACGCCCGCGGCGCGGGAGCGACGGGACGGGGCAGGGTCCGCCTGGTCGGGCATCGTGGGGCTCCTTGGCGGTCGGCTGGGCGGGGTCCGCGGTGCAGCGGCGAGCGCTGACGCGGCGTCGGTCCCACCCTAGTGCCCGGAGCTGCCGGGGCTGGAGTGCCACAGCTTGCGGGGTGCCTCACGGGGGTCTCCTCCGGCTGGTCGGATGTCTGCGTAGGGGGACTGCGCGAACCCCGAGGCGTGCAGCAGGACCCGCCGGGTCCGCGGCGATCCCTCGGTGCCCGTGGCCCGCTCGGCCTCGGCGGCCCGCTCCACCGCCTCGGCCTCGCTGCGCGCGAGGAGCTCGTGGACCCCCTGCGGGCCGCTGCGCAGCCACTCCTCCCAGAGCGTGCCGAGCTCCCAGGCCCCGGTGGCGCGCAGCGAGATCCCGCGCGGGCCGGTGCGGCGGACCTCTCCGCGGACGAGCAGCATCCAGGAGTGGAAGACGGTGGCGGCATACGGCCCCTGCACGTCCTCGAAGAAGGTCGCGTCGATCGGGCCGGTCGTGTCGTCGAGGGTGAGGAAGACCACCCGGCGCCCCGATCGCACCGGCGGGGTCTGCGTGGCCACCTTGACGCCCGCGGCGAGCACCGTGGACCTGCTGCGCGCCCGCAGCAGGTCCACGGACCGCACCGCACCGAGGGCCCGCAGCATCGGGGCGTAGGGCTCCAGCACGTGGGCCGTGGCGTCGAGCCCCAGCACCTCCAGCTCGGCACGCACCCGCTCGGTCTGCGTCATCTCCGGCAGGCCGCTGCCGACGGTCAGCTCCGGGGCGTCGCCGAGGTCGAGGGACAGCTGGACCGGCTGCTCGGCCGCGGCCGTGACCCGGGCGTGCTCCTGGGACTGCCGGGCAGCGGCCGAGCGCACGTCCGGCGCGGCGGAGCGCAGCTCCGGGCCGGTCTCCGGTCGCCGGGAGGCTGCGGCTCCCGCGGGGCGGGGCGCGCGGCGGGTGGTGGCGCGGGTGTAGCGCTCGAGCTCGGCGACGTGCAGCAGCAGGTCGCGCCGGGTGATCTTGCCGCGCCGGCCGAGCCCCTCGACGGCGCGGTGCCCCGACAGGCCGTAGAGAGAGTCCAGGGCCCCGGCGAGGACGAGGCGCTCCAGGACCGGGCGCGAGGGCTGGGCGCGGTTCCACACGTCGGCGAGCGTGACGTAGGGCTGCCCGGCGACGAGGCGCTGCACCTCGGCGTCGCTGATGCCCTTGACGTCGGCGAGCGAGAGCCGGATGCCGTAGTCGCGGGCGTCGGGCAGGTCGGGGTGGGCCGGTCCGGCGCGCCCCACCTGGTCCAGGATCTGCGGCGGCGGCTCGTGCCAGGGCTCCACCCGCTCGACGCGGTAGGTGTCGCCGGAGGCGTTGACGTCCAGGCCGAGCACCGCGATGCCGAGGTTGCGGGCGTCGTCGAGGATGAGGCGCTTGGGGTACATCCCCGGGTCGTGGGTGAGCACCCCGGCCAGGAAGGCCGCCGGGTGGTGCGTCTTGAGCCACGCGGACTGGTAGGTCGGCAGCGCGAAGGCCGCGGCGTGCGCCTTGCAGAACCCGAACGACGCGAACGCGTGCAGCACCTCCCAGATCCGGTCGACGTCCGGCGGGGCGTAGCCCCGGGCGGCCGCCGCCGGACGCCACCAGGCCTCGACCTCCACCTGACCCTGAGGCGACCCCAGGGCTCGCCGCACCTCGTCCGCCTCGGCCAGCGTCACCCCGGCCGTCTCGGCGACGATGCGCAGCACCTGCTCGTGGAAGACCACGACGCCGGCGGTCTCCTGCAGTGCCGGCACCAGCGTCTCGTGCAGGTAGTCCGGCTCGGCCCACCCCTGCCGGGCCCGCAGGAAGGGGGTGATCATGTCCGACTTGACCGGCCCGGGCCGGAACAACGAGATGTCGATGACGATGTCCTCGAACCGCTCGGGACCGAACTTGCCGATCAGCTCCCGCTGCCCGGGGGACTCGATCTGGAAGCACCCGAGGGTGTGGGTGCTGCGGATCAGCCGGAAGGTCGCCTCGTCGTCCAGCGGCACCTGGGCCTGGTCGTCCAGGTCGATGCGGATCCCGTCGACGCGCTCCACCTCGGCGACCGCGTGGGCCATCGCCGACTGCATGCGGATGCCGAGCACGTCGAGCTTGAGCAGCCCCATGGCCTCGACGTCGTCCTTGTCGAAGTGGCTCATCGGGAAGCCGAGCCAGCTCGCCTCGACGGGGGTGCGGTCGAGCAGCCCGGAGTTGGACAGCACCACCCCGCACGGGTGCAGGGCGACGTGGCGGGGCAGCCCGTCGACGCGCTCGACCAGGTCGAAGAAGGTCTGCAGCCGGGGGGCGTCCAGGCCGCTCGCCCGCAGCTCGGGCAGGTCCGCGATGGCGTTGCGGGCGTCCCGGGCCCGGATGTGGGGGAAGGCCTTGGCGATCGCGTCGATCTCGGTCGGCGGCATGCCGAGCGCTCCCCCGACGTCCCGGATCGCGTGGCGCACCCGGTAGCTGTCCATCATCGACACGCAGGTCACCCGGTCACCGCCGAAGCGGTCGAGGACCCGCTCGTAGATCGCGGTCCGCCGGTCGGACTCCACGTCGATGTCGATGTCGGGCAGCTGCGCGCGCAGCGGGGAGCAGAACCGCTCCATCAGCAGGTCGTAGCGGATCGGGTCGACCCCGCTGATGCCGAGCAGGTAGTTGATCAGGCTGCCGGCGCCGGACCCCCGGGCGGCGACCCTCCCGGACATGTCGCGGATCAGGTCGCAGACCGTGGCGACGGTGAGGAAGTAGGTCGGGTAGCCGAGCGTCGCCACGACCCCCAGCTCGTCCTCCAGCCGCGCCTCGATGGCGCGCCGCTCCCGGTCGCTCGCGCCCGGGTAGCGGGCGGGGAGCGCGCCTCGGCAGCGCTCGGCCAGCACCCGCTGCGGAGACTCCCCCGGCCGTATGCCGAGGACCCCGGGCTCCGGCAGCTGCACCGACCCGATCCCGAGGTCGCTGCGCGGGTCGAGGCGGCAGTCGGCCGCGACCTGCAGGGTGCGGCGCAGCAGCTCGTCGGCCCGGGCCTGGTCGCCGTCGCAGACGACCCGGGCCAGCGCGACCATGGCGGGCGTCGAGGACAGGTGGCCCAGCGTGGTGACCCGGTCCAGGTGGCGGGTGTCGAGGGCGACGAGGCGCCGGGCGGCGTCGAGGACGTCGGCCGTGATCGCGTCCTCGGGGCGCCCGTGCCGCACCGCGGCGGTCAGCACCGCCGGCACCCGGGCCGCGTCGGCCAGCGCCAGCATGGCCGCGGCCTGGCGACGGCTGACGGGGGTGCCGGGAGGACCCTCGTGGCAGACCACCTCGACGACCAGGGCGCCCTCCGGCAGCGCTCGCCGCCAGCGGTCCAGCCGCTCCCGGGCCAGCACGGAGCGGCCCTGCAGGACCGCGCGGCCCACGTCGGAGTCGGGCCCGACCAGCACCGTCAGGGCGGCCGACCGCTCGGCGCGGGCGTGCTCGGAGCGGGCGTGCTCGACGCGGACATGCTCGGCCACGAGCTCCAGGCTGGTCACCGGGGTGCCCCGCTCGCCCGCGAGGTGGGTGGCGGTGACCAGGCGGCACAGCCGGGCCCAGCCGGTCCCGGGCGGCAGGTGCGCCTGCCCCCGCGCGAGCACGGTGACCCGCGGCAGCCGGGGGTCGACGAGCGCACCGCCGCGGACCGGGGTGCGCCCCGGCGGGCGCCCCTGCCGACCGGCGACGGCCCCGACGGCGAGGTCCACGCCGAGGACCGGGGCGATGCCGCGCGCGAGGCAGGCCTGGGCGAACTTCACGGCGCCGTAGAGGCCGTCGCGGTCGGTCAGCGCCAGGGTGTGCTGGCCCCACCCCGCCGCCAGGTCCACCAGGTCGCCCGGGGTGGTCGTGCCGTAGCGCAGCGAGTGCCCCGACGCCACGTGCAGGTGGACGAAGTCATCGGACACCGGCAGCCACCTGCAGGGACGGCAGCGGCGCGTGCGGGGCCGCGCCCAGCGAGGACTCGACGAGACCGAGGAAGGTCTCCGAGGCTCGCACCAGGTCGTCCGCCTCGCGGGCCGAGATCAGCCCGCCCCGCTCGGCGACGGACCGGCGCACCGCCGAGGCGGCGTAGAACGCGGCCCACTCCCCCAGCTCGGGGGCCGCGGCGGGCAGCAGCTCCCACACGCTGCGGGGGCGGCCCCGGCCGGCGGGGCGCCCACGGGTGGCCAGCAGCGCCGCCCCGGCTCGCAGCCCGGACAGGTGTGCCGCGACGTAGCGGTCAGCCGTCGTCGTCGCGCAGGTCGCCTCGGCGAGCGCGGCGTAGGCCCGGTCGAGCAGGTCCAGCGTCGCCGTGGTCAACGGGGGTCGGGTGGTCGTCGCCGTCATGGGAGCACCTGCTTTCGTCATACGCACAAAATGAGGGTGAAAAACACGATTGAAGGTGGGAGTGAAGGTGAGGTCGAAGGGTGAGGGTGGGGCGCGATCAGTCGGAGAGGGCGACGAGCTGCCAGCGGGTGCCGCGGACCGCCAGGTCGTAGACCCCGAGGACGCCGGAGCGACCGGCGGCGGCCTCGACCCGCCAGACCTCTCCCTCGAGGTCCGCGGCGGTCACCGCGCGGGTGTCCGG